>CAZVEM010000230.1:0-4310 GCA_964626165.1 uncultured Nannocystaceae bacterium
GCTCGCGGCCGCGCCAAGCAGGACGGTGACGCACAGATGCGCCGTGGCGAGGATGCCCTGGTGCCCGGGCCGAACGTCCGCGCGGCGTGCTGAGGGCGTATCGTGGGTTCGCGTTTTTGGGGTCAAGTCCGCAAGGACGTTGACCAGAGTCGTCGCGACAAGTCCAAGCGCGCAGAGCGACAGGAGCACCGCAATCTGCCCGAGTTCGACGCCGAGATTAAAGCCGAGAAGCGCGAGGACGCGTCCGTCGCTGGGAATTCCGAGATCTGGGAGCGCGCCCGCAAAGCCCAGCCCGTGCAGCAAACCAAAGGCCCCCGACCAGGCGGCGACTTGTTGTAGCCCCACCGTGGCCGTCGATGCTGGTCCCTCAGCGTCGCTCCGCTCGAGGCCATCCGACCAAGCGCTTGCTTCGTACGCGAGCAGCAGCACGGAGAGCGCGATGCAAAACTCCACAGGCGCACTGGGCAGCGCCAGCACTCCGAGCGCGGTGAGGGCAAGCGTGACGCTGTGCGCGAGCGTAAACGCGGTCACCGCCGCAAGTAGCCGCAAAGAGGGTCCGAGCAGCAGCACCATTCCGAGGACAAAGGCCAGGTGATCCGTCCCCGCAAGGATGTGGTGCCAGCCATGCGCGATCCAGACCGCGAGGGCGCCCGCCGTCATCACGTTCTCGCCGACGTAGGGTCGATGGCTCGCGTGCTCAGGTGTCAGTCGAAGTGTACGCGCATCGTCGCGACCGCGATCGATGAGGACGATCAGCTCCGCCTCGCCACGCGCTCCAACGAGCGCGAGCTCAAGATCCTCAAGCTGAGGACACATGATTCGATCCTCGCGATGCTGACACGGCCGTCGGACCTCCCATGAGATCTGTGCCGAATCGCCCGCCCCCTCCACTGTCCGCACGCGCCACACCGCGTCCCATCTCGCCGTCTCGCCGCCTGGCACCGTCACGCCCGCGGGGTCGCTCGCGGCTTGAGGCTCAGGCTCAGGCTCAGGCTCGCGCTCCAAGATCAAGACTGCGGGCCGACCGTCGTGGGCCTCCGCTCGGGTGGCTCGTGCGATCCAAAGCGCCGCAAGAACAAAGAGCACCAGCGCAGTCGCGAGGCTCGGCGTCCGGCGCGATGCAGACCGGCATATGAAGTCGACGGCCGACGTGCCCCGCGTCCCGAATCGTGAAGCGCCAATCAGGCCGCCGTGCATCCTAGGACGGCGGCGCATCGAGAGCCTCCCATTCGACGACCGCATGCTCGCGCAGTCGAACTCGCAATGCCGCCAGCGCTTGTTCACGTCGAGCCTCCCGGAGATCGAGGGTGGCTCGCGCGGCGATGCGATCCCATGGCGCGGGAGTGGCCGGGATCCATTTGCGGACTCGCAGGATGTGCCAGCCGATCTTCGACGGCACGACGAACCACGCTGAGGCAAGGTTCTCGTCGCTTGCCGACTCGTCGCGTTCCGCCAGGTCGAGCCCTCCCTGCTTCGCTGCTGCGTCCGTGCGCGCTGCCGATGCCGAGGACGAATCTCCGCGGGCTTCACTCTGTGCGTGGGAGAACACCGCGCTCGCAAACTCATCGCCAAAGCGGGTGGTGAGCTCCTGCCTGCTCATCCCGCGCATCGTGTCGCCATGCGTCGAAGGATCACCGAGACCCTTGGCCGCCGCTCCTCCACCAAGTGCGGCCTTGAGTTCGTCGACCCGTTGGGGCGGAGTTTCGGTCCGCTCGGCGACAAAGACATGGTCGAGATCGACTCTCTCGGGCAGCAAGTACTGGTCGCGATGTTGCTCGATCCATGCCTCGACATCCTGACGCGTGACTGTCTCTGCGTCGACGCGCGCGATTTCGATCTGCTCGAGCTTTTGGATGAGCCGGCGACGAATGATCGGGTCGCGCACATCGAGCCCCATCGCTCGAGCCTCGCGCTCCAGAAGCTCGTCCTCGATAAAGCTCTCAAGCGCATCGCGCAGCTCCTCTTGCGTTGGCGAGCGACCGAGGCTCTGCGCGAGTTCCCCTTGGGCCGCGATCTGGCGTTCTCGGCTCACGACGACCTCGTGGCGCCGCGTCGGATGGCGCCACGCATCGACCGCGAACGCGACGGCGCCAAGGGTGAGCATCCAGATCAGCGGCGAAACTCGCCGCCGGGATCCGTCCGCGCCACGCGTGGTCTTGTCGAGGCGCTGTCTTTGGGGAGGCGTCTCCATGTGCGGGCCTGCGCCGCAACTGTACTTCGCCGCATGCAGCTCGCGCATGGCCTGGAAGCACCCGCAGCCGCTGAAACTGAAGATGGCCACGGAGATCACGCCCGCACCGGTGCCGCTCCGGGCGTGCATCGTCCCCACCACCGTCCCCGCCATCGTCCCCGCCATCGTCTCAGGCTTGGTTCCGACATGAGCCTCTGCGCGCGACCTCTACGCCGCGCGGCGACTTCGACCCTCCCTGCTACTCTCCGCATCATGGCTCGAACGCCTTCACGCATGGTCGGCCTTGGGACCCCGATGCCCAGCTTCTCCCTCCCGGACACCGCGGGTCGCACCTGGTCGAGTAGCTATTGGACCGAGTCGCCTTGCCTGCTGGTGGTGTTCATGTGCAACCACTGCCCCTACGTCATTCGGGTGGAGCAGCAGCTTGCCGAACTCGGCCGCGACGCCAAGCAACTTGGCTTTGCCATGGTTGGCATCAACAGCAACGACGTAGAGAACTACCCCGACGACGCGCCGGCCCGCATGGCCGAGAAGGTCAAAGAGGTGGGGTACACCTTCCCCTATCTCTATGATGAGACGCAGGAAGTCGCGCGGGCCTTTCATGCCGCCTGCACGCCGGATCTATTCCTCTATGATCGACAGCGTCGTCTCGCCTATCGCGGCCAACTTGATGCCGCGCGCCCGTCCAACGAGGTCCCCAGTGACGGCGCTTCCATTCGTACCGCGATCGCCGACGTTCTCGCCGGTCGTCCGGTCTCGATCGAACAGATTCCGAGTCTGGGCTGCAACATCAAGTGGAAGCCCGGCAACGAGCCGTCATGAGCTCTCGCGACCGTCGCGACCCTCGTGGGTCGGACCGCGTGTCTGCCTGGACCTTCCAGCTCGTCAATTTCCCTTGACGAGCGACGACTTCCCGCGTATCTCATTCCCGATGGCATCCGCAGTGCATCAACACGCGTAGGTCGTCTGGGAAGCGCTCCCAGGCGGCACATGATTGTGCGCACTGGGGAGCTAGGTTGAGGCTGGCTGTCATTTCCTTCGTGCGCGGTCGTACAAGCGCATTTCGTGATGAAGAGGGAGAACGCAGTCATGCTGAAAGAAACAACCATTCTAGAAGGGGCTCAGGCCCGCCGCTACATCTGGTTGATCGACTCCGCCCGGGAGTGCCTTCATCGAGCTGGGATTTGAGGAGGTCGTCGTTCCCTCGCTCTGGGGCCAAGACCCCCTTGCGAGGAGCAGCGGGGATGCGGCGTCAGACGACGTCTATTCGTTCGAAGACGCGGCGAGCCAGCCACTTTCTCTGATCTCCGACGTCACCAAGGTCATCCAAGGACGGTGGCAGGAGGACTGGGGGCGCCGCGAAACTCGGCCCCTGAAAGTCTTCTACGTCTCGCGCTGCTTTCGGTATGAGCCCGCAGAGAGCGGGCGCTCGCGCGAGTTCACCCAGGTCGGAGTGGAGATCCTCGGCGGGGAATCCGAGCCGTCGCAAGTCGAGGCACGGCAAGCGCTCCGAGCTGTGCTCTCTCGACAGGGCTTGGATGTACTGGGACTGGGCTTGCAACTGAGCGACGTTCTACTTCCTCGCCGCGACTACGACACTGGTTCGACCTTTGAAGTGAGGTGTGCGATCGCCGGGTCATCCATTCAGATCGCAGGTGGCAGATCCTACCGTGAAGGCTGCGGCTGGGCCCTCGGCATCGAACGACTTCTCGCCGCCATCGAGGCGGCGGGAGGACACTAGCAGGCTGTCGAGGTTGGGATCGCGGACGTCCTCTTCGAAGAAGTCCTGTTTGGCGAAGTCCGCTTCGACGACGTCGGCTTCGGAAAAGTCTGCTTCGGCAAAGTCTGCTTCGGAAAAGTCTGCTTCGGCGGGCCTTCACACGAGGCGCGGCCGCTTCGTGTGGAGGCCCGCCGGCAGCCCATCGCGGAACTCTCGCTGCTGACGAGAGTCCGCGCGGTCTCGGAGCCAGCGACATCCAAAGGCGGCCCGTTGCAGGGGATCGAGTGAAGGTCAGCGAGAATTGGTCAGCAGAAGAAGGTCAGCAGAAGCAGGTCAGCAGAAGAAGGTCAGCAGAAGAAGGTCAGCAGAAGAAGGTCAGCAGAAGAAGGTCAGCAGAAG
>CAZVEM010000230.1:4410-10184 GCA_964626165.1 uncultured Nannocystaceae bacterium
AAGGTCAGCAAACGATGGAACTCATCATCTTCACTGGAATCCCCGCAGCGGGAAAGAGCTCACTCTTCCGCGAGCGATTCGTGGATACACATATCCGCATCAATCTCGACATGCTCAAGAGCCGCCATCGCGAAAAGCTTCTCTTGGCCGCCTGCGTAGCGGCCAAACAGTCATTCGTTGTCGACAATGCAAACCTCACGAAAGCCGAGCGATCGGCCTACCTCAGGCCAGCCAAAGCCTCAGGTTTCCGCGTTGTCGGCTACTACTTTCGCTCGGTGATTTCCGAATCGCTGGAGCGCAACGAGCGGCGGACAGGTTCTGCGCGAGTACCTGACGCCGCAATTCTCGCGGCAGCCGCTCGTCTTGAAATTCCGACTCGAGACGAGGGATACGACGAACTTAAGTACGTGAGCATGAACGACGGCCTACGGGTCGAGGATTGGAGAGACCCATGAAATTCAACGAACTTGATAGCCGGATGCGACTCTTTGAGACCGCGCACGACCACTGCGTCTTGCCGGGGATCTATATGGTGGCGCGAATCGATGGCCGGTCCTTCACACGACTGACGAAGGAAACGCACGCGTTTGAAGCGCCCTTCGATGTGCGCGTGCGAGACATGATGGTCGATACGACGCGCTATCTGATGAGCGATGTCGGTGCGCGTATTCTTTACGGGTACTGTCAGAGCGACGAGATCTCGCTGCTCTTTCACCGAGATGACCAGACCTTTGGGCGAAAGCTCCGGAAGCTTGTGTCGGTCCTCGCCGCTGAAGCCAGTGCGAAGTTCAGCACGCTGCTGGGAGACTTTGCGGCCTTCGACTGCAGGATCTCTCAGCTCACGACGCTTGAGTTGATCTTCGACTATTTCAAGTGGCGTCAGGAAGACGCACATCGAAACTCGCTCAGCGCTCACTGCTACTGGCGCCTGCGAAGCGAGGGCTTAAGCCCGACGCAGGTCACTCGTCGGCTCGCCGGTCTGTCCGTCGCCGAGAAGAACGAACTTCTCTACTCGAGGGGTACCAACTTCAACGAGTTGCCTGCCTGGCAGCGCCGCGGTGTCGGAGTCCACTGGCAAAGCTTCGAGAAGCTCGGTGAGGATCCCCGATCGGGCGAACTCATCCGTGCGGAGCGGCGCGCCCTCACGACCGAGTTCGAGCTGCCGATCAAGGACGCCTACGGTGACTTCGTCGCAAATCTCGTGCTTGGCAGCGAGCAAGCGCGCCGCGAGTGACGCATCCAGCTGAAAGCGGACCTCGCCGCGCACGTCTTTGGCGCGGCGGGTCTGCGTTGCGTGCTTCAAGCGACGTCGGCAATCCGCGAGGCCGACGCGGCGGCGGGCATCCTTGCATCTGAGGCCAACCCTAGGAGCTCTGCGGTCAGCCGGTCCGCGGCGACATCGCGACGGATGTGCTCTGCCATCTTGCGAGCTGCGTTGCGGTACGTGGGGTCGCGTAGCACCGTCTGTACCGCTCGCGCAATCGCGGGGGCGGTGCGTCGTGGTGCGAGGCCAAGACCCTTGTGCACGATTCGGGTTGCCATCCCGTCCTGGTCGCGTCCCATGGGTAGGGCGACGAGCGGCACCCCATGCGAGAGGGCCCGAACGGTCGATCCATGGCCGCAGTGCGTGATGAAGGCGTCCACGTGCGGGAAGACCTGGCCGTGGGGTGCAGAGGATACCAGCACCACGTTGTCGGGCTTCTCGAAGGTGTGCCCCGCCATCGCGGGGCCTAAGGTGACGAGGCCTCGAACGTCAAGCATGCCCAGCGCAGTGATCATCGTCTGGAGGAGCGCGTGCTGGTTCTGGAATGTCGAGGACAGGCTCGCCAACACCAAGGGTCGTCGATCGTCGGTGGGCCACGGACTTTGCCAGCCCGTGTCGCCGAGCCAGTCTGGTTCGTCGAGGACCGGACCCACGTAGACGAGGTTCTCGGGATCTGGCGCGCCGAGAAAGTCGAGCTCGGGAGTCGTCTGCAAGAGAATGCGATCGGCGGTCTTGAATTGGTCGAGAGGTTCTGCGAGCGGTGCCAGCCCCAATGCGAGACGCATCGCGTTGAAGTCCCGCGCGTGTCGCATCGTGAGCTTTCGGAACATGCTCCACATGACTCGGTCACGGAGTCGACCAAGCGCGCCCGTCGCCGGCGCCATCGGTCCCGCCGGCCGACCAGGTGCCGGCAGCATATTTGGGCAGTGAAAGAGAACCGCGCTGGGGATGCCACGAGCTTCCGCTACGGCGAGCGCGGCCGGCAAGAGCCAGTCCACCACGATCGCTTCGACCGGCTCCTCGTCGAGCGCTTGCGAGACATGCCTCGCCACGATTGCCGCCGGTCCAAGCACGACCTGCCGAAGCGAAGCCGCCAGGGCTCCCGGCGGCGTGCGTGCCTTCCAATCACCGATGAGGTCTTGGCCACGATCGGATCGGACAAAGTGCTCGGTGAAGGGTACGTAGCGTGCGCCGATCTGTTCGACCGCCTCACGGAGACAGGGTTCGGTCAATACTCTCACTCTCGCGCCGCGGTCGACGAGCCGCCGAGCGGCACCAAGCACAGGCGGAATGTTGCCGCCCCCTTCCCAAGTGACGAAGAGATAGTTGTTGTCGGTGCTCATGATCGCTCCTTGTCGCGTGCGGTGGTCAGGCCAACGAGAAGCAGCTCGAGCGCTTCCCGCGTCTGCTTTACGCTCCGGCCAAGGTCACGGCGGAGCAGCTTCCAGAGGTAAATGTCCGTCGCTGCGACGAAGGCGTCGACGCGAGCCTGGTAGTCCTTGCGTCGGGGCGTCGGAAGGAAGGGGCCAAACACGTGCTCACACCATTTGCGATGGACACGGCGCCCGTGAGCGATGACCTTACTGGCGGCCTCTGAGCGATTCTCCAACCCGAGGCCGCGAAGCACGGCATCACCGTCGCGCTCGTAGTGCTCAAGCAAAATCGTCAGGGCGCCGGCGACGTCGCCAGGCGCTGCTTGGGATCGATGCTCTTCGATGGCTGTGCCCTCCACAATCAGCGCATCCACGAGGCCGTCCTTCGATCCAAAGTGCCGCAGCAGGGTCTGGCGAGTCGTTCCCGCTTCTTCTGCGATCTCGTCGAGCGTGATCTGGTCGAGTTCTTTGCGGCGCCACAGCTCGACGACGGCGTTCGCGATGTTGCGACGGGTCTGCTGCGTCGCCTCCGCACGCGCGGTCTGCTGGTAGCTTCTCGCTCGCTCCGTTTTCACGTTACTATGTGTAACATTAAATTAGGCAGCGGTCTAGCGCGCCCGAATGGGGCGCAACGGCGCGGACGCAGCCGCCCGGGCACGGCAGTCCGGACGCCGGAGCTTGAGCGCTGCCGCTCGGGTGCGGCAGCTCAGGCACCTTGGCTGCCGTGGGCGGACCCCGGCACCACGCTCGGGCGCGGCAGTTCGGGCGCCGCACTTCGGGCGCCGCACTTCGGGCGCCGCAGCTTGAGCACCGCAGTCCGGGCACCGAAGTTCGAGATCGAGGAGACGACGCGAGCGCGTTGGAGAGCCGTGCCTTGCTCGCGCCGCATCCTCCTTCAGATCGACCGCGCGATAGTGCGCGCGATCCTCCGTCAGCCGGCGATCGGAGAACTCGTCATCGCCACCTCACGCAGCTGCCCGCACGCAGCTGCGACGTCATCGCCGCGCGCGACACGGACGTGCGCAACCACCCCTCGGGCGCGAAGGATGTCGACGAACTGCATGACGCGGCGTTCGCCGGGTCGGATGTAGACCACGCCGTCACGTCCCGCCCCGGTGGCGTTGTACGGAATGATGTTGACGTGGGCGCCAAATCCCCGGATGCGCTCCGCGAGCAGCTCGGCTTGCCAGTCGTGGTCGTTGACGCCCTGCAGGAGGCAGTACTCCAAGGTCACGATCTTCCCGGTTCGCTCCTGATACGCACGCGCAGCCGCGAGGATGCTGGCGACGTCATAGCGACGGCTGGTCGGCACGATGCGCTGTCGTGTCTCGTCGTCGGGCGCGTGCAGGCTCAGTGCCAGCGAGGGTGGCTGTGGCCGCGACGCGAGCTGCTCGATGCCGTGGACGATCCCAACCGTCGACACCGTGATGCGACTCCAGCCGAGGTTTCCCAGTCCCGGCTGCGCGATGATGTCGAGCGCACGTGTGACCGCGTCGTAGTTGTGGAGGGGCTCGCCCATCCCCATAAACACCAACGTCCGCAGCCGAAGCCCTCGCTCGGCGGCGACGCGACCGACGGCGAGATACTGCTCGACGATCTCGTCGACCTCGAGATTGCGCTCGAGGCCGCCCCGTGTGCTGGCACAAAAGTCGCACCCCATCGCGCATCCGACCTGCGAAGACACGCAGCACCAGGCCTCGCCCGGGCGGTACGAGGGCATCATCACCGTCTCGACCGCACCACCTCGTCGAAGTGACAAGAGCAGCTTCACCGTGCCATCCGCAGCAACCACTCGGCTGTGCTCCGACGTTGTCGGCTCAAGCCATCGTCGCGCGAACGCCCCGGTGAGAGTTTTGCCGAGCAAGAGGGAGTCAACATCCAAGACGCCGAGGCCATCGTGGTAGGCGCGAAGGACCCTGCGCGCGTGCGTCTTTGAGGCGCCACATCCCGCGAGCCAGTCCTCCAGCGACGCGCGATCCTGACCGGCGAGGCTGTCGTTGAGGTCCGAGACGTCCATTCCCGCGCAGATTAGGGGGAGCGTGTGGCAGTTGCCATCGCGGGTCCTTGGGGAACTTCCGCCCCCCCGCACGGTCTAGGGCCGGTCTCAAGAGCACGACGAGGGGGACCATGCATCCGTCTCAAGCGGCCACGAGTGCAGACACAACGGTGTCGCAGCGAGGTGCAATCCGGCACCCGGGCCGATAGCGCAATCCCGCGAATCGGAACTCTAGACCGACCCTGCTGTCGACCTCGGGCGTGGGCGCAAGCAATCACGGGGGCACCCGTTGTAGCGCCCGCCGTTCTTCACAAAGCCACATGGAGGGCCGCCCTCCATGCCCAGGAGCCAGTTGCGCGCTCGATGTGAGCGCAGGAGCCAACGATGCGCACACTTCGACACCACCTCAAGATTGCGAGTCCCTGCCCCATCGCCGAGCAGGTCGAAGGACCTGGCCATTGTCGGCACTGCGACCGCATCGTGCATGACCTTCGGGCGATTGCAGACGACGACCTCATCGCGCTCCTACGCGGCAGTGGGGAAAAACGCATCTGCGCGATCATTGCTCCGCCAAGTCCGACACCGCGCTTCTCGCTGGCACATTGGCAGAGCCCAAGCTTCGCTCTCGCGGCGCTACTGGTCGCGACTGCGTGCACGCCCCATGGAACGAGTCCGATCGAGCCCGACCTCGAGGCCCATTCTCGGCTCAACGAGAACGATGACGACGTTCGACCGCCGTCGCTCACCGGGGACGGCACCAACTCCCCCCACATTCCGTACGGGGATCCTGCGCCACAACACGGCCTCACCATCGAGGGCGGCGTCTTCGCGGACGAGATTGTCGCGACGATGGGCGTGATGGCGGTCATCGTTGAGGCGGAGATAGACCCCCTGCAACTCGCGGAGGCGCCCAGGGAGCTTCAAGGTGAGCTCCCCGGCCGTCGCCACCTTGACGTCCAACCTCGAACGCGACGGGCAAAGCGCTCACGCCGTGGGACCGAAAGATCGCCGTAGGGAAACGACCGCCCGAGCGAACCCGGGGCATGCATCCCGCCATCCTCGCCTGCGGCGAAGGCCAATCGGTGCGCAAAAAAAAGGCCCGCTGCTTTCGCAGCGGGCCATAGATCTGGCAACGACCTAC
>CAZVEM010000231.1:0-10126 GCA_964626165.1 uncultured Nannocystaceae bacterium
GCGCTTTTTTACGCTTGGAGACGGCTTGCGCACGTTCCTCGCGAAGCTTGCGGCGGGTCGCTCGACCGGCGGCATCGGTCTTGCCTGCCTCCGTGATGATCACTTGCTGCGTCTGGCGAGCACGACGGGGATCGAGCTGGATGACACCGACGACACGTGGACCTTGTTGCTTGGTCCGAATGCCCACGATGACGCCGTCTTCGTTGCGAATGACGCGGCCGTCCTCGTCGACGATGCCGGGCGCCACATCCCCGGTCACATCGACCTCGGCCACGGCGCCCGACGCTGCCGCGGGCGTTGCAGCCGCGGGGGCTCGTTCACGTAGATCGCGAGCCGGCTCCGCGCTTGGATTGGAGGCAGGGCGCATGCCGATGCGAGCGTCCGCGCTCGCGCGCGTATCGACCACGGGCGGAGCGGCGGAGCCTTGCGAACGCGACGCATAACCAGGCCGTCCGCCGTCACTTCGGTTCTCGCCCCGGTTCTCAAAGCGGTTCTCCGTGCGATGCACGACCGGCTGAACCATGCGCTCTGCCATGCCGCCGGGAAGTCGGCGGGTGCCACGGGGAAGCTCGATGCGAGCCCCCACCGCGACCTCGGGCCGGACCTCGCCGGCCCCTGAATCACCGGAGATCGAAGGATCTGCGCTGGCTTCACGGCCGTGCGGCTCGCTGCCCGCACCCTGATGGAAGCTCTCTGGCATCCTGGGGGACTCGGCAGCCTGGCGCATCGGTGCACCTTCGCTGCGCTCCACCGGCTCACCTTGCTCGCGCTCGCTGGGAGCGACTCGTTCACTCCGTCGATCGAGCGGCCCTGGGTCATGCACAGGTGCGGACTCAAGGCGATCTGCCCCTGAGTTCTCAAATCGATCGCTTGCGCCGTCGCGATCCCCCAAGTCGGAGTCGCGGTGGCGTGCGCCGGCCGTTGCTCCATCGCCGCCGAGATCTTGGTCTTGGCCCGCAGCCGGCGTCCGACGAACGACCGCGGCGGTAGTTGAGCCCGGGGTTGCGCCCTCCCGCGCCGGTGTACGCACCACCGGGGTGGCGACGCGAGGCGGCGTTGCGCTCGGCGCTGGTGTCGGGACAGTGGCGGGCGGAGGCGGAGTCGCGATCACGGGGGCGGGCACGGACTCTTCGGCCTCTTGTTGGGCTCTTTGGCTTGGGCTGGGACCGACGGCACGTCGACGCTGGATCGGTCCACCACGGGGTGGGACCACCACCGGAGCGGCCTTGTCGGTGCGGGGTGTTCTGGCTGCGGCCGCTGCGGTGGTCGTGCTCGTCGAGCCCGACGTTGAATGGCGACGGCGGACCTCATCAGCTTGATGTGGCTCAAGACCACTCTGCACGCCGTTGACGGAAATGCCCATCGCGCGGAGCTCTTCGACGAGCGCCTTGCTCTCAGTACCGAGCTCTTTTGCGAGCTCATGGACGCGGATCTTCGACATGCGTTTAGTAGTCCCTCTTGCCCACGGCGCCTCGCGCCGCGTTCGCGGGCGCAGACGCGCCCGCCTCGAACGGCGCGGAGCCTAGCAGGACGGGGCCCGCCCTGCTCTCGGAATCGACATCGACCCCGGCCGCTGATCTTTCGCTGGAATTCGGCCCGCGAGCGGCAATTTCACGCCTTGCACGCCCAAGTGTGTCGCCTCGACCCGCGCCGCGCTCGTCGGGTGTGCCGCCTTCACTCGCCCGGTGGGGCTCCGCTGCGTCGCTGGAGGGGAGGCCCCGCTCGGCGAGTGACGCCAGCAGCGCCGCACTGGTGGTCACTTTGGCGCCGCGAAAAGCCTGAGCGAGGACGGCTCCCTTCGCGACCCGCCGCAGGCAGTCCGGCTTTTGACAGAGATAGGCAGAGCGCCCCCGCAGCAACGAGCGGCCCACCCGCTCGTCGGACGGCGCCGGGCCGCCGACGACGAAGAGATGACCATCGGATCGACGGGCGATCCGCGTCAGCTGGCGCTGTGGCCAGCGCGTGCGGCAACCCACGCACATCCGGATCGGATCGTGCTTGGGTCCGCGCGCTTGCGACCCGCTTGCGTCGACTTCGCTCATGCGGGCACCTCGGACCTGACGCGATGTCGCCGCGCGGTCGAATCGGCGCAGGTGCGCGCTTGCCCACGCGAGCGGCGAGCGTCGCGTGAGGCGGCGGCCCGTCGCGCTCGCCCAAAGCTGCGCGCTCGCTGGGGCTGTATCGCCCGCCCGCTGCGCCTACTGATCTTCGTGCGCGTCTTCATCCTCCAGACCGGGCGGCAGCTCGGGCTCTTCAACCTCGAGCTTGATCTTGCCGCTGGCCGCGTCGTTGGCGACGTCGACAATCGACTCTGCGAGCGGCATCGAACCGACGACCTCGCCCAACTCCTCGACATCCGCAAGCGCGAGGTCACGGATGTTGCGCCAGCCCAGCTCAAACAGTCGCTGCGCCAGGGTGGCGTCGACACCGGGGATCGCCGCCATCTCTGCCCGGCTGCGGGCCTCCACATGGCGGATCTTGCTTTCGCTGTGGATGTCGATGCGCCAGCCGGTCAGACGCGATGCAAGCCGGACATTTTGCCCCTTCTTGCCGATCGCGAGGCTAAGCTTGTCGTCGGGAACGACAAGTTCCATCGTGTGTCGCTCGGCATCGATGAGCACGCGCGAGACTTGGGCCGGTGCGATCGCGTTGCAGACAAATCGCGCCGGGTCGTCCGCGTAGGGCACGATGTCGATCTTCTCGCCACGCAGCTCTTGCACCACGGCCTGCACGCGGCTGCCTCGCATTCCGACGCAGGCGCCGACGGGATCAACGTCGCGGTCGCGGCTGGACACCGCGATCTTGGTCCGCGAACCGGGCTCTCGGGCGCATGCTTCGATCCGTACGACGCCTTCAAAGATCTCAGGCACCTCATGCTCGAAGAGCTTCTCCACCAGACCCTTGTGCGTGCGTGACAGGATGATCTGCGGGCCGCGAGCCGACTTATCGACGTCCTTGACGTATGCGACGATGCGATCCGCGGGGCGCAGCGACTCTCTGGGGCATTGCTGGCTTGCCGGCAGGATTGCTTCCGCCTTGCCGCCATCGACCTCGACCACCACCGAGCCACGCTCGTAGCGACGGACGATGCCGGTCATCAACTCGCCCTTCTTGTCCTTGTACTGGTCAAAGAGGTTCTCGCGCTCGGCCTCGCGGACGCGCTGGATGATGACCTGCTTGGCCGCCTGCGCCGCAATGCGGCCAAATGCGGTGTTGACGGTCTGCAGCGCCTCGATCTCCGGATACGCGCGTGCCTGCTCTTCCCGGGCCTTCTTGTCGGAGTCGGAGTAGTAGAGCGGGAAGAGCAGCTCGTCGCCGACCTCCGCCTCCAGGCCAGAGCGGCGCGCCTGCTCCAGCGAAAGCTCGCGCATCGGCAGCTGGACGTTCTCGACGACGTAAAGGACCTGCACCAGGCGGACTTGGCCGGACTCAAGGTCGAACTCCGCCTCGATGTCGCGATCGGGGAAGACCTTCTTGGCCGCCGTGAGCACCGCTTGCTCGATGGTCTCGATCAACGCATCGCGCGAGATCTTCTTCTCCTGACAGACTTGATCGACAACGGTGACCAGATTGACTTGTTCCATATTTGCTTGTCCTCAGCCCTCAAACACCAGGTTTGCCTTGCGAATTTGCGCAAGCGAAAAGCGGTAGAGCGGCCGCTCGCCGCCCGACACGAGCGGGTCTTTGCCGCGCAGCGACACAAAGCCGCTGTAGGGGTCCGACTCGCTGTGGAGATCCGGCTCGACCGACTCGATAAAGCCGTGAAAGACCTTCTGCTTGCTGCTTGCATCGATCGGCTCGAAGGTGCGCAGCACGATCTCTTTGCCGATGAAACGCGCAAACTCGGCGAGCTTGGCCAAGGGACGGTCGATGCCCGGCGACGACACCTCAAGCATGTATTTGCTACCCAAGAGTGCCGACACCCCTGCCCCGCCGACGGCCGAACCATTGCGCTCGGCTTCCTCCGCGGCGTCGAGCGCGTTGCCAACGATCCGGCTGAGTCGTGCACATGCGTCGAGGTCCACGCCATCGGCGTGGTCGACGTAGACGCGGAGCACCCGTGCTCCAGTGCCGCCGACCCATTCCACGAGCACGACCTCGTAGCCCATCACTTTGACCACGGGCGCAATGACGGCCTCCAGCAGGCGAGCTGCGTGGACGCTGTCTTGGCCGTGGGAGGCGCCTTGGGGCGGGCTTGGCTTGTGGCTCATGGGAAAAGAAAGACCGTGCTGCTCGACCTGGGAATCCCCTCAGGTCCCTCGCGGGGCAACAAAAAAGCGGGGCGTAAACCCCGCTCCCTCGTCACGCGACGCGAAGCAGGCGGCCAAGCTAACACAGGGGATCCGGGCCGACAAGCCAAGGTCCTGGCGGCCTCCCGAGGGCGCTGCGGCCTGCATGCTGCCGATCCAGTCGCGATGCAGGGCAGCGCCCGCCAACCTCCCCGCGAGCGCCTGCTAGGATCCGGCCCTGTGCCGGGTTGGCCCGTCAGCGTGATTCAACTGCGCGTCGGCGAGTCCCTCGCGGACAACCTTGCAGCGGCCGCTGCCGGCGTCCGCGAGGCGCTGTCGACCAAGGCCGTGCTGGTGCTGCTCCCGGAAAACTTCGCCGGCATGATCCGCGGGCCCGACCCGATCCTTGTGCTGGACGCCGAGGCGCCGCACCTCGATCCTGCGCTGGCGGAAATCGTGGCGCTCTCACGGGCGAATCCGCACGCCTGCATCGTGCTAGGTGGAATCCCCGTCCGTGGCAATACGCCGGCGAGTGCGTTCAACAGTCTCTTGGCGTTGCGGGGCGGCGAGCTCGTGGCCCGCTACGACAAGATCCACCTCTTCGACGCCAGGCTCCCGGACGGCTCGGTGCTCGATGAGAGTCGTCGCACACGGCGCGGGACACAGCTCACGATCCTCGAACACGCCGGCGCTCGAATCGGCTTGTCGATTTGCTACGACCTGCGCTTCCCCGAGCATTTCGCGGCGCTTGCCAAAGCGGGCGCGGAGGTACTGCTGGTCCCGTCCGCCTTCACCGTTCCGACCGGCGAAGCGCATTGGGAGGTGCTCTTGCGGGCACGCGCGATCGAGAACCAGTGCTTCGTACTGGCCGCCGCCCAAGTCGGTCAGCATCACCCCGAGCGCAGCAGCTGGGGTCAATCGATGATCATCGACCCCTGGGGTCGGGTGCTGATGCAAGCCACCCGGGGCGTTGCCGGCGAGCCTGCCGTCCTGACCTGCGAGCTGGACCTCGACGAGATTCCCCGCGTCCGGGACCGCATGCCGGTCGCGCGACATCATGTGCTAACGGCTGAAACATTGGTGCGGGTGATGCCGTACAGCGCGGGGGGCGAGTGAGCGCGTCCCAAGACCAAGGACTCTACGTGCTGATGGAGGCATATCGCGGCGGTGATCCGAGAGCATTCCGGGCGCTCCATGAGCGGCTGACGCCGCGGCTCCATTCCGTGATCCTCGGCTATGTCCGCGAGCGAAGCGTCGCCTCCGATCTGCTCCAAACCGCACTGCTCAAGGCCCACGTTGCCCGGGAGCGCTTTGAGACACGTGAGGATCCCGATGCCTCGGTGCGCGTCTGGTACACGGCGATTGCTCGCAACGTCGCGCTCGATCACCTTCGCGCCCAGACGCGAGCACGGCGCCATCTCGCCGACGGCGTCGAGGTCGATGGGGCCGACCTGCGCCCTGGGGTCGAGGCCATGGTCGAGGACGCGCAGCGCGAGGCCGAGGTCACCGCACGGGTGCAAGCGGCGCTTGAGCAGCTCTCAAAAAGTCAGCGAGAGGTCATCGAACTGCACAAGTTGCAGGGCCTGCCCATGTCGGAAGTCGCATCGCGGCTGGCCGCGCGCGAGGGAGCGATCCGTGTGCGCGCCCATCGGGCCTATCGCGCACTCGCGGCTCTCCTTGGCGCCGCGCCGCGCGACCACGCCGAGAGCTCCGTGGAGACGCGCGCGGCTCGAGCTGCCAAACGCCGCGATGTGAGGTCCCAGGGTGACCCCGGCGGTGCGCCCGAGGGGGGCGCTGCGGACCCGGGGCTGGCCCTTGGCGCGCCCGCGTCGGTCGAGATGCGCACGCCCGAAGCGGAGGTCGATGATGTCTGAGTCGCAAACTCCCGCTCCCAACGCGCTCGACATCATCACGCAGCTGCTCGCGGAGCGGGCAAAGGCACGACGTCGCTTCTTTCTGCCGGCGCTGCTGCTCGCGCTTGGCCTCACGATGGTGTGGGCCTATGTCTCGGGGCCGCTGTCGCTCTCGCATGTCTCGTCGCTCAGTGTCGCCTCGCTTGGCGTCGCGCTGGTGCTGGGCACGATTGTGCTACCGCTGGTCTCCTTGGACGCGATCGTCTTGTCGAGTGGCGGGCGTGTGCTGGTGCTGGTGGCGACCGTGGTCTCGCTGGTCGTGGGGAGCGCGAACATCTTTGATCCCTCGATGGATCACGCGCTGCACTCGACGTGCGCGACCGGTGAAGTGCTCGGCGCTCTGATTGGACTGGCGGTCCTCACCTTCTCAGGCGCCGTCTTTGAGCCGCGCCGCCCCGCGGCGTTGCTGGGCATCGTTGTGGCCGCGATGGTGGCCTCGAGCATTTCGATGGCGTTGATGTGCCCCTGGACCAATCTCGGACATGTCCTCGGCAGTCACCTCGGCGCCGGCCTCCTGATCGCTGCGGGCTTTATCTTCAGCGCGCGCTTGCTGCAGGCGCGGATGGGTCGGTCTGATTCAGACGCCGCCGATACGCGCGGTGGTGCGTGAGTTCCCGGGCCAGCGCAGCTAGCCGCCGCTCATCGAAGCCGACGAGGTATCGGGTCCGCGTCCGCGTCGCATCGTGAAGTTGCGCCGCTCCTCGCGGGTGCTTCGCATCGCGCCATGGAGGCCTCGCACGATGCCCATGGCGCCGCTCCAATGCGTCGGGCAGACGTCAAAGTGCTCGCCGTCCCGCCGGCGGACCACCAGGACCTCGCCTTCGGGCTGTGGACGTCGGTCGACCAAGACGGCGTCGATGAGCGCGATCGGGATCCGCTGCGTGTGGCCCCGCATGCGCACGCGCAGCACCCCCAGCCACAGCACCGGCGACATCGGCAAGGTCGCGTAGACCGCCGACTGCACCACGCGGTACGCCAGATAGACCAGCAGCACCAATGCGGCGCGCGCAAGCCAGGGCTGGTCCCAAAACAGCGCGAGCCACGATGCCGGCAGGCGGCCGACCAACACCGAAATGATCAAGAGGACCGCGAGCAGCACGGTGCCCGCACGGGCGACCATGCCACTCCAGTGATCGGGCTGCGCAACGCGTGGCCAGAACGGGCGCACCCTGCGTTCATAGCAGAGCCCCGCGCGAAGGTTGGCGCCGTGGCATGCTTTCGCGGTGTTGGCCCGTCCTCCCGCGCTCGCGTTCGCACTCCTCGCTCTCGTCACGGCCAGCTGCGACAGCAGCTCGGCCCCGTGTACCGAGATCGGGTGCGATCCCAAGGCGGTCGTCTCCTTCCCGGCGGCGGTCAACGTGCCCTATGACCTGAGTCTCGACATTGAAGGCGCGGAGATGGTGCGCTGCAACGATCCCGGCTCGCTGGAAGAGCTCAATAATCCTGACTTCGTCACCTGCGACTCGGGCGGCTTTGAGCTGCACGGGAGCGCGGCGGAGCGCAACTCCGTGACGGTCATGGTGGTCGACGTCGCCGCCGAGGAGGTCGTGTTCGCGAGCCAACTTGTGACCCTCGCAACCAGCCCCGACGTTCCACCCGAGACTCCAAACGGCCCCGGCTGCCCGCCCGAGTGCTACACGCGCTTTGGCGAGCTTGAGCCCGTGGGTCCATAGCTGGCGGGCCAGCTGGCCATGCGTGTCCCTCAAGAGCGCGAGGCCGACCAGACGCCTTCGATCCGCAATGAGACCTTGGTTCGGCCGCGGAAGGTCGAGAGTTCGGGCGTGCCAAGCAAACAGACGCGATCGCGCGCGGAGACTGCCAGCGCGCCCCGCCCAAAGCCGATCGCCTCGACTTCGACGCCGCCGCCGCGCAGCCGCAACTCTAGGTGTTCGCGAAGCTTGCCAAAGCGTCGAATCGCAACGACCTCCGCGTCGGGCCAAAGCAGCGTGGGGGCAGGAAAGCCCACGCCAAAGGGACCGATCGCGCGTACCTGCGTAACCCAATCCGCGCGAGCGAGCGCAACCGTCGGATCCAGTACCTCGGCGTCGTAAAGCACCACACCGCCTTCACCCTGCCCCATGTTTTGCGCTGCGACGGCCTCGACGAATGCGGCCCGCATGGCATCGAGCCCGGATGTGGCCACGCTCACCCCCGCGGCGGCTCTGTGCCCGCCAAATCGCTGCACATGTGGGACGCAGGCGGCCAGCGCGGCGTGGACATCGATCTCGCCGTAGCTACGTGCAGAGCCGCGCCACACCTCGCTGGCGGCATCAAAGCCGAGCGCGAGCACCGGTCGGCGATAATGCGTCGCCAGTTGAGCCGCGACGATCCCAACGACGCCGGGGAGCCAGCTCGCTTCCCAGATCACGATCGCGGCGTCGTCCTTGAGCTGTGGTCGAGCGCCGAGCTGTGCGTGCGCGCCAGCAACGGTCGCGGTGGTGAGCTCTCGGCGCTGGGCGTTTGCAGACTCGACGCCGGACGCCAGCCCCTCGGCCTCCGCAGCACTCGACGCACGCAGGAGATCGAGCGCGGGCTGGGCCCCATGGAGACGCCCCGGGGCGTTGATCCGCGGACCGAGTCGAAAGCCGAGATCCGACTCGTCGATGTGCGCGCCCGCTTCGACCCCGGCCCGATTGAGGAGCGCCCGCACGCCCGGCCGCTCGCGGCGACTCAGCACCGCCAGGCCATGTCGGACCAGCACGCGATTCTCATCGAGCAGCGGCACCATGTCGCAGACCGTGCCGAGCGCGACGAGATCAAGCAGCTCACGCGGATCTGCGATTGCGCGTGAGGGCTCGCGCCGACGCAGGTGAGAGCGCAAGGCGGCGCAAAGGTAAAACGCTACTCCTGCGCTGCACATCCCCTTAAACGGAAACTCGCAGCCCTCCTGCCACGGGTTGAGGAGTGCCGCCACCGCCGGGCGACGTTCCGGAACTTGGTGGTGATCGATCACGATCACATCGATGCCGCGCTGCCCCAGGAGATCGATCGCCTCATGATCCGAGGTGCCACAATCTCCCGTCACCACCAGGCTGACACCGCTGGCGGCGAGCTGCTCAGCCACTCGCGGCGAAAAGCCATAGCCGTCCTCACGCCGAGCGGCGCGAGCGATGACCTCGCAGCCGACCCCTTCGAGGAAGCGACTCAAGATCGTGGTGGTGGTGACGCCGTCGACATCGTAGTCGCCAAAGACGGCGAGCCGCTCACCTCGCTCGACCGCTCGGGTGAGCCGCTCGATTGCCGCCTCAAAGCCGGCCATCTTGGTCGGCGGCCGCAGCGTATCGAGTCGGGCTGCCAGCGCTCGGCGCTGCGCATCAAGTCCAACGATGCCGCGCCGCTCAAGCAGCTCCACGGCAAATTCAGGGACCGAGAGCTCGGCAGAGGCGGCCCGTCGTTCCGCAGGCGAGCTCAGAGGAGCAGCGCCCACACGCGGGAGGAGTGGCGCGGGGACCGTCAGCTCTTCTAGTACGCCCGCGCTCTCGGCCTTTGGACCGCTCATGTCCCCGGTCGGCGACGGCGCCGTGTGGCCCGACGCTCACCGCCATCGCCCCCGTTGCCCTCAGGTTCGCCGTCGGTCTCTGCCTCGTCTGCGGAAGACGACTCGGGCATCTCCGAGCTGTTGGGCACGTCAGCGGAGACAGCTTCCGACAGCGCCTGCGCGGCCGTCGTCTCATTGCGGCTCGGCGCCGCCTCAGCCCGTGCGCCACCCGCTGGGCGTCGACGCGCGGCGCCGTCTCGACGTGGTGCTGCGGCCTCCGCGGCAGCGGCAGCGGCCTCCGGATCCTCGTCGTCCCCCGTACCAGCGCCAAGCAGCATGCCAGTCCCCTTGTTGCGGGCATCGACGTCGGCGCTCAGGAGGTGGCCCTTGCCTTGGTAGAACCGATCGTTGACGAAGATAAAGACGGGCGTCGCGATGAAAATCGACGAGTAGGTCCCCGCCAGGATCCCGATCATCAGGGCGAAGGCGAAGTCCTTGATGACACC
>CAZVEM010000232.1:0-10077 GCA_964626165.1 uncultured Nannocystaceae bacterium
GTAGGTCGTTGCCAGATCTATGGCCCGCTGCGAAAGCAGCGGGCCTTTTTTTTGCCCTCCGATTGGCCTTCGCCGCGCTTGGACTGCCTGAGGGCATACCTGTTTCGGCCCGTTTCGGCCTGCTTCAGCCTGTTTCGACCCGATTCGCCCCGATTCGGCCTGCTTCGGCCCGATTCGGCCTGCTTCGGCTTGGTTCGGCTTGGCTTGGCCTGGCGCTCGCGCTCACGACGAGTCGGGTCGATGCGACATCACGAGATCTCGGCCGCGCGTGCTGCAGTGCTTCGCATCGCCGATACCTCCACGGACTCGCCCTTGCGGGACGAGCCGGGGGATTCGGGGCCGAGCGCGGACTCACGCGCGCACGCGCGGGGAGCCCAGTTGGCGGACGTGAGGAGGTCGGAGCGGAGGCTCCTCTCGGCTCTGGCTCGCAAGCGGGGCTTAGGCGGCCTGCTGCCGTCGTCGGCGTCCTGCACCGATGCCGAGGAGCACCACGAGGCCCAGGCCGAGCGCGAGGGGGTCGGCCGGACCCTCCGTCACGGTGCAGCCGCGCTTCTTTCCGGGATCCTCGGTCTCAGGAGGCTCTGCGGTCGTAGGCTTTTGGACCTTTGCGGGCTTGTCGTCCTCGTCCTCGTCCTCGTTCTCGTCCTCGTCCTCGTCCTCGTCCTCGTCCTCACCCGCCTTCTTCTCCGGGACGCGGCCGGTGTTGATCAGCTTAAGGGTGCCTTCGGCAAGCTTTATGTCCTTGCCCTCGGCGTTGGCCTGGCTCAGGCGGACGATGTAGCTCTGGTTCTTGTTGAACTGCTTGGCGCCCTCGAGCAGCACGGACTGCGACCAGTACTTGCCGCCGTCGTAGTTGGGGTCCTCATAGCGCCAGAAGGGCTCTTTCTCGCCCTCACGGAAGAACTCGACGTAGAGGGGTCCCTCGCCGCCGCGGTCGATCTTGGCCCAGATCTTAAGGTCCCACTCGTCTTCTCCGGGGACCTTGTCGAGCTCCTTGATCGCCGTCTTGGCGCCCTCCGCGGTCAACTTGCCGTTGTCATCGGTCTTGAGGGAATCGGCACCTTCGCCGAACTTGAGCTCGCCGGCAAAAGCCGGGATCGCAACGCCGGCGACGGCGACAAAGGCGGCTGCAGCGAAGATTCTGGCGGGCTGAAAGCGTTTGGCTGTCATGGTGATGAGCTCCTGAAGCGGGGGCAGATTATCACGGTGCGCCATCGTCTGCACAGCAGGGTGCCGCGGCAGGCGCCCGCGCGATTGAGTGATCTGTGCGGCGCAGCGAGCACCGCAGGGCGCTACACCTCGCTGAGGATCTCGCGAAGCGGCAGCCTCTCGAGCACCGGAACCGTACAGTCCTGCGCCGGTAACCCGACGGGCAAGAGCAGGAAGGCCTTCTCATTGCGCGGACGACCAAGAACTTCGCACAAGAAGTTCATCGGACTCGGCGTATGGGTGAGGGTTGCCAGACCGGCATTGTGCAGCGCCGCGATCAAGAAGCCGACGGCGAGCCCAACGCTCTCTTGCACGTAGTAGTTCTTGATCCTGCTGCCATCCGCGGCCACGCCGTAGTCTTGACGGAAGGCGACGATCAACGCCGGGGCGGTCTCAAGGAAGGGCTTGTGCGCGTCGGTTCCCAGAGGCGCGAGGGCGGCCCGCCACTCATCGCTCATCCGATTCGCGTAGGTCTCACGCTCTTCCGCCTCGGCCGCCTCCCGGATCTTGCGCTTGATCTCGGGCGAGGTGACAAGCACGAATCTCCACGGCTGACGGTGCGCACCGCTAGGAGCCTGACCCGCGGTGTGAATCGCATTGCGAACCGCGTCGAGCGGGATCGGCTCGTCGGAGAAGAATCGCACGCTTCGCCGCTGGGCCATCAACTCAAGAAACTCGGCAGAGCGCGCGAGCATCTCCCGCTCTGAGCGACGCGTGAACGAGAGCGGCGCATGCGGGTGTTCCCCGTGTTCGAGCCGGTCGAGTGGAGCTTCCTCTTGCCGATTCTCGGCGGTCATGTCGCGAGCGTACTTCACAACCGGCCGCTCGCGCCGGCGACCTGCGTCCCGCTCGCGCAAATCGGTCGTGCTGGCGCCGGCCCTCGTGTGGGGGGTCATTGTGTCTTCAGGGAAATGGCACTGAAGGGACCTGACGTAGGACCGACCGCCGGCCGATGGCGCGCGCGCGGCCATGCGTCGCATGGTCTTTTCGACAGCCTGCGAGCAGGTTGTCGAAGAACCCCCGTGGAGCGCATGGACGTGCAATCGCCATGCAGACCGAGGCGCGAGGAGGGAGCGTACCGGGCGTACGTGACCGACGAGCAACAAAGGGCTGCATGGTGAGTGCGCGGTCATGCGCCGCGCGGGGTTCTTCGACAGCCCGCTAGAGCGAGCGGGAGGGTGGGTCGCGCTCCAGCAGCGCCTCTAGCGTCCCCGCGTGGTCGAGCCGGGACAGCTCATCCGCGCCGCCAATCGATCGACCGTCGATAAAGACCTGGGGGACGGTGTTGCGACCCGTACGCTTACGCAACCAATCACGAGCGACGTAGTCTCCGTCCACGTCGATCACTCGATGCTCGATCTTGCGATACGCCAAGAGCCGACGAGCGCGAATGCAGTAGGGACACCACTCAGTTGTGTAGATCACGACCCGCTCTGGGCAGTCTTCGGGAAATGGTGCGTTGGACATGAGCGAATCGGCGCTGGAGCAGGTGCCGCCCCTCCCCTGGCAAAGACTTCGTCACATCGACCCATGCTGCAAGCCGCGATCTGTGACGCTGGTCGCGGGTCGCCCCGTGCGCCACGTCATCGCCCCCGGGAGCTTGACCGCGGACCACTTGGGACGCGCCACATCAGACGGACCACAGCGGACGGACCACATCGGACGGACCCCATCGGACGGACCACTTCGGTCAACGCATGGGCCCGGGGGTCCGGCAGCGCCTCGCGAACCGACGCCCGCGCGACGCGTGCGCCGGCACGGTGGCGCCTGCCCCGGCACTCTCCCTCAACACGCACCGAGGGGAGACCAGCAGAGCGCGAAGGAGACCAAGGTCGTCGCACGCGGCCGCGCCTGAGACTCCCCAGCGGCCTCGTCGGCGACGTCGGCTACGTCGGCGACGTGAACCACGTTTGCCTCATTGGCCGCAATGGCCTTCGCGTCCTCCCCAGCGAGACGACACGCGGGCTTGCCCACAGAAAGCGGACTCTACTCCTCGCGGAGTAATGCGAGGATCTCCTCGTCCAGCGCAACTTGGTGCTCGCTAGCAAATTTGCCGACGATCACATCTCGTCGCTCGATCATCGCGTTGCTTCCCGCGGCGACGCCCTTGCCGCCAATGCCACCGATCACACGTCGCTGCAGGCGGCGTGGCCCACGAGTCGCCGCCGTCGGAGGAGCCGCAACACCGGCCGCCACTTGGGCCTGCGCTTCCGCGGAGCCATACACGGGATGCTGCAGGGTCGGATCGAGCACGGGACCCGCTCCCGTCGTGGGTTGCAGCGGCGGGCCCTGGGGCTCCACCGCACGGGGTTCGGGCGCGGGTCGACTCTCCGGCCGCTCTAGCTCGCTAGCGGCCTGCGCCTTGGCGGGAGCATCATCACTGCCGCTGGGCTTGGCGGGCCCTTCGGGATGCTCGCCGATGTAGCGGACGATCTTCTCGTCGAACTCGCCGCGACGAAGCAGACGGATCATCTGCTTGTGCGAATCCTGCATCAACCCGATGATGTACGCGTCGACGTTGGCGACCTGCGTGCCCGGGTCGTACTCGACCTTGTTACTGGCGATGATCGTGCCGTCGTAAAAGACGTGCGTGAAGATGTGGGCCTTCTTGAGGCCCGAGTCTTCCGTCTGCACGTGGTACAGCCGCCCGCGGTGCGGGATGTTGTGGTTGTACCCAAGCTGAGGGGACTGCGACATCGACGCGCCACCTTACCACGCAGCCGTGAGAACCGCACCTTCGCGACCATCCGCGCGGGCTTGCTTTGTTGTCGCGATTGCGGCCGTACACGGCCCGAATCAAGTGCGCTGTGGCCCGCCTTCGCGCGCGGCGAACATGCACCGATTGCTCTCATGCGCGGGGCCGATCCGCGGCCCCGATTCGCCGTCCCGAGACACGGCCGCGATGAGGCGCGGCTGCGTCAGTTTCCGCGGGCCACGCAGACCCGGCAGTGGCCCTGTAGAGAGCGCGGAGGCCGGTCCAGGGTCCAAGGCGCGAGGTCGCGCAGTTGGGAAGCCCGAACCCCCACAACCACTGTGCTCGACCGAGCGCGAGGATGGCGGCCGCCATCAAATTCTCCCCCGCACTCTACGTATTCGCACCACGCGGCTGCCCCCAATCGCTGTACCCTCGCGCGCTCATGCCTCGCACAGGCAAAGACGCGGCGCTGCCCCGGCACCAAGATCCAGCGATCACGAGCGCCGGCCCGCGAGTTCGTCCTCATGCCGTCGAGTCGAAAGCGCTCGCGGGGGCGCGACCACACGAAGGGCGGCGGCGTGGCCTTGAGCCGCGTCGAGCGCCCGCACCCCGTGCATCGCAGGACGCATCGCTCGCCGCGTGGCTCATCGAAGTTCTTGCCGGCCCCGGCGCCTTGACGCAGTCCTCGTCTGCGCACGCATCGTCCTCGGCCGTTCCAAGTGGCGCTCGCCGGCCGCCTTGGTCCCCGGCCGCGGAACAAGAGGCGTCTCAGCGCGCTCGTGATCCGCAGGCATGGCTTGAGTGGCTCGACTCGCCGCGTTGTTTGCTCATGCCCGCGGTGGCCGTCGCCTACCTTGGAGAGCTCCCGCCAGCGATCCTGACCCAGGCGGTGCGCGATCGTGCCGCGAAGGTGCTCACGCTCGCGCCCGAGACGACCTGCGAAATGCTCACGCTCGCGCTCGTGCAGCGCAACCCGGACCGGATGATGCAGTGGCTTTTGGAGGCCGGGTTGCTCGAGCTGCTCTTGCCTGAGCTCGCCGCGACCGTCGATCTCGCGCAGGAGGGTGGACGACGTCACAAGGACGTTTGGGAACACACCAAGACCGTCGTCTGGCAGTCGGTGCCGCGACCTGAGGTGCGTTGGGGCGCGATGCTGCACGACATCGGCAAGGTGCCCACGCGCCGCTTTACCGATCACGGCAAGGTGACCTTCCACGGGCACGCCGAGATCGGCGCGCGAATGTTTCGCAAGTCGGTGTGCAAGCGAATTGGATTTGAGGAAGGGCTGCGCAAGCGCATCGAAGCCCTCATCCTGTTCCACCTGCGTCCTGGTCAGTATGAAGAAGATTGGACGGATTCGGCGGTGCGGCGGTTCGACAAGGAGGTGGGGCCCGCACTGAAAGACCTGCTCGATCTGTCGCGGGCGGACATCACCACCAAGCACGCGCACAAGCGCAAGGCGAACCTGCGCAGCATCTCCACGCTCGCACGCCGGATCGAATCGCTGCGGGAGAGAGACAACGAGGTGCGACCCCTGCCGGCCGGCGTCGGCAACATGATGATGGAAGCGCTCGGCTGGCCACCGGGTCGACACATCGGCGAGCTTCGTCGTCGCCTTGAGGTGCTCCACGCTGAGGGAGAGATCGAAGGGGGTCGCGAAGCCGACTACTATCTCGAGGTTGTGCGTGCCCGCGATCTCGTGGCCGGCATCGAGGTTCAAGAGCCACCAAGCCGCGTCCGCGGTCCGCGGGCTACCGACGCGTAGCCGGGAATTGGGCGATGTCTTGCGTCGCGACCAAGCGCGCAGCAACGACAGCCCTCACGGCGTGTGGTCCGTGAGCCAGTTGCCTCGCATCACACGACGCGACGAATGATCAGCGCGCTGATGTTGTCGGGTCCGCCGCCTTTGTTGGCGGCCTCGATCAGACGACGACACGCGTCTCGAACGTCGCGTTGTCCGATCAACGCGGCGATCTCGGTCTCGTCGACGACATCGCTGAGCCCGTCGCTGCAGAGCAGGACATTGTCACCGCGCTCAAGCTCAAACTGGTTGATGGTCGGTTCGCTGCGATTCTTGCCATGACCCAAGCAGCGGCTGATGCGGCCGCGATAAGGGTGCACGGCGGCCTGTTCGGCGGTAATGAGCCCGTTGTCGAGCATCTCCTGGACCAGGGTATGGTCCGCGGTCAGCGGCATGAGCTGACCGCCACGGAGTCGATAGGCCCGGCTATCCCCGGCGTGGACGACGTAGATGCGCTGGCGAATGCCCAGCACGCCAACTGCGGTGCAACCCATGCCCTTCGCATCCGGGTTGAGGTCGCCATGATCGTCGATGCGCCGGTTGGCCAATGCGAACGCCTCGCGGAGTACCGCCTCGACGTCGCCCGCGGGATCGAGCTTCTCGCTGATGGTCTGCGTGATCGTCTCGACCGCAAGCGCGGATGCGATCTCGCCCGCGTTGTGACCGCCCATGCCGTCGCATACCAGGCCCAAATAGTAGGTTTGGGCCTCGTCGCGATGGATCGCGATCGCGTCCTCGTTGTGGTCGCGGGCCATGCCCGGATCGCATGCGCCGGCGAGCTGGACCTCGAAGCTGCCTGGGCTGTGTGTGCGCTTAAACAGCTTGTACATCGCGTCCTGGCGCCTGTTGTGCCACATCGAGCCGCCGCGTCAAGACCGCATGCGGCGAGCACCTGGAGCGATCGGGTGGACCTTGCCTTCGACCCTGCATTCCGAGACACCGCGCACGGTGCCTGGACGTGTTTTCGCAACCTGCACGACGGTCTCTCTGAGATCCGTCGCGTAGGTTGTGAAGTGGAGCTGAGGGGGATCGAACCCCTGACCTCTGCCATGCGAAGGCAGCGCTCTCCCAGCTGAGCTACAGCCCCAGGGAGGCGCGCAAGCTAGCCGAATCGATCTGGGTTCGCAAGCGGCCCCGCGGCTCCTGAGAGCCTGTTCATCGGAGCGCTACGGAGCGCGTGACGATCCCGCATCCAGACCCTTCGAGGCGGGCGCGGGCCGCTTTGCGGCTGCCTCTGCGGTAGACGACGAGGGGTCTGCCGAGTGGGATGGGGCGCCATCCAAGGATGACGCGCGAGGATGCCCGATGAAACTGGCATCACGCGCGCCTCGCCATCGAGCCAGGAGCGCGAGCACGGCCATTGCGACGAGCAGGAGCCAGAGCCAGCGGATGCTGCGATCGTCGTGTTTGGTCAGCCAAATAAGCGCGCGCAGCAATGAGGCCGACATCGACTCGGCTCGTGGGTCTGGCCCCAGCACAAGAGAAAACAGCAGCGACACGATGCGTTGCGCCCACGCTAGCACGAGGCGTCTGTGCTTGAGCGACGCTCGTCAAGCACAGACGCCAGGCCCGGGACAACAGGCTGCTGGCATCGGACGAGCGAGCCGTGCAAGCTCAGCACGTGACGCGAGACGAGCACGGACGCGCGCAAGCGGCGACGACGGCCGATACGCAGCTGCCGGCGGCTGCGACCGGCGGCACCCGGAAGACCGCGCGCAAGCGGATAGATCTCCTGCTCGTTGAGCTCGGCCTTGCGCCAACGCGGAGCAAAGCGCAGGCCTTGGTGCTCGCGGGCGAGGTCGTGGCGGATGATCAGGCGATCGACAAGGCGGGTACGCTCGTCCGAGAGGACGCTCAGATTCGACTCAAGGGGCGCGCGGTCTTGGGATATGTCTCGCGCGGAGGTCTCAAGCTTCGAGGTGCCTTGGACCACTTCCACGCATTGGAGGTGAAGGGACGCGCCGCCGTCGATGTTGGGGCGTCGACCGGCGGATTTACCGACTGCTTGCTGCAGGCGGGCGTTGCGTCCGTGATCGCGATCGATGTTGGATATGGGCAACTGGCCTGGCGGATCGCTCAGGATCCACGGGTCACGGTGATGGACAGGACCAACATCCGCGACCTTCCGCCGGGAGGACTGCCACATCCGGCCGATCTCGCGGTGATTGACTGCAGCTTCATCTCGCTGACGCAAGTGCTCACGCCGCTCGTCGAGCTCTTGGCGCGTCCCGCCGACATCGTTGCGCTGATCAAGCCGCAGTTTGAGCTCGGACCTGGACGCGTTGGCAAGGGCGGCATTGTGCGCGCAGACGAAGACCGGACCGAGGCCCTCGAACGGGTTATGAGCCATGCACGTGCGCTTGGGCTTGGAGTCGTCGATCACTGCGAGTCGCCGATCAGCGGGCGTGAGGGAAACCGCGAATGGCTCGCGTGGTTTCAATTGCCGCCCGCCGCGCTCTCCGGGCAGCAAGAACTCAGGTAAGGGACGCGCCCGCACGGCCTGCGCGCGGCGCCTTATCATCTCGAGGCCGGCCGGAGACGGCAGCGCGCGGTGAGGTTCGCGTCGCGGTCAGTGGACTGCTAATGCTGCGCAGTGATGATGGCCCAGGATTCCGAGGCAGCGTCCCAGGACGCTGCACACGAACACGACGAGGACGACACCGTGCCGGAGGAGCCGCGCGAGGAACGGGCGCCTACGCTCCTGACCCTGTCTCGCCGTGCGGAACTGCGATCCCAAGCGCATCACCTCGAGCCCGTCGTCCAAGTCGGCGCGCAAGGGCTGACGCCTGCTCTATTCGCCGCGCTCGACGAAGCGCTCGACCTACATGGACTCATCAAGCTCCGACTTGGACCGGGATTCGTCGAAGATCGGCACCAGGCCGCGCAGACGCTGTCGAGCACGAGCGGTGCCGCACTTGTCCAACTGATCGGCCGCGTCGTCGTGCTCTATCGCGAGCCGGTGCCTCGCCCAGCGGCGGTCAAGCCCGCGCGCGACAAGTCCAAGAACAGTCGTGATGTCAAGCGACGCGCTCGCGAGCGTGGTCGTTAGCGAGCAGGTGTGCGCGATAGCATTTTCGCTCGCGCACGCCTAAGCTGCCTGCGTGCGCCGTCGACGTTGGAACGCCAGCCATCTTCATCCCCTGACGAGTAGTACACCACGGGCGGCATTCGTCATCGGATCGCCCATC
This sequence comes from uncultured Nannocystaceae bacterium, assembly GCA_964626165.1. Classification (GTDB taxonomy): domain Bacteria; phylum Myxococcota_A; class Polyangia; order Nannocystales; family Nannocystaceae; genus CAZVEM01. Next base: position 8,894 of record CAZVEM010000232.1, read on the forward strand.
GCCGCGAGTCAGGTGCGCTCGGCACGACCGCGTCCCGCGAGAAGAATGTGGGCACCGGCCGCGGCGCTGTCCCTCTTGATGGCGCAGGGCGCATGCAAGGGCGGCACGACGCGCTTTCCCAATGCCGGCTCCACGCACGCCGTCTTCGAGGCTGGCGAGCCCAAGCAAGGCACGCAGGCGCCGATCCTTGAGGTGCTCGAGCGCGAACTGAAGACCAACCTCGCGCGCCTCTCGGCGGAGGACATCGAGACGCCGGCCTACTTCATCGCCTACGATCTTGTGACACTCGACGAACTCTGGGTCCAGGCGAGCGACGGGGCGATCATGAAGTCCTCGCTCGACTCGGAGCGTGTCGTTGATGTCGACATCCACGTGGGCGATCCCTTCCTCGACAATAGTCGTGCGCAGGAAGGGGACTATTACGGCCGAGGTCTTGGCAGTGGCGCCGGGACGACCCTGGATGACAATGACCTCTCGCTGTCACAGAGTCTCTGGCTGATCACCGAGTCGCAGTTCCGTGCGGCGAGCGATGCATACAGCAACGTGCTCACGCTTGAGAGCATGGTGACGCGCGAAGGCGAGGAAGAGCATCCGGATTTCTCGCAGGAGGAGCCGCTGGTGTACTTCGAGCCGGTCGCGACCGCGGATCTGCGCGGCATTGCAGAGCGCTGGGAGCCGATCACAAGAGAGGCTTCGTTGGTGATCGCGGATGACCCAGCCATCTTCGCGTCGCAGGTCGTGCTGCAGGGAACCGTCGAGAACCACGACTTCGTCAACAGTGAGGGCACCAAGGTACACACGGGACGCGTTCGGCTGCGCTTGATGCTCAGCGTGGCGACGCAGGCCCCCGACGGCATGGAGCTGAGTCGCTTCGCGTCCTTTGAGGCGCATCAAGACAGCGAACTACCGAACAAAGACGAGGTCCTCGCGACCGCGAAGCGACTGCGTGACGAGCTCTTGGCGTTGCGCAGTGCTCCGCTCGCAGAGCCCTATACCGGTCCCGCGGTCCTCGACGGACGCGCCGCCGGCGTCTTCTTCCACGAGATCTTCGGGCACCGACTTGAGGGACATCGACAAAAGGACCTCGCAGAGGGGCAGACCTTCACCAAGATGCTCGGCGGGCCAGTGCTGCCCGAGTTCCTCGATGTCGTTGATGACCCCACGATCGCTCGACTCGACGGCCA
>CAZVEM010000233.1:0-10053 GCA_964626165.1 uncultured Nannocystaceae bacterium
GACGGCTCTTCGCGTCGCCTTACCAGGCCGCCGAACTGGGGTTCCTCGACCGCGTCATTCGTCCCGAGGAGACCCGACGTGTGCTTGTCGACGCCTTCTCGCTCCTGGAGAACAAGCGGCAGGAGAATCCACGCAAGAAGCACGGCAACATTCCTCTCTAGATCGAGGTAACGACCGCGTGCTGGCTCGATCTCATGCAGCGTCACCGAGCGCCCACGCCCCACCAGTGCGCGTAGCCGATGTCCACGAAAAACGTCGCCGCGTGGTCAACTTCGTGTTCGCCGTCCTGCTGAGCTCTGCGGCGAGTTTGGCGTGCGTGCGCCACGGTGCGCGCGCGGAGACCTGGGAGGTCGTCGATGGCGAGGTTGTCAGTACACCGCTGGTGAGCCCCGGCGCGATGACGAGCTACATCGAAGCCCGCTTCGCCTTGGAACAAGTGCCGCCAGACCTTGAGACTGCCCGCGCCGCGCTGGGCTACGCGATCCTCAGCGCACCTAAAGACCCGCACCTGTGGCTTACCAAAGCAGAGATCGAGCGGCTTGCGGGTGATCGGAAGGCCTGCACGGCCGCGATCGCGACCGCGCGCAAGCTCTCCGCCGATCCGCAACGTGCCGACGAACTCGCGCAACAGTGCGATGCGATCGGTGCAGTCGACAGCTCGCCGTCGGCTGCAGCGATCACCGCAGACTGATTTCGGTCACTTAGAGCCAGGTCGCGAGGTAGAGCGCGAGCGCGTACCAGGGTGTCCCGGCCAGGAGCAGCGCGCGACGTGCTCGACGCAGATCCTTGTCCGCGCCGCCCGCCAGCAGTGCTCCGACGGCGACCACCCAGGTCGCCGCGGCTGCAATCACGGCTACCGCGAAAAGCTTGAGGATCAGCGGCGTCAGGCCAGGCACGAAGAGACCCAACGCGGCGACAACCGTGAGCAGCACCGGCACGTAGCTCATCAACAGCGCCAGCCATGGCAGTAGCCGCGTCGGCATCACAACCGCGTCATCCTCGACGCGCGCGCTCCGGAGGTGCGAGAGCACCCAGGTCGCGATGAAGATGACGCTCGCGCCCAGCGCGAGCGCAATGCCTCCCGTCGCCAACCATGCGACCAGCCACGCGAGGAGCTCGCGCCAGCCGTCGAGCCAGCCGTCGAGCGCAAGCTCAAGCAGTCCCAGTCGAGGGCACAGTGCGATGGCAGCGGTGGTCACAAGCGGGGCTGTCATGAAAAAAAGGTAGCACGCAGAGGTCGACACGGCGGCGAGCCGCCGTCCCGCGCCGCCCCGCGACACGGCCCGCTCGCGCCCTCATGACGCATGATTGAGGCGGCGGAGAGTCTCGGCGGCCGACTCGCCACCGCAGCGCTTGCGTGGCCCCGGCACGTGGGCTAAACGGCGCTCCCACGCGCGCGTAGCTCAGCTGGATAGAGTGTCGGCCTCCGAAGCCGAAGGCCGCAGGTTCGAACCCTGCCGCGCGCACCCCTTAAGGCAGCCAGCGTTCGACCTGGTTCCACATTGCAGCTCCGAAGACTGCGAACATGTGCTCCAGGGACAGGCGAGGTCCAGGTCGCGGCCGTGCGCGGGATCCGTCGGTCGAGCGCGGTCGAGCGCGGTCGAGCGCGGTCGAGCGCGGTCGAGCGCGCTCGAGAGCGGTCGCGAGCGGGAGAGTCACCGCTTAGGAGGTTTCGCCTGGCTCGGCCGCCATCCGATCCTGCACCGTCTGCAGGTCGATCTGATCTTGCGTCCAGAGCCGTCGACCTTCCATCCCGCCGGCGACAGTCAGCGTCTGGCCCGTGAGGTGTCGGGCCATCACGGGACTTGAGAAAAACAGCACGCTGGCCGCGACATCATGCGGAGTTGCGAGCTGGCGCAGCGGCATGGTCGTGAGTACGCGGGTGACCGTTGCGCTGTCTTGGAGTGCGCTCTTGGCCATCGGTGTCACCGTCCATCCTGGCTGCACTAGGTTGACGCGTGCCCACGGGTCGATCTGCACGATCTCATTCTTGCACGAACGCATCAGCCCGATCAGTCCGGCCTTGCTGACGGAGTACTCCGCATGACCTGCTTCTCCGAACTCCGCGGCGGTCGAACCGATCAGGCACAGGCTCGCGCCATGAGCCTTGGGATGCAGCGGAAATCGACGCAGCGTCGCCATGAATGCCGCGCTCGTCCACATGGCCCCCAGCAAGTTGGTGCGCAGAACGTCCTCGACACGCTCGGTACTCAGCTCATCGAGATCCGCGGACTCGGGCGGCCAGATGCCGGCATTTGCGATGCAGATGTCCACGCGGCCCAAGCTCGCGCTGGCCTGCTCGAACATCACGTTCACGGCGTCGCGATCCGCCACATCCGCGGCAAATACCTGCGCCTGGGATCCCCAAGGCTCGCTCGCGATCTTGGCGCGAAGAGAGGCAGCGCCTCGGTTCGCAAATAGACTGAGACGCGCCCCCTCGGCCGCGAAGGCCTCGGCGAGCGCCCAGCCGATGCCCCCGGCAGCGCCCGTGATCGCCACGTGCTTGTCATCGAGTCCGCTCTTCATGTGCTGGATGATCCTGGCGCGGGCGTGTCTTGAGGTGTTTCGATATTCTTTGGCGGCGCGGGCGGTGCGGGCGGTGCCGGCAGAACCTCGGTGGCGGCCAGCGGCGCTGCGGCGAACTCCGGAGTCGACGCGGGCAGGGACGTCGGTGCGTCGCCGCCTTCGATGCTGGGGCGCACTGGCACTGCCGTCAGCGCTTCTTGGCCCAGGGGCTTGGCGGCGGGTTGCGGCGAAGCTTCGCCCTTGTTTGACAGTCCGTCCGTCGTGAGCTGTCGATAGCCGACCGTAAAGAAGATCACCGAGGTCATGACGGCCGAGAACACGATCGCCGAGAGGTTCTCAAGGCCGTGCAGGCCGGCCTGCTCTGGCAGTACCGAAAGCACGCCAGCAGCCATCCCGTGTGGCATCGGCAGCAACCACCACCGTTTGTCTTCCTCATCGGCACCGCGTGACGCGAGCCGTACCAGCGGCAGGCGGAGTCCAGACAGCGCGAACGCGAGGAAGAACCCGAGCACAGCGAGGCTGATCGGAGGACCGACGCGCAGTCCCACCCATGCAAAGAAGCAACACTTGATCACGAAGGTGAACTGTCGGTGGGTATCCACGACGCTGACGTCGAGCGCGAGCGCAGACTCAGTTTCGTCGCCGGCCTTGATTCCCATGACGCGGAGGAACAGCGGCGCGTTGCCGACCACGATTGCGAAGGTCAAAACGCCCGCGGCCGGGCTTGTGCCCACTGCACTGATCGCCAGATACAGCAGGATCATCGCCGAGAGCGTCACCGGATAGCCGTACTGGCTGCCCCGCAACTGGCGCAGCACAATCACCCAGACCCAGCCCGCACCGATCCCAATCGCGATTGCGACGATCAGGTTGAGTCCCAGCGTCACGATGGTGGCCTTCGCCCCAGGGCTCCCCGCCGCAATGATCTTGGCAAGCCCCAGCGAGACCACCACGGCCAGCGCCTCGCCAATCCTCGCCTCAGTATCGATGAGGGCCTGCGTCTGCCCGCGGATCTTGGCCGCCTGCAATGCGGGCGAGACAACGAGGCTGCTCGCGCCACCAAGCATGGCGCCGAGCATGAGGCCCTGGCTGAAGGTCCAGCCAGTCGGCATCGCCATCCCGATGGCCGCCGCGACCACACTGATGACGGCGACAAACACCATGGTGATGAGGAAGGTCCCGATCGCGAGGGGCAGCGCTCGAGGTGCGGCAGCGCGAAGGTCGGCAGGAACGATCCGCGTGCCGCTCTCAAACAGCACGACGACCAGCACGAGCGTCGAGAACATGCTCGCGACCTGATCGAGCAGTGCCTGGTCGAGGACGCCGGAAAATCGCACGATCAGGCCGGCGGCCATGAGCCACACGACGTCGGGGACGCGGGTGCGGGAGAAGGTCAGCTCGCCGACGGCGCCGATGATGAAGACCGACGCCGTCATGGCGAGCAGGAGCGCCATGTCCGGATTCATGAGGATGTGCTCCGCTGAGTCATCATCGCCTCAGCGGACACTACCAGGACACGGCGGCTGACACAGCGCGGATTGCCCACCATCGGCCAAGCGGGCGGTCGCTCGCTCACGTCGCTGGATCACGAAGGCCCAGAGCGTGCGTTCTCGCCGTGGCTTGCCGTTCGCGAATGCCTTTGCCACGCTGAGGCCCGTGCTCGCCAACCAACCTCGCATCACCCTCGCGCTCGCCCTCGTCGGTCTACTCAGCGCCGGCTGCGGTGGGCAAAAGGACGAGTCCATCGCCGGACGCCTTTGGGTGGACCACCTCCCGAATGATGCGCGCGATGAGGTCGTCAGCCTGATGATCGTCGACGTCAAAGGCCGAGCCGTCGGCGTGGGCCACCGGGGGACGGCGTTTAGAGGCAGCTACTTCTCGTTTCGATGGGAACAACAAGACTCCCGCGGCACGATGACGATGCTGCAAGACGGACGCGAGTTCCGGGTCGCCATCGAGTCTTGCACGCCAGACGAGGGCTTTGACTACTGCGTCGATCTCCACGGTGATCCTTCCGGGGCAACGCGGTATCAATCGCGCAAGCGATGGGGCATCCGCTCGGTCCCCGTGAGTACGAACCCAGCCGCGATCTGGCCAGCGGTCGTTGAAGCATTGAGTGCGGATGATGAGGCGCTCGTGCCGATGCTTGCGGGCGCCTCAAGCGATGCCGCGGGTGGCTAGTCCACACGGCGCCGCTCGACGAGCGTCGGCCGGCGGGCACACATCATTCATCACGGAAGGCGGCACGTGAGTCATTCGACGGCCAGCCCCGAGGTCGAGCAGATCTTGTCGCGACTTGTCGCGCAGTTTCAGTCGCCCTACGACTTCGTCCGTGAGCTGGTCCAAAACGCACTCGACGCCGGCAGCGACCGGATCGAGGTCAACCTTGAGTCGTATCCAGGCGAGGGCGACGAGTGCGTCTTTGAGCTTGAGTTTCGCGACTTTGGTCGCGGAATGGATGAGGCGACCATCGATGGCGAGCTCACCCGCCTGTTCTCCTCCGGCAAGCGTGGCGATGCGACCCAAGCGGGCGGCTTTGGTATCGGCTTTGTCAGCGTCTTCGCGTGGTCGCCTGCCGCGGTCCTGTTGCAGACGGGGCGGGCAGGCGAAGCGTGGGAGCTACAGTTCTCCGCTGACCGCAGCTTTCGCAAGCGAGTCGTCGAAGAGCCGCTGGAAGGAACCGTCATTTATCTCTACCGGCGCGGCGCCAGCCTTGAGCGCGAGGCCATCGCGGAGTCGGTTCGCGACGCGCTTTGGCGGTGGTGCCGTTTCTCGCCGATCGAGCTGATCTTCTGTGACCGCCAAGGTGATCGGGGCGAGGAACTCATCGCAGAAGAGCCGCAAACCAGCCGAGGTCCGCGTCTGCTCCGAGATCAGGGCGAGACTCGGCTTGCGCTTTCTTGGGAAGTTCCGTCGCGCGCGACCTTGTTGCGACGCGGGCTCATTCTCGCGGAGGGGAGTGCGGCGGAGCTGTTTCCCGAGCTACGGCCAAGCCTGGGTGACGCGCTGGAGCTCCTCGGTATTTGGTGCGACTCACCCTTGCTTCGCACGACGATGCAGCGCGACAAGGTGATCGACGATGAGGGGCGGGCCGCGATCGCGAAGAGGGTCGTCGCCGCTCACGAGGAGCTGACGATGGAGCAGCTTCACCGTCTGCAGGCGCATGTGCTCAAAGAGGGGGAATGGTCGCGCGATCACAATGCTCAAGCCGTCCACCAGCTCGCCATGCTCGCGCTGGCGTGCAGTGTATCGGCGCAAGCCAGCGCGGCTGGGAGCGGAGTTGGCAACGGGAATCACGCGCTTCGGGCGGCGTTTCGGACAAGCCCGATCCTGCGCGGACTGCTGCCACATCGCGTGTGGTCGTTCGCGGCCTTGGCGAAGGAGTCTTGGGCTCACATTGTGGCGCTGGCACCCGATCCAAGCTGGCTGGAGTCGGTGCCCGAGCAGCGTGAGCGCTCAGCGGATTCGACGTCTCGTGCCGAGGCAGCAGCTCAGCAAGGAGCGGGCGTCTCGACGTCCATGGGTGAGATCGACGTCGATGCTCATTGGAAGGACGGATGGGCCGCAGATGCACGGGTCCTCACAGCGCTGCCCTCCGCGAAAATCCCGATCCTGGTAGGCAGTGAGCAACTGGATGGCACCTCACTGCGGGATGCGGGCGCACAGTTGGGCGTGAACATCCGACCGATTCGCGAAGTCATGCTTCGACTGAGGCGACGTCCCGAGGAAGGAGCCGCGGCCGCGGCCGTGCTGCGCCATCTCTTGGTGACCGCGGGACTGGTGCTCGGTGAAGTGACGATCGGTGAGTTTCTTGAGCCGAGCGGATCGAATACTGCGCTTGCAGGGCTTGTGCTGAGTGAACCTGCACAACCCGGGGTCGCGCTCATCGCCTTGGAGTCGGTTGCGGGCAACGCACTTGTCGGGCGCGAACTGTGCCTCAATCTCCGTCACCTTCTGGTCCAGGCGATGCTGCGGACCTACGACGTCGCGCCGGTGGCCTCCGTCAGCACAGTCGCGCTGGCGCTGACCCATCTGATGCCGGCCGCCAAGATCAGCTCAGACGCGATTCTCTCTGCGGCCAGCAACCTTTGATCTCCATGGACATCGAAATCCAGCACGCGCTCGCACCGCGCCGACTTGGGACCGGGGAAGGGAAGGAAGGGCGCTTCTCTGTGCAAGCGACCGAGGCGTTGCTCGCGGTGCGCACCGCCTCGCTGCGCCGAAAGCACGCATATCTCGCGCCGCTCCTTCGCATCTGCGGGCGTGCCCGTGGCGAGGGACTCTTTCGCTGTGAGTTTGAACGTAGCTCGACGGGCACCCGCACGAGCTTTCGTGTCACGCGGCCGGGACTGCCGATCGAGCGGCTCGAGCTTCGAGACTTCCTCAGCGCGGCGATCGGCGGCGAGATCCCCCCCAGCCCCCAGCAGGGAAGCACGGGTGCAGTCCTGGGCACCGATCTCGATCTCGAACTCGCCCATTTGCGCCGACGCCTCGCGGAGGCGATCAACGCGTTGCTGGCCACCGGACCGGAGCAGCTTTCGCTCTCCTGTGCGGCTGGTTGTCGCATCTGGCAGCGCCGCGCCTCACCGGCGCCGGCCGAAGATCCCTATGTCATGTCGTCGGGCACGCTCGACGCACTCGAGCCCAACGAGATCGTCGTCACCACCCAGACGCCCGCCGCGTCTTTCGGGGCAAGACTCACGGGATGGCTTGTCGGCGCCGATCCGGTTGCCGAACTCGCTGACGCTTGTAGTTCGCTGCTGGGCGTCGCGCCGCCACAAAGCGTGGCGCAAGGTCGGGAGCGACTTGAGGAGGGCATCTTGGTCGCCGCGCCATCCCCAGGTGTCGCACTCGGAACCCACGCGCATCTCTATCCCGAACTTGAGACCCGCAGCTGCTTCCTGGTACGCGATGGCGTTCGGCTGCTCTCACTCGATCACGCATTGGCGAGCGACGGGATCGCACCGGGAACGATCTGCGGCTCGCTTGAATGCGACGCGCTCGCGCTGACGATTGACGGCGACTCGGTCGTGCGCGACGGCAACCTTGAGCTGCTTGTTGCGTGGTTGCGCGAGTACCTGATCGCCGGTCGTCCAAGTGAGCTGGGCAGTGCGCACGGGCAACTTGAGGCCGCCGTGCACTTTGCCGACGGCCGCGTGGTCGAGCGCGATCGGGTGCTCCTGGGTGTTCTTCGCAGCCAAGAACTCATCGTGGCGTGGCCCTGGGAGCGAGATCGCGTGCCCCATTCGCTCCGCCCACGCGTCGCGCTCTTGATGCCCTCGCAGTTCACCGCACTTCGTGCGGCGCTTCCGCCCGATGTGCCGGTGGTTCGACTCGCCGCGCTCGGCCAGGTGCCGCAGCTTGAACCCTTCGATTTCGAATCACTTCTGCAAGGTTGCCTCGACCCGCTCGCGCTTGTGCAGGGGATGACAGTGCCAGGACATCCCTACTTGCAGCTGTCGATCACCGCGTATGTGCATCGCTATCCGGCCGCAAGTCGCGGCCGAAATGTGCTGATCGCGTTTGGACGGCGCATCGCCGACAACACGGATGAGTCAAAGACCATGACCGGAGTCACGGTCGTCTGTCGGATCGCGACCAAAGACGGCCGCACCCTGGATGAGCTCCGCTCCGACCGCAATGGGATCGATCGGACCTCCGCGCTGCTTGATGACCAGGTTGCCAAGCATCGCGACGCGATGATCGCTCACGTGATCTCGCAGACGCGACAAGCAACCCGCACCGACGGTGCTCTGAGGCCGCCGCTGTGGACGGCGTGTGTGGAGGGGCTCAGCGCAGCGGGTCTGCGACTGCGCTACTCCGCAAGCACGGACGGACAAGCCGGAGAGTCGGGCGACCTTCATGCGCGCGACGCAGCGGCCGAGCAGCGCTCGAGTCCGAGGCTCCGACTTGCGTGGGACGACGCACCGTCGCTCGCGCTCGTGGTTGGCCGACGCGCCGACGGCAGCTCGGTGACGCTGCGCGAAGCATTGGTCGAACTACGGCAGTTCGGCTTCCTCATCGTGGCGACTTCGAGCTCCAGCGCTGGGCTGCCGACCGATCAAGAGCGCGCCCGCGCCATCACACTCGATCCCGAGCTCTCGCCTGCGGTCGGACGTGTCATACCGGCGCCGCTGTGGCGGGCGCTCGGAGATCGCGGCCTTGGCGGAGTGGTTAGCGATGAGCCCTCTGTCCTCATTGGTTTGCTGCGCACACGCGAAGAAATCGTCGCGGATCTGGCTGGGGCACTCGGCCCAGATGAGCGCGCGCGCGAGCGCCTCTTGGGGCACTTGCTCGCCGCGCGGATCCTCCACGAGGACGAGTTCGGCCTCGCGAGCGTGCCGATGCTGCTCCTCTATGATCCGCGAGCGTTGGCGCCGACGCGCCTCGTTTCGCTGGAAGCGATCGAAAAGCTGTCGCCGCGGCCTGGCCTTGCACCGATCGGGACATCCGACCGCCGCTTGCCGGCGAGTGTGGTGGAGGTCGGTCCGCTGCTTGGCTCCCTGTTGCATCAAGTCGCGGGAATGATCGCCGCGACCCATCGGGTCACGAGCGGCACAGCGACTGCGTCGCTGACTTCCACGTCACTGGCGATCCGACGCACAACGCCGCCCCTTGCTCACTTGCCGATCCGCGATCCCATGGCGGTTGGCAGCATTCGCATCACAAGCTCCACGCAAGGGCAGGGGATCGCGCTGTGGCAAGATGGCGTGCACATTCGCAATGTCGTGCTCGCAGAGCCTTTGCAGGCCGTTTCGGGTCGCCTATGGATTGCCCGCGATGCAGCACCGCAGTATGTGGAAGTGCTCGTGCTTCGGGCCGGAGTCGCCCTCATCCAGGGCCTCATACGCACGCTTCCGCTCCAGCCGCCCGGAAGCGTTGAGCGCGAGCGGGCCGAGGCCTACGTCCTGAAGCTGCGGTCCTGGCTCGCGACACAGGGCGAGCGCCTCGATCCTCGGCTCGCCGCGATCCGGAGCATTCTCCAGCTCGAAGCGATGCAGGATCCTCTTGAGCCTGCCATCGATCGGACCTTGCGATCCTGGCCGCTGCGGCCACCGAGGGGCCCGATCACGGGATGGCTGGGACAGATGCTGACGCACAGCCTCGGCGTTCGACTCGATGTGAGCACGGCGATGCTGTCGTGGAAGGCCGTTCGGGTGCTCGACGCAGGACCCGGTTTTGCGCGCGTCGAGTTTGGGCTGCGTCACTCGCTGGTTCACGCATCGGTGGTCGACGGCGATCGTCCCGCCACTTACCTTGCCCTTCCCTTTGCAGTCGCCGACTACTTCCAAGAAGTGGAGCGCGTCCGTGCGGTCTCCCTCTCACCCACGGATCGACACTTGGCCTATTGGCGCTCGCTCGCCCAGATCGTCACGCAAGAAGAACGCACGTCTCGTCGAGGCTCCTAGCAGGTTGTCGAATAACCCCCGTGGAGTGCATGGACGTTCAATCGCCATGCAGACCGAGGCGCGAGAAGGGAGCGTACCGGGCGTACGTGACCGACGAGCAACAAGACGAGCAACGAAT
>CAZVEM010000234.1:0-9955 GCA_964626165.1 uncultured Nannocystaceae bacterium
ATCGTTCCCGCGGGCATGCCGGTCCACGTGGGTCCAGGCCACGAGCGAGGCACGCTGGTCAATGCGGTCTTGTTTCACCTCGGCGTCGGCGCAGAGGCGTTGCCGGTACTCCCCGGCAACGACGCGCTCCGTCCGGGGCTGGTGCATCGGATCGACATGGGGACAAGCGGGCTCATGGTCGTTGCCAAGCAAGCCAAGGCGCAGCTTGAGCTCGCGGCTCGCTTTAAGCGACACGATCTGGACCGGGCCTATCTCGCGTTTGCCGGCGGGCAGGCGACGTGGCGACAAAAGGAGCTCAAGACGCTGCATGGCCGAGATCCACAGCATCGGAGGCGCTTCACGACGCAGGTGGAACAGGGACGCGAGGCGATCACGAAGTTTGAAGTCCTCGAAGAGTATCCAGGTGCGCTCTTTCTGCGGGCAACGCTGCACACGGGACGAACCCATCAGATCCGCGTGCACGCGCGTGCACTTGGCATGCCGCTGATGGGCGACCGACTCTACGGCGTCCGCATGCGCACGCCCGAGCTGATCGCCCTTGACGAGCAACTGTCGCGGCCGGCGCTGCACGCCCACGTTCTTGGTTTTAGACATCCGCTCACGGGCGAAGCCATGCGTTGGGAATGCCCCCTACCGCCGGATCTCGTCGAACTTGAGGCGCGGCTCAGGGCCTTGCGCGATGCTGCCGATCTGGCGCATCCCATGCGTACCGTCGCGCGGCCGCAGCAACGCAGTGGCACACCCTGAGTTGTAACCATCACGCCGTAGCCATCACGCCGTAGCCATTACGCCGTAGCTATCAGGTCGTAGCCATCACGCCGCGCGCATGAACTCGCCGAGCCAGGAAGATCCGAGTCAGGAAGATCCGATGCAGGAAGATCCGAGCCAGGAAGATCCGATGCAGCGCACCACCGAAGGTCCAGGGCTCTTTCAACGCGCCCTCAGCTTCCCGGCGACCTGTGTGCACGGATTTACTGGTCGCAACGGGGGTGTGAGTCAAGGCGTCTACGCGTCGCTGAACATGGCGTGGAAGTGGGGCGACAACCGCGAGGCGGTTGACGAGAACTGGCGACGGGTCGCTGCGAGCGCGGGCTTTCCGGCGAGCCAGCTCCGGATCGCGCGACAGGTACACGGCACGACCGCCACCGTGGTCGCTGCACTGGCGGATCCCGAAGTCAGCGTCGACGCGGATGCAATCGTCGCGCTGCCCGGTGACCCGTGGATCATCGGCGTCATCACGGCGGACTGCGTGCCGGTGCTGCTGTGTGACCCAGGCTCGGGCGTCGTCGCGGCGGTGCATGCCGGTTGGCGGGGCATGGTTGCGGGGGTCATCGGCGTTGCGCTCGAGCAGATGCAGCGGGCCGGCGCCAATCTCGAGACCACCCAGGCCGCAATCGGGCCGTGTATCGAACGTGCCGCGTTCGAGGTCGGCGAAGAGGTCGCAAGCCGATTCGACGCCGCGTTGGTCGATCGCAGCAAGCCAAAGCCGCACGTCGACCTTGTCGCTGCGGCTCGAGCCCAGCTTCGTGCCGGCGGCCTTCGAGCGCAGTCCATCGAGCGCGTGGGCGCATGCACCCACGACCATCCGTCGCGGTGGTTCTCCTACCGACGCGACGGCGCGCCGACAGGCCAGCAGCTCGCATTTATCCAGCCGATACGCGGTCGCGATTGAGTCCGACCCACGCAAGATCGTGGCTCAACGCTGCCGCGATCGCGAGACATCACGCGCGACGACGCAAAAAACGCCGAACGCTCCAAGCTGGAGCACGGCGTCTTTGTTCGATGCGGCGACCTGCGAAGAAGGTCGGTGCGGCGCACGAACCCTGTACGGGTTCGTGCCAGAGCCACGGGTTACTTGGTCTCTGCAGGGGCGGCCGCCGGGGCGGCCTCATTCATGCCGCCAATGCGCTTCTCAAGATCGCTCTTTTCGTGCGGCGTCACGATCGCGACGACGGCCTGCAGCAGCATCCAGCCGAAGAACAGCCCGAAGACCCCGATGATCCCGATCTGCGCCATACCAAACGGCGTAAGCACCGGCGGCCGGCTCGCGTCGAGTTCCCACTTGTTGTTGCCAATCTCTGCGCTGGACATGGTCGATGCCGTGGCCCCGGGACAAGACTCCCAAAGCTCCTAGACCGGACCCTAGCAGAGTTCCGCTCCCGGATACAATCGCTGATCGCTCGCGACCGCTGCTCAATCGTGCCGGATTCTCCCTGGCGGAGCCCTTCTCAGCCGATCTCGCGCGGGGAGGGAGGGCGAGCGCTCGGGCACGTCGCGCTTGCGATCCAGTGCGCCGGCGTACAGGTCGCTGCGGCACGCAGATCGCGCTGGTCCATCGAGGGCATCCCGACGCTCACGTCTGGCGCACCGGCTCAGCGCTGCAGGTAGGCAGCCATCTCAAGGCCCATGGCCGGGAAAATCTCGCCGTTGAGCGCGAGCAGCGTTGAGCGCGCCTTGAGATACTCGACTCGTGCGCTGAGCTCGTCACGCTGCGCGTTGGTCAGCTCGGTGATGCGGAAGAGCACGTCGTAGTTGGTCGCGCGTCCGACTTCGAACTTCGCCTCTTCAGCCGCGAGGTTCTCGGTCGCGAGCTCGACGGAGATCGCGGCGACCTCCATGCGCTTGCCGGCGGTGCGGATCGAGTTCACCGCTCGGACGACGGCTGCCGTGACGTTCTGACGCTGGCGCGCCAGGTTGATCTCCGCGCGCTGCAACTCGGCCATCGTGCGCTGATGGTTGCCGCGACCGGTGCGGGTCTGCACATCCCACACAAGGTCAAGTGCGCCGGTCACGGTGAAGTCCGCGAGCAGACCTTGGGTTCGGGGATCGGCGCTAATGAAGTTCCCAAACGCTTCACCCCAGCCGACCTGGGTCGGAAGGCGGCCGCTCGAGGGATCTGCGGAGGTGTCGACCGCACGGCCTTGGGGCGTGAACGTGCCGGTGAAGTTGAGCTGGGGCAGCCGCTGATTCGCGGCTTCGATCTCATCGATGCGTCGGCTCGCGAGGGCGAACTGAAGCTGGCGGATCGTCGGGTTCGAGGCCATCGCTCGCTGAATCTCGGCGCGATGATCAAACACCTGGGGGGTGATGAGGCCCGGTTCGGTCGTGGGATCGATCGCGATCGCCTCGGCCTCCGCGTAGTCCTGACCAAGCAACGCACGCAGGGTCAGGCTACGGTCAAGCAGGGTGTTTTCCGCGAGCAGTACGTCGTTCTCTCGCGACGCGAGCGCCTGCTGCACGCTCTTGGCTTCCACCGGGGGACGACGACCGGCGGCGATCTGTGCCAGCGTGCGATCGAGCTGGTCGCGTTGCAGCAGCACCGCGCGCTGCTTGTTGACCAGGTCGTAGCGCGCGAAGTAGAGGTCCCAGTAAGCGTTGACGATGTCGCGGACAAGGTCTTGCGCGAGCTGCTGCTCAAGGGCCAGTGACTGCGATGCGTTGACACGGGCACGCTCGACTGCGGCGCGATTGACCTTGATGCCAAGTCCGCGAAGCAGCGGGTGCGTCAGCGTCAGCGAAGGCGCCACGATGTAGCTCGCGATGCTGGCGGAGCCCAAGGCTGGGTTGATGAAGCTAATCGGCTGATCCGTCAGCGTCCGCGTCATCGTCATGCGGAGCTCGATCGAGCCACCGGTCGGAAGCCTCTGGCGTAGGCCCGCATAGCCGGCGAGCGTCTTACTTCCTGTGGCGAACACGAAGGCCGAACCACGAGGCGTGCTCTTGTTCCGAGATGCGCTCGTACCCGCGATGATCTGCAGGTCATATGCGCCAAGTGCAGTGGTCACGGCGGCCTCGCTCACGCGCACGTCGACGACCCGCGCGCGCAGATCGAGGTTGTTGTTGAGTGCGCGGCGCAGCGCTTCGCTGAGCTGCAGCGGCTCGAGCGGGAAGGGCGGCGGCTCGATCTCATCGATCTTGCTGCGATCAACGACGCGTGGAGCGGGCTGGACCTGGTCGGTGCCTCCCTCGGGAGCGGGTCCGCCAGCAGCATCGGTCTGGCCGGTTGGCGGCGGGCCATGAAACGCAACGACGCCGGTGGTCCTCACGCTCGCGCGAAGTGCCGGCATCGGACCCAGTGAGGAGCGCGTCGGCTGCGAGGGCCCCTCGATCGCGGTGGACGCATCGCCGCTCCAGGGATCGTCGGAGGGCTCACCGTCCGATTCCGTGTTTCTAGGGAGCGGGCCTTCGTCCGCGGTCGGGCGGGTGAGCTCCGCGTCGTTCGCTCGCGGTGGCGCGAAGCCGAGTGCGGTCGCGAGAACGGGCGCAGAGATGAGTCCGAGAAGGGCCACGGGGAATCGGCGCCTGGTATCGCCCCCAAGACCCGGCGGGTCAAGCTGCGGGCGGGCTATTGGCGCGGCTAGGACGCGCGCACGCGTGGGTCGGTTTCATACGACTTTGCGCCTGTGGAGAGTCGCAGCGGGTGATCGGTCACATCAGCCCGATTTCCAGGGGAGGGAGGGCGGACCAGATAATTCTTCGGTCCGTTGGGTCGAGGCCGCCGATCGGCCGCAATAGGCGCGGCGCAGTAGGCCGCTCTATGGGCCGCCGTAAGGGCCGACACGAGCGTCCGTTGTGCCCCAGCCTCACGCTCATCCCATCACGACGGGGACCAATTGCCCGGAGACCCAGCTGCACTCGCACACTACGCACACGGCCGCGGATCAGGGCCGGCCTCGCGCACCCTGGGTGGTGGCGATGTCCATGATCCCGGACCAAGTGGCAGGCGAGCGAGCCAAGGCGAGTCTCAAGACCGCGATGATGACCACGCACGACACAATCGAGCCGACCTCCGTCGATCCGACCTCAAGGAATCCGCGGGCGATCTCGGCATGCGGGCTCGCACTCCTCGCACGCACGGGCGACAGTCCCGAGCAGTGGTCGATGCGTCGAACGCAGAGGACGGGGGGGCAGCGCCCGACTCGGACGCGCCGATCGAGGGCGGGGTCGACGCGCCGACCGACCGATCTGCGCCCCTCGACGCTACGTCGCGATCTTCATCGACAGCTTCACCGTCGCCGCGTCATGACGTCGAGGACGAGCGGTTGTTGGTGGAGCGAGCGCAGGCAGGGGACGCTGCGGCCTTCGGCGCGCTCTATCGACTGCACGTCAGCGCGGTCTATCGATACGCGGTCGCTCCCTTGGTTCGCGATCGCGCGCTGGCCGAAGAGCTCGTCGCCGACACCTTCGTGCGCGCACACGAGAATCTCGGACGTTTTGTTTGGCAGGGACGCTCGATTTTGCCGTGGCTGGTCCGCATCGGTCGCAACCTTGCCCTCGATGCACTTCGTCGCTCTCGACGCCTTGTGCCACTCGCGGAAGGCAAGGCGGCGCGCCTGCCCGCCCGCGAGGCTCACGGCGACGTCGAAGGTGCGCTCGCGCGGGGCGAGCTGCGCGAGCAAGCGCGGGACCGAGTGCAACAGGCCCTCGATGAACTCTCCGAACGCTATCGACTCGTCATCACGTTGCGACTCCTGGAGCAGCGCAGCCGGGAGGAATCCGCCCAGGTCTTGGCGGTTACCGTCGGCACGCTCGACGTGCTCTTGTGTCGCGCGTGCAAATCATTTCGGAAGATCTATGAGGCCCGTTTTGGCGCCCATGCCCTTGAGAATCTGGAGCTGGGATGAGGGATCCTGAGGAATCGCCCGATATGACCGAGCTAGACAACATCGACGAGCGTGCGCGCATCGAGGCCGAACTCGAAGCGCTCGGTGAACCGTCGCTGAGCGACGATGAACTTGAGATGCTCAGCACTGGGTCTGGGACTGGGACTGGGTCTGGGTCTGGGTCTGGATCTGGGTCAGGATCTGGGGTCTTTGAAGTCGTCGCTCGGGTGGAGCAACTCGCCAGCGCGACCGATACAGACACCGCGCAGTCACCCGACGCCGTTCGCGGCTTGCCACCTGAGGACAGGGCCCAGACTTCGGGGCATGTCGAGGCGGTCGTCGAGCTGCTTGGGGGAGATGTGCATGAACTCTCACAGGACTCGTGCGACTCGATTGAGGCCCAAGTCCTCGCCAGGCTCGATCGCGTAGCGCGTCAGAACCCTCCGCGTTTGTCCGTGCTGCCAGGCGGTGGGGGTTCGGTGAGCGCGCCCTTGGCGGCCAGCATGAGCTCAGGCACAGAGCGGAGAAATCGCTTGATTGCGATCGCAGCGGCGACGCTAGCGGTGGCCGCCGGCGCGGTCTTGGTGGTGCGAGCGGTTCAGACCGCAGCCGATGAAGCCTCACAGAATGGAGTCGCCTCCGCGGCAAGCCGCGACGGTCAAACGGTGAAGAACCTGCTCACGGTGGAGCGCGAGCGAGCGGTCGCGCGCGAGGAACTCGCCACGATGAACGAGTCGGCCACGGCCGCGCTGCGAGGACTCGGGATCGACCGGAGCCAGACGGCGACGCGCAGCTCGCAACGTGTTGCTGCGCTTGAGGACATGTATGCGTTGGCACTTGAGCGCGAGCAGGGAGCTGCGGGCGCTGGGGCCAAGCCCGCAGAGCGTGACGCTTCGACGCCCGGTGGGGTCGGCGGCCAAGCCAAGGAGCACGGATGAACCTGCGTTCGCAAAGTCGGCCAGTCGTGGCATTGTTGTGCCCGATGTCTCTGCCGTCTTCGCGACGCGGCGCCATTTCGGCGCACGCAGCACGCAGAGCGCCGCGAGGTGTACTTGCGTCCGTGGTGTGGCCTGCGGCGCTGTCGGTAACGCTCGCGCTGGGCGGCGTGCTCGCAGCGTGCGGCGGCGAGGACAGCGAGATGTCCAACGGCCGCGCGGCGGAGCCGGTGGTGCCGGCGGCACCGCCGTCGCTCGACGTTCGCGTGCAGGAGCACGGCCAGAGTCGTGTGAGCGAAGAGGGCCTCGCCTATGTCAAACGCTTGCACGCAGCGACGCGCGCGGCAGACGAACTCGCTGTGGCGGATGTGCAAGCGCAACTGGATGTCCTGCTTCCGGCCGCACGAGAACTTGCCCCGGAGGGCGATTCGCTTGCCGCCGTCGCCCGACTTGAGCTGCTCGCGAGGATCGGGGAGCTGATGCTCGACGCGCAGCGTGGAGCGGAAGTCGTCAAGCTGCTCTTGCCGATCGTCGGACCCGAGCAAACGCTCCCCCTCGAAACGGTCACGGCACAGCTCTTGGTGCAGCTGGGAGACGGTGCGATGCAGTCGTTGGACACCGATCTTGCGATCGCGTCGTATGCTCGCAGCGTTCGGCTGATGGGGCTCTTACGACAAAAGATGCAAGTCGAGCTCGGCCTCGAAGAGGGCGGCAGTGATGCGTCGACTGCCCACGCGAAGGAAGGACAGCCATGAGCAGCCAGCGACAGCCTCACGACGTCGACGTCCCGCGACTGGGTGCAGGCGCCATGTCCACGCGCTGGTGCGATGGGCTGCGGCTGGCTGTGCTCGCGTGGGTGACGTGTCTGACCGCGACGGGTTGCGTCCACGCGACCGCCGGCGGCAGCGTGGTGCCCGGTGATCGGCCGACCGAGCGCGACGACACTCCGATTGGTCCGGCGGCCGGCGAGTCGATCAACGAACTCGACGCCCGCAAGGACAAACTGATCGGGGAGGTCCGCGGACGCGTTCAGGCCGCGACGGGGGACGCCAAGGTCTGTGAGAATCTCTGCTCGTTGGCGTCCAGTGTCTGCGAGGTCCAAGAGAAGATCTGCGACATCGCGGATGCCAACGCCTCACACGACGAGTATCTCCAGCTCTGCCGTGAGGCCAAGCAAGAGTGCAGTGAGGCGCAGGCCGCCTGCATCAGCTGTGTCGATCGCTTCACCCAGCCACGCGGGAATTAGCGGGCTCATCCGGTTCACCCGTGCCCGCACCGCCGGCTGGCGGCGGTGCGATTGCGACGCAACGCGGGCAGGTTCCCAGACGTGCTTCGCCTGGGCCCGCCGAGCGAGTGGCGCCGGCTCAGGTCGCCAGCGGTCCGAAGCGAAATGCCTGCTTGAGCTCGCGGCGATCGATTTCGTCGAGCACGAGCTCGCAGGCCTTCACACTGCTTTCGATGCTGGAGACCTTCGAGGCTCCCGGGATCGGGAACACGAGCGGGTGAAGATCCAAGAGCCACGCGAGTGCGACTTGGTACACGCTCACACCACGACGTGCAGCGATGCGCGCGAGGGTCGGCTCTTCCTCCAGTCGCTCGTGCCCCCGATGCCCACCGACGGGGCTATGAGGCAAGAACGCGATGCCGTTCTTGACGCAGAATTGCACGATGCCTTGCGTGAGCGCTCCTCGCTCGAAGATATTGCAGCGATTTTGCACGCTCGCAATTGGCGTGAGTTCAAGCGCGATCTTGATCTGTTCGACATCGACATTGCTCAGACCGATGTGCTCGATCTTTCCCTCGCGTTGCAGCTTGACGAGCTCGCCGACGCTGTCGGCGAAGGGAACGCGGTTGTCGGGCGCGTGGAGCTGATAGAGCTCAATCGTCTCGCGGCCGAGCGCCTTGAGGCTTCGTTCACACGCTCCTCGCAGCGCGCTGGGGCGCGCATCGGTGACCCAAGCGCCACGTGGTCGCGTGAGTCCACCTTTGGTCGCAATCACCACACGCTCACTGGCGCCGGGAATCTCCGCGAGCGCCTCAGCGATCAAACGCTCATTGTGGCCCTCGTCAGCCTCATCGATGCAGTAGGCGTTGGCCGTGTCGATCAAGGTGACGCCGACGGAGAGAGAGCGACGAATGACGCGCTTGGCATCGTCGCGCCCGGGACGCCCCGCGATCGACAAGGGCATCGCGCCCAGGCCAATGCGAGAGAGCGGGCGCTCCAATCCGGGGAAAGACTCCTTGCGCATGCCCGGAGCTTAGGCGAGCACGGCGACATGGACAGGGGAATCCCGCCCGAACCCTTGGCGCGCTCGTTGTCGCCCATCCCCGCCAGCTCCGCCCCTGGTAGCCTTGCCTCGTGCGCTCTTCATCTGATGCATTCGAGTCCGCGGCGCGAGAGGAGCCTGTCGCTGCCGCGACCGCTCGCAGGTGGCTAGTGCTGTCAGTCGCTCCGCTCTTGCTCGCAGCATGCGGTGCGGAGATCACCCTCGACCTCGATGCCGGCGATGGAGTCACCCAGGCCGGCGACGGCGATGGCGACGGCGATGGCGATGGCGATTCGACGGATGATGGGAACACCACGGTGGGCGACATGGATATGCCGGGCCCCGATCCCTATCCGTGGCCCCTGGAGGAAGTCAGCCATGCTCGGGAGCTGCGCGGCGTGTGGGTCGCCACGGTCTCGAACATCAACTATCCCAGTTCACAGGGACTCAGCGTCGCCGCGCAACAAGCCGAGCTCGACGCGATCGTTGCGGTCGCGCAGGAAGTTGGCCTCAACGCCATCTTCTTTCAGGTCCGACCGGAATGCGATGCGCTCTACGCCTCCGATCTGGAGCCGTGGAGTCGCTACCTACAGGGCACTCAGGGAACCGATCCTGGCTTTGATCCGCTTGAGTACCTGCTCGCCCGCGCCCACGAAAACGCGATCGAGGTGCACGTCTGGCTCAATCCTTATCGCGCACGCGCAAATAGCAGCTCGACGCTGGTGCCTCCTCACGTGGCGCTGCTCTACCCGCAGTACGCCTACGACTACGCCTACGACACCTACGAAGTCACGTGGATGGATCCCGGTGCGGACGAGGTCTCTGAGCAGGTCGTCGACGTGGTGCTCGATCTCGTCGATCGCTACGAGATCGACGGCATTCACATGGACGACTATTTCTATCCCTATCCGGGACTCAATGATTTCCCGGACGACGCGACCTACGCCGCGTACCTGGCCGACGGTGGCTCGCTGGTGCTCGACGATTGGCGTCGCGACAACGTCAATCGCGTGATCGAGCGTCTCGACATGGAGATCCGGGCGACCGAACCTTGGGTCCGCTTTGGCGTGGCGCCCTTTGGCATCTACCGCCCCGGGATCCCCGAAGGCATCGTCGGGCTCGACCAGTACGCGGAGATCTACGCCGATCC
>CAZVEM010000235.1:0-9912 GCA_964626165.1 uncultured Nannocystaceae bacterium
GCCCAGCGCGGTGGGGGGGATCCACCAGTGGTAGTTGAGGAAAACGATCTCGGGGTAGCGGCCGAGATCTCGGACCATCCGCTCGTCGGTCTCCTCAGTCCCCGCGAACAACCAGCCGACGTGCGCATAGAACACGCCGTGCTGGCGGGGGGAGTGCACGTCGTCCGGGGTGTCGGACTTCTTGTGGTGCACGCGGTGATGGGCGGCCCACCACATGACGCCCTTCTGGGCGCTCGACATGGCGAGCAGCGCCAGAAGAAACTGGAAGACCCGGCTGGTCTTGTAGGTCTTGTGTGAGAAGTAGCGGTGGTAGCCGCCGGTCACACCGAACATGCGCACGGCATACAGTCCAAAGCACACCGCCCAGTCGATGGGTCGTACTCCGGTCCAGATCGCGCCGAGAGCCGCGAGATGGGCGAGCACGAAGGGTGACGCCAGAAAGAACTGCTGCCAGGGACGTGGAACGTTGGCGAGCTTGTCGATACTTGCGCGGCTCATGACCTAGCCACGATGCTCTATCGGCCGCGAAGTTGCGGTCGCTGTGGTGTCGCCGTTCGTCTCCGTTCTGTCACTTGCGGTGCGCGCAAAGCTGCGCAGCGCTGAGCGCCGGCCTGCACACGAGAGCCGCCGCACGCGGGTCTCGCTGCTCAGACAGATCCTGGGCGCGAAATTGGCCGATCAGCCCCGGACGCAGCATTCACTCAGGGACCGGGAGAGAACTTGTAGCCCCATCCACGCACCGACAGGAAGTGTTTGGGCGCCGCGGCATCGGGTTCAAAGTGGCGTCGCAGCCGCATCACGAAGTTGTCGACCATGCGGGAGTTTGGATAGTCGTTGAGCTTCCAAACGTCCTGCTGCAGCCGCGCACGTGTGAGCACCTCAAGGGGATGCTCCAGGAAGTAGACCAGCAGGTCGAACTCAAGCTTGGTCAGCTTGATCTCCACGGTGCCCCGATGGACGGTCGCCGCGGCCTTGTCGATGCGCACGTCGCCAAACGCCGTCACGGCGCTCGTCTCGCCGCCCTGCTTTTGCTCCCAGCCACGGCGGCGCAGCAGCGACCGCAGCCGAGCGAGCAGCTCATCGTAGGAGAAGGGCTTGGCGAGATAGTCGTCGGCTCCGGCTTCCAGACCCCGAACCCGGTCATCGACGCCGTCGCGCGCGGTCAACATCAACACTGGCGTGAAGTCGCCGGACTCACGGAGACGATTGCAGAGCGTGAAGCCGTCGACGTCGGGCAACGCGACATCGAGCAGCAGCAGATCAAAGGGGCCACCAGACACCAGCTGGGCCGCCATCTCTCGGCCGGATGCGGCGACGGCCACCTGGTAGTCTTCAAGCTCAAGATTGAGCTTGAGTCCCGCGGCGATATGCCGCTCGTCCTCAACGATGAGGATGCGCGCGCCTGAGCCTTCGCGGGTCATACACTGCTCGTTACGAGGAGCGCACGCCAACGTCAAGGGCTAGGTGTCGCGATCTGGTCCGCGCCTCGCGTTCGAGCGGACGCGAGGCACCTTCCCAACAACCTTCCCCAAGGCTCGGTGCCACGGCGCCGACGCTACGTCGCGTGCTCTGGCTTGCTCGATTGGGCGACTGGCAGTGCCTGGGCGTCCGATTTCAGTGCACCGCCATCGTCGGCCGCGTCGGCCGCGTCGGCCGCGTCGGCCGCGTCGGCCGCGGTCAACGCCACGACACTCCGCCGCGGCATGTAGACGCGGAAGGTAGAGCCCATGCCCTCACCCTCCGACTCCGCACGAACGTGGCCTCCCATCGCGCGCACCATCGCCCAAACGATGAACAAGCCGAGACCCGTACCGTGCCGCTCTCGGACGGCGGAGTTTTCGCTGCGGTAGAAGCGGTGGAAGATCCGGCGGCGCTCCGCCTTGGGAATGCCAATCCCGTTGTCGCGCACGAGAATCTCCAGCCACCGCCGATGCTCGCGGATTCCAACCCAAACCTCGGGAGAATCGCCGCTGTACTTGATCGCGTTGTCCAGCAGATTGTCGAGACACGTGTCGAGAAACTGAGGATCGCAGTACAGCGACACCCTCGCCGGGACCTCATTGTGGATCACCGACTGCGGCACCGCTCGTCGCTGCGCCACTCGCTGCGCGATCGTTTCGACACGGCCGCGAATCTCGACGGGGACACGACGCTGCGCGCGACGGCTCAGTGAGGCACGGCTCGCGGAGAGGATCGTATCGATGAGCGCGCCCAGGCGCGTCACGTCCGACAACATCATCTCGTGCAGTTCTTCCCGTCTCTCTGGATCGAGTTCCTTGCGCTTGAGCGCCTGCAGGAAGAGCTGCAGCGAGGCCAACGGACTCTTGAGTTCGTGCGTCACCGAGTCGATAAAGGTGTCTTGTCGACGGACCTCGAAGATCTGCCGGACAAGAAACACGGTGAAGAACACGAGGACCGTGATGATGATCGCGAAGGAGACGATGCCGGCGATCAGCAGTCCGGTGTTCTCCGCCATCCCCTGGGTCAATGCGCGGAAGCGAACCAGCACGATGATCCACGCGGTCAACATCACGACCGCAAGGCACACCGAGATCGACGACAAGACGATCGCCAGTGAGACCGCGCTGCGGCGCCGACCTGAGACAATGGCCACGCGTCGAGACTGGCACGACTTGGGCGCGTCGGCGACTCCACGGGACTCGCGCTGCGTCGCTCGTGCGCGAGCGCGTTCTCATATGGCTGCGACGGCCATCCAGCGCTCCACGTGCACGCTCGCGCCGCGCTGCCGCGTCACGGACCGATCACTGGCTTGACGCCCGGCCTGCGGTTCACCCATGCCCTCGGGTGCACTATCGGGCAATAGCAGGACGCGCTGATACTGCGTTGGCGTGCCATGCCGGTCGGTCAAGATCCCTGCCGGGAGCTCAACCGTCACAGGCTCACTTCCCTCCGCGACGCAAAGAACGAGGACGTTGTCGTCCAACTCGCTCCAGCGAACCTGCGGTGGAGTTGGCGCGCTTGGTGCTGCCTCCGTCACTTCGGCATCGTGAGTGACAAGCGCGGGAGGCGAGCGCTTTGACTTGGCGGCGCGCGTGCCGGGTGCTGTCGCCGAAGGAGGCGGCGTACTGGGCGGAGGAAGAACGGCTTGATGATCGCCCAAAGCGAGCGGCGGCCGGCGAGAGCCGTCCCGTCCCATGATGCCGATGCGTTCAAGCTCAACCAGCGCGACAGCTGCAAGACGGTCGGAGTAACGCAGGCGGATCGCGTGCTGCGTCGGTTCGCAACTGGACTCGGCAGACGCCTTGACGTTGTCCAACAGCCGCGCGTCAACGACCCGATCACTGTCCTGCGCACGTGTCGGCGTCGCGGCAGCGCCAAGGAGCGATTGGCCGTCCCGCGTGTAAATCGGCGCAATCAATTCGACGCGACGCGGCGCATCGTCTCCGAAGCGTCCAAGCAGTCGTAGGGTATGCGCCTCATAGACGCTACTGGCGGGCGACAAGGTGACTTCGGTGGGGAGCGAGCGCGAACCGTCCGCGTGCACAACCACGATCCGCTCCCGTCGCACCGACATCGGATCAAGCGGCGTCGCAAAGACCAAGATAATCTCGTCGACACGCATGCCGGGCGCCGATGCGACCGCGGCCGACAGCAACAACGCCTTGGCGGAGCTCTGAATATCTTGGTGCGGCGTGAGCTTGGGTGCCGGCGCAGCGGTGACCTCTTTGGAGGCGCGCGAGCAGCCCGGCCCTGCCACTGCGCTCGCGCCGAGCGCGAGGACCGCGAAGAGGCGTTGTAGCCGCACCGGGGGCCACGACGCGCCCGCCCCAAGCCGTCTGACGCTGCCTCGGCTCGTGTCCACCTGCGCGAGTTCCCGCATCGGCGACAGGATAGCAGCCACGGGACCGTCGCGACCTTCGCCATGGCGTGATCGGGAGCGGCGTGGTCACGGCGATTGGTTATTCTCGCCGCGTGCTTCATCTGGCGAGCGAGACGGATCGTGACTGGTGGTCACGACAAGAAGGCGCGCTCGATGAGCTCTTGATCGACCATGCCCACTGTGAGGCCAAAGCCGCCTCCACCGCGCTCGGATTGATCTTCCGATATCCGCAACACGCGGCGCTTCTTGGCTGCCTCTCTGCTCTGGCCCAGGAAGAGCTCGCACACTTTGATTTGGTGCTCGGACACCTCGCGCGCCGAGGCGTCGAGTATCGGCGTCTACCCGCCAGCGCCTACGCGAGCGCATTGATGGCGGCGGTGCGGACCGGAGAACCTGAGCGCTTGATCGATACGCTCATCTGCTGCGCCCTGATCGAGGCCCGGAGCTGCGAGCGCATGCAGATCATCTCCGAGCAAGCGACGCTCAAGGCCGCGGATCCTGCTCTCTCCGCGATGTACCAAGATCTGCTTGCGAGTGAGGCCCGCCATCACGCGACCTACCTGCAGCTCGTCCGTGATTGTGGCCTGTGCGACGAGTCGAGCCTTCGGCGACGCACCGAGCAGCTCGCAGCACATGAAGCTCAGGTCGTAGCATCCGCGCGCGAGTCGGGCCGAATGCACGGATAGGCGCGGGGCCAAGCGCGGCAACCTTCCGGATTGGGGTGGGTCGAGTGAAGAGAGCACCAACTCTGAGGGGTCTGAGTTGCAGCGCGGTGCGCTGCCGTCGTCGCGCGTCGATCGCCCGCACCAAAACGACGCTGACACAGGACGACCTCTCGCGATATCGTTGCTCGTGACCGCCGCTCCGCCCGATACCGACGATCGCTCCCCAGGTCTGACACCCGAGAAGACCTCGGCCCGCCCGTTCCGCGTACTAGGGCTGCAGCAAGTTGCTATCGGCGGATTGCGTCGCGATGCTCTTGAGGCCCTCTGGGTCGACCTCCTGGGCGTCGCTCGCTCCGGAGAATTTCGAAGCGAGCGCGAGAATGTCGACGAAGCCATCCTGACGCTGGGAACTGGACCGCATGCGGTGGAGATCGACCTCATGCAGCCCATCGATGCGCAAGCTCGCCCGCGGGTGCACGAGCCCGCGCTGAATCACATTGGCCTGTGGGTGGACGACTTGCACGCAGCCGTGGCTTGGCTGGAGGCGCAGGGGGTCCGCTTTACGCCAGGTGGCATTCGTAAGGGCGCAGCGGGGCACGATGTCTGCTTCATTCATCCCAAGGCCGCGCAGCCGGACGGACGGAGCGGAGAGGGCGTGCTGATCGAGCTCGTACAGGCACCCGGTGACGTCATCACATCGCTGGGTTCGGTCCGATAGTTGTGGCCTCCGTAACAGACGAGCCAGCCCGCGGTCGAGCGGCAGCGGCGCTGTGTCCATGTCGCGCAGAGTCGTCGTCGCGCCCCATGGACGACGACGGCGCGAGCGCATCGCCAAGATCGCCGCGCACACGCTGGATCACGCGCCAGGCTCGTGAGACGCTCGGCCGTGGCCGAGTTCTACCCACCGATCGAACCCTTTGAGCGGGGCTTCCTCGCGGTCGATCCTCCACACCAGCTGTACTACGAGCAGTCCGGCAACCCCAACGGCAAGCCCGTCATATTCCTGCATGGCGGCCCTGGGGGAGGCACCGATCCCGAGCACCGGCGCTTCTTTGATCCGGCAGTATACCGAATCGTGCTCTTGGACCAGCGCGCGTGCGGCCGCTCGACTCCCCTCGCCGAGCTCGCCGGGAATGACACGTGGTCACTTGTCGAGGATCTTGAGCGCCTCCGTAAGCACCTTGGCATCGAGCGCTGGCAGGTCTTTGGTGGCTCGTGGGGCAGCACCTTGGCGCTCGCCTATGCGCAGACGTATCCCAAGCACGTCACCGAGCTCGTGCTGCGCGGCATCTTCACGTTCACCCGACGCGAGATCGACTGGTTCTACGCGGGCGGAACGGGCCGACTGTTCCCCGATGCGTGGGAGGACTTCCTCGCACCGATCCCGATGGCCGAACGCGCGGATCTGATCCAGGCCTACTATCAACGACTCACGGGCAACGACGAGCAAGCCAAACGGATCGCTGCGCGGGCCTGGAGTCTCTATGAATGCCGTGTCGCGACGCTGCGGATGGATCCAGAAGTGGAGACCCACTGCGACAATCCTGACTTCACGCTGCCCTTCGCTCGCATTGAGGCGCACTACTTCGTCAACGGAGGCTTTCTGAGCCACGAGACCCAACTTCTGGAAGGCGTCGCATCGATTCGTCACCTCCCCTGCACGATCGTGCATGGGCGGTACGATGTCATCTGCCCACTTGAGAACGCGTTCGAGCTGCACCGGCTGTGGCCCGAGTCCAAGCTGGTGATCGTCGGCGACGCGGGACACTCCGCATTCGAGCCCGGCATTATTTCAGCGCTCGTCGACGCAACCAACTCGTACCGCTAAGCCTGATTCGCGCTCGACGCTCTGAGTCTCACGAGCGATCAAGCCAGGGCGCGACCTTGCGTGCAAAGTAGCTTAGAATTAAATCGGCCCCCGCGCGACGGATGGACGTCAAGCTCTCGAGGATCGCGGGACGCTCGGCGAGCCAACCGTTCTGGATCGCTGCCATCAGCATCGCGTACTCGCCACTGACCTGGTAGGCAGCCACCGGGAGCACCGTCGCTGCACGAACAGCCGCGATCACATCGAGATAGGGTCCGGCCGGCTTGACCATGATCATGTCGGCGCGCTCGGCGACGTCGCATGCGACTTCCCGCAGCGCCTCGCGCACATTGGCGGGGTCCATCTGATAGGTCTTCTTGTCGCCCGCGCGCGGCGCCGAATCGAGGGCATCGCGAAATGGCCCGTAGAACGCTGAGGCGTACTTCGCAGTGTAGGCGAGGATCGAGACATCCTGGTGCCCACCCTCATCGAGCGCCCGTCGAATCGCGCCGACTCGCCCATCCATCATGTCACTCGGTGACACGACGTCTGCCCCCGCATTCGCGTGAACGAGCGCTTGTCGGCAGAGCAGCTCCACCGTTTCATCGTTGCGAATCTTGCCGTTCGCACCGACGAGTCCATCGTGGCCATCACTGTTATAGGGATCGAGAGCGATATCCGTGATCACCACGAGTTCTGGAAAGCGTTCCTTGAGCGCACGAACACTGCGGGGGACGAGATCGTCCTCGCGAAAGGCCTGCTGGGCGGTGGGCGTCTTGAGTCCCTCTGGGATCGCCGGAAAGAGCACGACCGAAGTCAGGCCAGCCGTCAGGCACGCGTCGACCTCCCGCAGCAAACCCTCCGGGCTATGTCGCACGCAGCCCGGCATGGACGCGATCGCTCGTTCTTCTCGGTCGTCATGAATGAAGAGCGGCTGCACCAATCGCTCACGGCGCAGCTCTGCCTCGCGCAGCCAGCTTCGAATCGGCGCGGACTTGCGATTTCTTCGGGGTCGATCGGAGAGGAGCGCCATGGCCCTACTCTAGGTGCCTTCGCCCGGAGGGGCACCTGCCGTGTCGGACCAAGCGTGCTCGGGCGCGCACGCTTGAGTGCCACGAGGGGTTATGATACCCGCGCGACCGTGCGACACAGGCGCGTCGTGCGATACCCGTGGCCCCGTCCCAGCGATGCCGCGGGCTTCGCAAAATCTCGGGTGCTCACCATTGTCGTGAGTCAGCGCGTTCTTCGCGTAGCCTGATTGGGCAATGGCTCGGAATCGCGATCGCAGCCAACACCTTGGCCAACTGCGAATCGAGCTTGACGCGGCCCTCCCTTCGGCCCATGAACGGCGCGGGTCGTCTCCATGCATCGCTCCCGCGGACTCTTCCTGGCGCTCGGCGTCCTCACGATGACTTCGGCCACGGTCTATGCCGCCCCACCGCGGACGCGCGACACGGGCACGGATGCCGGCGATTCCTCGCGCGAGACTGCCTCCAGCGCCGGTGGTCCCGTCAGCAAGTCCGGCTCGCCCGCGCCCACGCCCGGTGAGCCCGATGACCGGCAGACGATCGTGCCGACAGGAAATCCGGCTCCGACGGCATTGGGGAACGACCCGATCAGCCTCGCGCTTGCGACTCAGCCCGGGGGCCTGACCGCCGAGCAGGTCGCCGAGCGCAGCTCAGGCAACGCACCGAGCATCACGCGTCGCCACGCCGATCTCGAGGTATCGGTCGCGAAGCTGAATCAAACGCTCTTGCGCTTCCTGCCACGCCTCTCCCTCGACGCGACCTATCAGCGGGTCAACCCCGTCAACATCAACCTCTTTGGCTCGGGTGCCTCCGTCGGCGCACTGAATCCCGGCCCGCTCACGGTGGGCCCCTGCCCCTTCGATCCGATGACGCAGTGCGTGCTCGATGCAGGTGGCTCGCCCGTCGGCGCTGTCCAGGGCGCCCCGTTCAAGTTCCCACTCAACCAGGTGAGCTTCCACGGCAACCTCTCGATTCCGCTCTCTGACTACGTGTTTTCGCTCGTCTCGGCACGCAAGGGCGCCATCGCAGAGCGCGAGTCCGCATCGATTGCTCGCGACGCCGAAGTGCTCAAGGTGAAGTCCGACGCCCGCATCGCCTACTACAACTGGGTCAAGGCTGTCGCACGCGTCGCCATCACACAAAAGACCCTTGAGAACACGCAGGCCCGACTCGCGGACGCGCAACGCGGCTACTCGGCCGGAATCACGGCAAAGGTGGACCTCGCTCGCTTTGACGCGATCGTGGCGCAAGCGGAAGCCGCCGTGGTCGATGCCAAGAGCTTTGAGTCGCTCGCGGCCGAGAACTTGGCGATGCTGATGGGCGACATGCCGGGCGGCCCGGGGTATCAGATTGGCGAGGACGTCCTGGGAGTGCCCCCCCGCGACGCGTCCCTGGACCGCCCGCTTGCAGATCTCATCAGTGAGGCCGAATCGCAGCGCCTTGAGCTCAGCGCGCTCCGTCGACGAAGTGACGCGGTCCACGAGGGAATCAAGGCCGCGCGCGCGTCGTATTACCCGCGCCTGAATGCGTTCGCGGATGCCATCTACGCGCGACCTAATCAGCGTTTCTTCTTCAACGTCAACGAGTTCAAGTTCAGCTGGGCGGTCGGCCTCACGCTGTCCTGGTCGATCAACGACACCTTGCTCACCAAGGCGCAAGTCCGCGAGTACAAGGCCAACAGCGCACAGGTCGACGCGAACCTGGAAGAGCTGCGACGCGGCATTGTGATGGAGGTACAGGCGGCGCGCGCGGAACGAGAGCGCGTCTTTTCGCGGGTCTCCGCGACGCAGCGTGCGCTGGCTTCCGCCGACGAGGGCTACGCGAATGTCGTGCGCCTGTATCAGGCCGGCCGCGCGACCGCGACGGACGTCATCGAGGCCGAGACCGACCGCGTACGGGCAGTGCTGGATGCGATCGATACCAACATCGACCTCCGTGTCGCGGACCTCAAACTGCGCTACGCGATCGGTCAAACCCGAACTGATCTCAGGTCACGTCCCTAGCAGGCTGTAGAAGAACCCGCGTGGCCAGGCGCCACGCGGGGTTCTTCTACAACCTGCGAGAGGGACTCCCAGGACGTGCGAATCGCTCCATGACGAGAGTGGGTTGAGAGTAGGATGAGAGTGGAGTACCGCAGCCGCTTGTGAGTTGACGAACGTAATTCAGTTGGCCCGCGGCTCACCGTAGAAGTCGCCCAGAGCCGTCGAAGCACGCTCCGTGACGTCCAAGCGGTCGATCCCGGGCCCAACGTGGGCTGATCTCATTCGAGCGCACCTCAATCTTGGGGACCGCGTGACCCATGGGCTATAGTCCATTGGTGTTAGCTCGTCGGAATGCACATTGGTTTGCCATTGGCCTCCAGCTCTCGCTCTTTGCGCTACTTGGCGCTGCAGCGTGCGCATCGGGTTCGACAGGAGACGGGGTCACCTCGTTCAACGGCGATGGTGATGGCGACGGCGATGGCGATGGTGATGGCGACGGCGACGGTGATGGCGACGGTGATGGCGACGGCGATGGCGACGGCGACGGTGATGGCGATGGCGATGGCGATGGCGATGGCGATGGCGATGG
>CAZVEM010000236.1:0-9818 GCA_964626165.1 uncultured Nannocystaceae bacterium
TCTTCCTCGTCGTCATCCTCGGTGGTATCCAGCGGATCGCCGCGACCGCGGAGAAGATCGTTCCGATCATGGCCCTGGTCTACATCGGCATGTGCTGCATTGTGATTGGCGCAAACATCCCTGCGGTGCCTGCCGCCGCGATTCGCATCGTGACAGAGGCCTTCACACCGGCCGCGGGATACGGCGGGCTGATTGGGGTCTTGGTCACCGGCGTGCGCCGGGCGGTGTTCTCCAACGAAGCGGGCGTTGGCTCGGCCGCGATTGCCCACTCCGCGGTCAAGACGGACTATCCCGTTCGCGAGGGCGTCGTCTCGTTGCTTGAGCCCTTCGTCGACACCGTGGTCATTTGTGCGATCACGGGCATCACGATCGTGGTCACCGGGGCCTTTGAGGATCCTGCAAACCGCGATCTGCTGGTCGCTGGCAGCGGTTCGGGACTGACCGCCCGTGCGGTGGGCAGTGTGAGCTCTGCGTTCCCCTACGTGCTGACCTTCGCTGGCCTGCTCTTTGCGTACTCCACGATGATCTCGTGGTCGTACTATGGCGAGCGTTGCTTCACCTATCTCTTCGGCGCGGGCAGCAGCATCTTCTACAAGCTGCTCTTCTTGCTCTTCGTCTTCCTTGGCTCGGTGGTCAGCGCCGGGAACATCCTGACCTTCGGCGACCTGATGATCCTGTCGATGGCCATCCCCAACATCCTGGGTGGCGTGATCCTGCATGGGCAAGTCGCGAAGGAGCTCGACGCGTACTGGGCCGATCTCAAGGCCGGAAAGTTCAAGCGCTTCGCTCCCAAGTGAGTTCCAGCGTCGCGAGGGGGAGGGCGGTTCGCTCCTCGCGCCGCTTGCGGGCACTGAAACGGGGCCGCGTCGAGTACCATCTCGGGCGCTCCCATGGCACCAGCCTTGATTCACGCGCGTGCGCTGACCAAGCACTACCGTGTTGCTCAACGCGAGGGTGGTCTCGCCGCGGCGCTCTTGGCCCTGTTCTCGCGCACGTACAAAGACGTCGTCGCAGTCCATGAGATCAGCTTCGACATCATGCGCGGGGAGCGTGTCGCCCTGCTCGGGCCCAACGGCGCCGGCAAGACGACCACACTCAAGATGCTCGCAGGACTGCTGCATCCCAGCGGCGGCGAGCTGTCGGTTGCGGGCTTCGAGCCTCGTCGTCGTGAGGCTGCCTTCCTCCACGCGATCAGCCTGGTGATGGGCCAGAAACGCCAGCTGAGCTGGGACCTGCCGCCGCTTGATAGCTATCGACTTCTCCGAGTGATCTACGGCATCGGCTTGGCGGACTACCAGCGTCGCCTCGACGAGATGGTCGCGTTGCTGGAGCTTGAAGACGTCGTTCGTAAGCCGACGCGTCAGCTTTCGCTCGGCGAGCGGATGAAGGCTGAGCTGGTTGCGGCGCTCCTGCACGCGCCGCAGATCGCGTTTCTCGATGAGCCGACCATCGGCATGGACGTTGCGATGCAGCAACGCGTCCGCAACTTCGTATTGCAGATGAATCGCGAGCACGGGACCACCGTGATCCTCACCTCTCACGACATGCACGATGTCGAAGAGCTGTGCGAGCGCGTGCTCTTGATCGACACAGGCACGCTGCATTTTGACGGGGCGATCGGCGAGTTGGTCAAGAAGGTGCGACCGATGCGGCGCATCTCCATTCGCCTGGATCAATCGCCACTCGAGAGCGGCGCGTTTGCTCGGCTTGAGTTGGGTGGACGTGAGGCCCTCTGGGACCCAAACACGCAGATCCTGACGGTGGATGTGCTGCCCGACGCGGTCGTGTCGAGCGTCTCGCAATTGCTCGCGCTGCCCTCGGCCCGCGACCTTGAGGTGTCCGGGGCACCGCTCGACGAGGTGATGCGCGAGCTGTTTGCCAGGCAAAAGGCGCAGCGCAGCGCGCTGCGAGATGAGGGGCGCGGATGAGCGGCGGCGCCACGCATCACGGGCTTTTGCGGCAGCTTGAGATCGCCGCGGCGCTTTTTCGGCTGGGTCTCGCGGAGGCAGTTGCCTATCGCGCCTCCATGGTCGTTTGGGTGTTGTCCACGAGCTTTCCGCTGGTTGCGCTCGCGCTCTGGCTCTCGATCGCGGGCGAGGATCGGATCGGCGATTTCGATCGCGGCGACTTCATCACCTACTTCGTCGCGGCGTTCCTTGTACGCCAGCTGACCTCGGCCTGGGTGGTCTGGGACCTCGACCACCAGATCCGCAGTGGCGATCTCAGCCCCTTGCTTCTCCGACCGCACCACCCGGTGTTGACCCACGCGGCGTCCAACCTGGCCGCGATACCGGTGCGTTCGGTGGTGGCCGCCCCGGTGGCGATCGTGGTCCTGGCTGCCACCGGCGCACAAAGCTGGCGTGGCGCGCCGTGGCAGCTGGCGATGGTGCCCTTGGCGCTGATCCTCGCTTGGTGTCTCAACTTCTTCGGCCAGCTCATCGTGGGGAGCCTCGCATTCTGGCTCACATCTGCGTCCAGCCTGTATGGCATCTGGATGGGCACCTATATGGTGCTTTCGGGGTACTCGGTGCCGACGAGTCTCTTCCCTGGCCAGATGCGCGAGGTGGTGCGCGTCCTTCCGTTTCACGCATCGCTTGGCTTCCCGGTCGAGTTGATCGCAGGCCGGCTGTCACCCGATGAGATCTGGCGCGGTTTCGCGGTGCAGGCTCTTTGGGTGGGGCTCTTTGCTGCGCTGGCGGCGTGGACCTGGCGCAAGGGCATTCGCGTGTACGGGGCGGTGGGCGCATGAATCCTCCACCGTCGTCGAGCCGCCAGCGCCCCGAAGCGGGAGGTTTCGCGCATGTGCTGCGGACCTTCGTCACGCAATGGAGCATCGCGCTGAGTGCCGCGATGGAATATCGCGTGGGCTTTTGGACCGAGGGCGTGCTGGGGATCCTCTGGAGCCTGCTCGGCGTCGTGCCGCTTTGGGTCGCGCTCTCGTACCGCGAGGCCGTGGCTGGCTGGACACCGGTCGAGCTCGCGGTGCTTGCGGGGGTCTTTATGGCGGTCAGCGGAATCTATGGCGCCGCGATCCAACCAGGCGTGCTCACGAGCATGTCGAGCGTTCGCACCGGGCAACTCGACTACGCCTTGTTGCGACCGATACCACCGGCCCTGTCATGCCTTGGAAGCACGTACTCGCCGTGGCAGCTGGTCCAGGTGATCTTCGGCCTCGCGCTGGTGGTTGGTGCCAGCTCCATGCTCGATCCGAGCCCAAGCCTGAGTGCGGTCGCGGCCGGCGTACTGATGGCTGCAGCGGGGCTCGTGGTGTTGACCTCGCTCGGCATCGCCATGCTCGCCGCTGGCGTGGTCGCGCTTCGGCTTGAGAACCTCGCGTTTCTGGTCGAGTCGGCGCTCGACTTTGCTCGCTGGCCGCCCGCGGTCTTCGGCACACCCCTGCGCCAGATCTTTACCTTTGTTTTCCCGCTGATCGTGATGATCTCATTCCCGGCCGCCGCCCTCACGGGTCATCTCAGTTGGGTCGAGGCCGTCATCGCCCTAGGGGTCGCAACGATCTTCCTGATCGGCTCGGTGCTCCTCTTTCATGCCGCGTTGCGGCGCTACACCTCGGCGTCGAGTTAGCAGGCGCGGCCGCTCGCGGATCGCGAGCCTCGCCCTACTTCGGGGCCGGCGTCGCTAGCCGCGAGAGACCAGGCACGTCGGTGCGACGCTCAAACTTGCCCTCTTTTTCCGCATTGCTGATCATCGGATTGCGCGAGGCATTGACCTTGGTGTTGTTGAGTCGCTCCTGGAAGTCAGCCAGCGCGTGCACCTGGTAATGCCAGAGGCTGTCCGCCATCACGTAGTCTTTGTTCTTATTCTTGTTGTAGATGGTCCGGAGCAAGACGGCCCCTTCGCCACCGTGGAGCGCTTGGATGTTCGCCACGTAGTTCGGCACGTACTTGAAGTACTCCTCAGCGTTGCTGAGATAGACCACCTGAAAGTCGATGCCGAGCGACTTTGCGGCCGCACCGATGGTCGTGACAGTCTTGGTCCCGGTGAGGTCGCCACCCATCAGGCGAATTCGGTCCTCTTTGTAGAGCTTGCGTACGTGGGCGTACGACTCCGCATCGGAGAGCCAGGTGGATGGGGTGCCCTCGTGGTTGCGCTTGATGACGCGTTCAAGGTGGCGCCAGAGAGTCTCGCGACCGGCACGGTAGGCGCGAACGATGCGCTTTGTGGTGGCCTCATCTTCACCCGCGAGCGCAGACTCAAGCAGCGCGACCGACTCGCTCTCCTTTGCGGGGTCGAAGCAATGCCAGAGGGCGTCGGGCGTCTCCGAGGCCTCGATAAAGATCTCGTACGCGCGGTGGGTGTCGACGACGCGTCGATCGATGTCGAAGAGGAAAGCAATCTCGCTGCGCGCGGCTCCAATGAGGGTGTAGTTTTGGTCGCTCCCCACGCCCATGTATGCGCCGCCGCGGCCATTGATGTAGGGCAGCCACACGTCGTGGCGAATCTCGTTGCTTTGGATGTAGTGGATCTCGGTCTCGAAGAGGCTGTCCTCTGGGCCCTCGCGCATCATCGCAACCTGCGATGGACCCCACGCGCCCGTGTCCTTGACCTTGCCTGCATCGGCCGCACCTTCGTCCGTGTTGGTCGGCCCCTCGGTGCTCGCGAGCGTGGCTGGATCGACCGGTTTGTCGGCAGGGACGCCGGCAGCGTCGCTCGCCGCGGGAGATTGGGGATCCGCAGGTGGGGTCGCGGCCGGTCCCTCGGCGCCATTACAGCCCTGGGCGAGAGTCACGAGGCCGAGGACGGCGAGGGCTCGGAGGCGGGTCAGCATTGGGCGGAGTCTAGTGATTTGAACCGTGAGGTCGAAGGAAGTTGGGAAAGTGGCCATGGGCGCGGCGCAAAGCTCGCCTCCTGTTGCCAAATTGGCGTTGGGAGCCGATGGAGTGAGGTTTGGGACAGCGTTTCACGCTCGTCGAGGGGAGCGATCGGATTCCGGCCCGCGAGAACGCACGCCCAGGTGTCGAGCCGACGATCTCAACGCGAACTTGGATAAGCTTGTTCCCGTGCCGGTGCTGGACCCAGCTGCAACGCTCGAGGCGCTCGAGAGCGCCGGCGTTGGGCTGTGGAGCTACGACCCTGCGGTTGCGACGATCTGCCTCTCCCGGTGCGCACAGGAGCACCTTGCGATCGAGGGGCGCGATGGCGAGCCGCTCGCTCTCGAGCGCTTTGCGAGCGCGTTTGAAGAGCTGAGCACCGCGAGCGTGCTCGGATTCTTCGGGGCGGCAGGTTCAGGTGCCGGTCACGATCAGCAGACCGCGCAGGCACGGCCACCATCCCTTCGGCTGCGGACGCGTCGTGGCACGTGGCTGCAGATCGCATTCGCGGGGCATGGCAGCCGCGGCCCCCACGGCGTAGGGCTTGGCGACGGTGAGCGCTTGAGCTCGCGCGCCCGCGTGTTTGGCACGCTGATGCCGGTGTACCAAGAGCGATTCGCAGAGGATGCGCCGGCGTTGTCCAACTCCACGGGAAGCGAACGAACCCGGGTCGACGTCTCGGTCGCCAGACTCTTCTCAGAGTTCGCGTCGGACTACGTCTACGAGGCCGACTTTCGCGAAGGCATGCCGCTGGTTCCCAACGTTGTCGCAGGATCCTTTGAGCGCACGACTGGCTACACGATTGACGATGTCGCACGCCTCGGGGGTTGGTTTGCGATCATGCACCCTGAGGATCGTGCGCGCGCGGTCGAACTCTCCAAAGAACTCGCGCCCGGAAAGCTGTTGATTCACGAGTACCGCATCGTCGACTCACGCGGGGCGGTCCGATGGCTTCGGGATCGAATCAGTGTGGTCGGTGATCCGGAAACCGGCGAGGCGACCGGCGTGATGGGTGGCGTCACCGACATCACCGAGCAGCGGGAGCTCGCCGAGCAGTTGGTGCACGCGCAGAAGATGGAGTCGCTCGCACGACTCGCAGGCGGCGTCGCGCACGACTTCAATAACCTGCTCACCATCGTGCTCGGCGAGGTCGCCCATCTGCGCGCAGGCGAGCAGGGGGACACGACGGCAGGCCCCGATCCGTCGCGCATCGAGAGCTATGAGGCAATCCGCGAAGCGATACGGAGGGCGACCGAACTGACGCGTGCGCTCCTCAGTTTTGGACGGCGCACGGTGGGCGAGCGAAGAGTGTTGTCGCTGCGCAGCGCGTTGATGGCCTGTAAGCCCCTGCTGCATCGAGCAGTGGGCGATTCGGTCGGTCTGCAGTTCAGGCTCGACGGCGTGCCCGACGTACGCATCTGCATGGACCTTGGCGAGCTTCAGCTCGTGCTGCTCAACCTTGCCGTGAACGCACGCGACGCGATGCCTCAGGGGGGCACGCTGGGCATTCACGCGGTCGAGGTCCAATACACTTCAAGCGATCCGTCGCGCCCGGCCCAGGTCAGCGAAGGAAACTACGTCCAGCTCTTGGTCCGCGATACCGGCGCGGGCATGCCCGAGGCCGTGCTCGCGCAAGCGCTGGAGCCCTACTTCACGACCAAGGATCCCGGCCGCGGTACCGGCCTCGGCCTCGCGACGGCCTCGGGTTTGGTGGCGCGCGCGGGCGGAACCTTGATGCTTGCGAGCACGGTCGACGTCGGCACCACGGTGACGATCTATCTGCCCACCA
Source organism: uncultured Nannocystaceae bacterium (assembly GCA_964626165.1). GTDB lineage: Bacteria > Myxococcota_A > Polyangia > Nannocystales > Nannocystaceae > CAZVEM01. The sequence continues at coordinate 6,619 of CAZVEM010000236.1, forward strand.
CCCAAGAACCCGTGGACGCGTCGGTGCGACCGCCCACGCGCGTGGCGCGGGGAGGCTCGGAGCACGTGCTGATCGTCGAGGACGAGCCGGCGCTTCGTCAGATCATGGTGAGAAGCTTGCGTGCGATCGGATATCGAGTGACGGACGTCCCGCACGCAGAGGCCGCCATGGAATTGGGCTGCACGGTGTTGTCGACGTTTGATCTGGTGGTGACTGACGTCCGCCTTCCCGGACGCGATGGGCTGTGGCTCGTTGACCAGCTTCGCGTGCATCGACCGACGATTCGAGTGCTCGTCACCTCCGGCGAAGTCGACGAAGCGACCGCGCTTCGACTGGAGAGCGAGATCTTTCCCTACCTGCCCAAGCCCTTTGCGCCGGAGGTGCTGGTCGCTCATTGCGAGGACGTGCTCTCTCGTGCTCGGGCCGCGGCGAGCGGACCCAACCATGCTGCGACGGTGTCGTGACCGGCCTGTGTTCGCGCGTCCACCCGCCTCGCGTCGACGGCTCGCTTCGGCCGCCGCCCGCCGCCCGCCCCGCCGCCGCAGCCGCACGGTTTACGCGCCGTGTCGCGTTGCAGCAGTGACAAGCGGGCCAGCGTGTCCGGGAAGGCTCCGCGGCACGGCCCGTGGGGTGTGAGAATCGTCGCGGGGGCACCGAGCCCGGGACCGGCAAACCCACATGTTGGCGCCGCACTTGCGAGGGGCCACGGTAGGCGGGATAAGGGCGCGCCCGCGTGGCATGGCCCACGCGATTTCATCATGGCCAGCAAGCAAGAGGGAAAGGGTGCCGAGCCACCACGGCATCGAATGAGCTGGCGCGAGGGCCTCTTCCTCGTCGGCCCAGATCCGCTCACGTCGCCGTACTACTCTTCCGGCGCACTGATTGTCGCCGGGGTCGGTTATGCCGCCCCGGCGTTCCAGATCGGCCTGTACTCGCTGCTCTTTGTACTTGCGCCGCTCTACATCGAGGCGGTGTTGCTGACCTTGAGCAACGGTGGAACCTACGTGATGACGCGCTACGCGCTGAGTCACCTCGGCAAGTTTGCGATTGCCGCCGCCGCCATCGTCGGCGTGATCATCTCGTTCTCCTACGTCGCGACGGCGCTGGTCAGCTTGCTGTCGTACAGCGGCTACGTCGCATCTCTCGCCACGGCGCTCCCAGGACCGACGCTCGCGACGGCAATCTTGCTCTCGGCGATTCCTTCGATCGGATTTGGCGTTTGGGTCATGCCGTCGCAATGGCTGCGCGTGCTGAAAGTGGTCGCGGGCGCGTCCCTCGGCGCGGCCGTCCTCAGCACCGTCTTTAACAACGCTGCCGTGGTCATGCTCGCGCCTTTGGCGATGCTATTCACCCTCAACAACGAAGGCCTCAAGGAGAGCGTTCAGGTCAGCAAGAGCATCTTCTTGATCAACTTGGTCGTCATGGGCGTGACGATCTTAATGGGGCTGATTTATTTGGCAATGTACGGTGCAGACCTCGGCGCCTTTACGCACGGACGCGCCGTGCCGGCGAGCACCGTGGCACACGACGGTGTTGTGATCCCGACGCTGCCTGGTTTCCTCAGCCTGGGGGCCGCTGCGGCGCTCGCGGGCGTCGGGTCCTCGATCCTCGGCGCATCGGGCGTCGAGTCTGTCATGAACATCCCCGAGGAGCTTGAGCGGCCGCGTCGCGACATCCCCAAGATCTATCGCTGGATGTTGTCGCTGCTGCTCGGGTTGGGCGGCTCTATCAGCCTGCTCATCTTTTTGGTCCTGACCCCAGAAGAGCTTGCCTCAAAGACGCACCACCTCCTTTCGGCGCTCGGCTACCGCGCCGTGCTCGGCGTGACCGGCGTGGAAGCGCTCGCGCAGTTCTGGCAAGTGGTTGTCGTCGCCAACGCCGCGCTGATGCTGATCGGTGCGACCAACACCGGCTTTGCTGGCGCACGTGGCCTTTGGTTGACCATGACGCGAGATAGCCTATTGCCGCGCGGCCTGCTCCAGGTCAACGAGCGCGGCACCTTCCCCCGCGTCCACGTCATGATGCTGATCTCGATCTTCCTGCTCGCCAACGAGGCGAGTTGGGATGTCGCCAAGCTCGAGCGGTGGTACGGCGCCAGCTTTGGCCTCGTGATGTTCTCCGGGATGGTGGCGTTCGTCATGCTCCGCCGCTTCAAGGGCTCGGATCGTCGGGTCTACAAGGCGCCGTACAACGTCACGATCGCCGGCGTCAGTCTCCCGATCGGCGCGCTGATCGGGATGGCCGCATTGGGCTACGCGCTACTGAGCCTGTACGCCAGCTTCCACGGTGACATGGGCGAGCTGCGTGGCCTGGTCACGACCGTCGGCGTGCTGATCGCGGGCGTGCTGCTGCTCTACAATCACCGTCCGCTGATTCGCAGTGCGGTCAGTTACTTGCGCAGCGTCATTGAGACCGTCGAGTCGACCGCGATTGAGACCGAAGATCGGACGATCGTCGTCTCGGTCGGCAGCGTTCGTATCGGCAACCTGGTCGGCAAGGCCGCCGCGTTGGCGCAGCAGCAAACCAAGACCACCGGCATCCCTTACCGGCAGCTGGTCGTGTTCCACATGACGCCCGACGTGACCCAAGAGCAGGTCTATCTCGTGCATAGCGAGTCGATACGGCCGGTGGGTATCCCAAGCTCGGCCGTGCGTATCTTTACCGAACTCACCGAGCGCGCGCCCGCGGAGATGCGTTGCTACCTTGCGCTGGCACCTCCAGTGGATCGTGGCGAGCGCGACACGCTCAAGGCAGCGCTCGAGACCCTCGTGGCCTTCCACGAGAATCACAACTTTAGGGGCCACATCATCATGGTGGGCACCTATGGCGTCGCCCGCTCCGATCTTGGCGAGCTGCAGGACCGCCTTGAAGGCTCAACGCTGGTGCCCGTGCCGCTCTACGGCGAGGACTAGTCGCAGGTTGTCGACGAATGCCGGTGGAGTGCATGGACGAGCAATCGCCATACAGCAACAGGCGCGAGCAGGGAGCGTACCGGGCGTACGTGACCGACGAGCCACAAGACGAGCAACGAGTCGAGCAGTGAGTCGAGCAACGAGTCGAGCAACGAGTCGAGCAACGAGTCGAGCAACGAGTCGAGCAACGAGTGGAGCCACGAGTGGAGCCACGAGTCGAGCAACGAGTCGAGCAACGAGTCGAGCAACGAGTCGAGCAACGAAGGGGCAGCATGGTGAGTGCGCGGC
>CAZVEM010000237.1:0-9801 GCA_964626165.1 uncultured Nannocystaceae bacterium
GGTCGGCGCCACGCTGGTGCTTCCCAAGTTGATCGTCGAACGTCTCATCCAGCCGGCGCTTGAACTCGACACGCCGATCGAGCTCGAGTGTGTCGAGGACCGGATCGAGCGACTGCTCGACAGGCTCGCGAGCCACGAGCTCGATCTGGTCCTCGCGGACGCTCCCCTCAGTCCCGCCACCAGCACCAAGGCCTTCACTCACCCGCTCGGCGGCTGCGCCGTGGACTGGTGCGCCGCGCCCGATCTGGCTCGCGCACTCACACAGGACTTTCCGACGAGCATGACGCGCGCGCCCGTCCTTCTGCCGACTCGGCAGAGCGCATTGCGACGCGCGCTAGATCGGTGGTTCGCACTCAACCAGGTTCGTCCCCACGTGGTCGGCGAGTTTGATGACAGCGCGCTCGCAAAGGTCTTCGCGATGGCGCAGCGCGGCGCGGTCGCCGTCCCGGCCGTGATCACGCAAGAGGTCTGCAGGATGTACGGCCTGGAGCGAGTCGGGCATGTTGCCAGCGTTCAGGAGCGATTCTTTGCGATCACGATGGACCGACGGCTCACGCATCCTGGCGCGATCGCGATCTCGAAAGGGGCGCAACTCAGCCTGGAGCCGATCTGAGCGTGCACGTCCAGCACCGTGGGTTGGCGCGCGACTCTCATCTCGCCGTGGAACCAAGCAGCCGCAGGACGCCGCCCGCTAGGTTGAAAAGCCGGACTCCGCTCGATGTTCCCGGTCAAAGTCCGCCTGCTAGGAGTCCCTCCGAGGCGTTCGACCGCGCGAACCGGTGCCACGCTGTCTCCGCAACTTGCCCCCGCTTGAGCCTTGGCCGAAGCCGGGGAGGCATGGCATCGTTGGGCTCGCATGCCTCCGCTTAGAACTACGAACCGAATCCTCGCGCTGTCTCTTGTCGCCATCGCGACGGCGCTGGCCGGCTGCTTCTCTGAGACCGGGGACGACGGCAGCGACGACGCGAGCTGCAACGCGGGCGAAGAGAATTGCGAATGCTTCTCCAACAACACCTGTCTTGGCCTCTTCGAGTGCGTCAACGGTCTGTGTGTCGATCCGGCGGGTGATGGTGATGGCGATGGCGACGGTGACGGCGACGGCGATGGCGATGGCGATGGCGACGGAGATGGAGACGGAGACGGAGACGGAGACGGAGACGGAGACGGCGATGGAGACTGCACGCAGAGCGGCTGCCCCACCGGCGAGATGTGCAACCCCGTGACGGGTGAGTGTGTCCCAGCGGGCAGTAGTATCGACCTCTTCGAGCTCGCCTGCGACGCCAACACCGAGTGGGCGAGCGGAGCCGGCTCGATGAACAGCGTCCTCACGTGCCCAACGCCGGTCGACTCCTTTCCCAATGAAGGCTGGGTGAAACTCTATCCCGATGGCCTCCAGGGCGGCATGACCAACTTGCAGCCCGCGATCGATCTCGCCAGCTACCCCGCCGTCGATGCCTACGCGAGCGGCACCTGGCTGGCCGTCAACGTGGCGCCGATGATGGCGCCACACTTCCAAGGCGAAGTCTCGTGCAGCGACAAGCCGGAGTGTGACATCCTAGTCCAGATCATCGTGCGCCCGTCCGGCGGTAGCGATCTGCTCGAGCTCGTCGAGTACAACTTCACGACGATGTCGTCCTTTAAGGCCTTCGACATCAATCTGGAACCGTACAAGCAAATGCCTGGCGGCTTGGACCTCACGATTGGGTTCCTTGGCGACACGTTCGGCAACGGCGACTCGCTGTTCATCGGCTCGCCTCGCATCGTCGATTTGCCCCCGCCGTGAGAGCGAGGATGAGGGCCCTTGCGCAGGCCTCCCGCGCCGGTCGGCGGCGGGGACCTGGACTGACCTCGTGACGCCGTAGCGCCTGCATCACGAGCCGCCGCTACGCGATGTTGTGGAAGACGGCTTGGACGTCGTCGTCCTGTTCGAGCCGCGCGATGAGCTTGAGCACGTCCTCTGCCTGCTCTTCGGTGAGCTCGGTGGTGGTGCGAGGGATCCACTCAAACTTCGCGGAGAGCGGCACGATGCCGCGGCTCTCAAGCGCGGTCTGAAGCGTGCTGTTGTTCTCGCGTTGGCACCGCAGCGCGAGGACCGGCGCCCCGTCCTCGTCCTCGTCGTCGACCATTTCGTGCAGTCCGTGATCGATGAGCTCGAGCTCCAGCTCGTCGCGGTCCACGCCGTTGGGCGAGATCCGAAAAACACCGTACTGGTCGAACATGAACGACACGCTGCCGGTCGCCCCCAAGTTGCCCTCTTCCTTCTTGAAGGCAAAGCGGATGTTCGCGACCGTGCGCGTGTTGTTGTCGGTCGCGGTCTCCACGATGAGGGCGATGCCGTGCGGCGCGTAACCTTCGTAGATCACTTCGCGGTAGTCAGCCGTGTCGCCAAGGCCAAGGGCCTTCTCGATCGCGTTCTGGATCCGATCCTTGGGCATGTTGGCGGCGCGCGCGTTCTGAATCGCGCGTCGTAGCGCGCCGTTGTGGTCCGGGTCGCCGCCGCCGGCCTTGACCGCCATCGCGATCTGACGGCCACATCGCGTGAAGGCCTTCGCATCGCGATCGCCTCGCTTGGCCATGGCAACTCGACGGTTCTCAAATGTGCGTCCCATTGTGCGTGCAGTCCTGGATCGGTGAAGGCAGGGGCGGAGAAGCTTGCACAGCCAGGGCCATCGACGCAAAGGGGGCTGCGCAAGGAACCTACGCGACGCAGAGGCCCAATGAGCCGCAGGTACGCGCGAACGGCCACCACTCGCTCTGCGCGACGTGCGGACCCGCACGGGTGCAAGCGCCGCAGGGCCGCACCACGCTCAGGCAAAAATGCCCTTCGCAGCGCGCTGGCCGGCCCCGTGTACCATCCTGACCGGCACGCCCTTTGGCGTGTCTCAACCCTGCATCGATCGAGTCCCTGTGTCGAACGAAATCACCCTTGTCACTGGGGCCACCGGTCACGTCGGCGCCAACGTCATCCGCGAGCTCGCCTCCCGTGGCCATCGACTCCGCGTGCTGGTCCGAGAATCTGGTCCCGCGCTCGACGGCATCGATGCGGAGCGTGTGAACGGTGACGTCTTGGAGGCGGCCAGCCTTGGCCCTGCGCTCGAAGGTGTCGACAAGGTCATTCATCTCGCCGCCAAGATCTCGATCGTCGGCGACCCGGACGGCTCGGTGCATCGCACCAACGTGGAGGGCACGCGCAACATGGTCGAGGCCGCGATGCGTGCTGGCGTCGGTCGCTTTGTCTACTGCGCGTCGGTCCACGGCTTTGACCACACCACCGACAACAAGGTGATCTCAGAGACCTGCGTCCGCGTGCCCTACGAGAGCACCAAGTACGCCGCCTACGATCGCTCCAAGGCGCACGCGGAAGCGACTGTGCGCAGCTACCTGGACAAGGGCCTCGATGCGGTGATCGTGCATCCCAGCGGCGTGATCGGTCCTCATGACTACCGTCCTTCGCGGATGGGCAAGGTGTTTCTGGACCTGCATCGGGGGAGCCTCCCTGCCCTGGTCTCGGGCGGCTATGACTTTGTCGACGCGCGCGACGTCTCCGTGGCGATCGCCGGCGCGGCCGAGAAGGGACGCAAAGGCGAGAGCTACATCCTCAGCGGCCACCATGCCCCTGTCGCCCAGCTCGCCAGCATTGCCGCGGGCATCACCGGCCGTCCCTCGCCACGGATCTCCTGCCCGATGTGGCTGGCGCGTGCCGTGGCGCCGGTGATGGAGACTTCGGCCAAGCTCCTCAAGAGCGAGCCGCTCTACACTGCTGAGAGCCTCTTTGTGCTCCGGTCGGGTATCAAGTTCGACAACTCCAAGGCCCAAGCCGAGCTCGACTTCAAGCCCCGTTCGCTCGAAGAGTCGATCCAAGAGATCTACGACTGCTTCTGGCGTCGCGGCGTCCTGCCCCGCCAGCGCGCGGCATCGTAGTCCGGCACCTGATGGCGCAGCGTCCACGCGCGGCGTCTTGACGTGGCGCGGGGCTGTGCGATGGATCGGGCTGCATGTCGCTCTACCAAGCCTCCGTCCCCCAGTTCTCCAAGATGCTGCAAAACCTCGGTCGCTGGATCGACAAGGCTGAGGCATACGCAACGCAAAAGAAGTTCGACACGAGCGTGATCGTCAACTCGCGCCTCGCACCTGACCAATACCCCTTCGCCCGTCAAGTCCAGGCCGCCTGCGACTCCGCCAAGTTCGCGGCCGCGCGCCTCTCTGGCCAGACCCCACCGAGCCACCCCGACACCGAGACCACGCTGGACGAGCTACGCGCCCGCATCGCCTCCGTCGTCGACTACCTCGGCAGCCTCAAGGAAGTGGACTTTGCCGACGCCGCCACGCGCGAGGTCACCGTCAACTACATGCCCGGCAAGGCCTTCTACGGCACCGATTACTTCAACGAGCAGGCCAACCCCAACTTCTACTTCCACATCTGCATGGCCTACGCCAACCTCCGCCACCTCGGCGTCGACGTCGGCAAGATGGACTTCATGGGCCACGTGAAGATGCACGACGCGAAGTAGGGGGGTGCCCTCCGGGGGGCGCGAACGCTGAGTCCGTTCCCCTACAACGATGCTCACCCGGCATCGACGAAAGCTCAGTGCTCACCGAGCTGGGAGGCCGACTACGACGCACCGCGTGAACTGTCGTCTACCCACTTCGTGTTGCTCACGTCCGCGGCGAGAACCCACTCTACTCCGCCCTGGCTCCACCGAACGATGAGAACTTCGTCTTCGGTCAACTCAATCGTCCCGCCGACAAGCGCATCGGCCACCTCCGGGCTGCCGCCATTGTCCGGTTCAACGGTCGCCGACGCAATCACATGCGGAGCCGGCGAGTCGTAGAGCCAGTACGGTGTGTAGTCACACGGCTCATGCCCCGTGCAACCTAAACAACCAGAAACTGCTGGAACGAATAACCAAGCGAGCGCCACCGCAACCATTCTATGGTCGAGCGCGGACCTTAGCCGCAGTACGTCACGCAATGAAAAAAGCGCGAGTGTTCCCGCGACCCTGAGTCTGAACCCCGAAACAAGACAGAAGCGTTCACTCCGCGGTGTCATTCTAGATCTCCACCTCGATATCGAAGGGTCCAAGCCCAATCTTGCGCGTGGCACCGCTCACTGTCACCGCCGTCATTTCCATCTCCAGGTGATTGTATTCTGGATACAGTGAGCAGTCGACGCCCCGCCAGATCTCACACATTGCACTTGTCGCAGATGCGGACGCCATCCGGCCTGTCACCGAGAATACTCCGCTTTGCACATGATACCCACCTCCGCAACCAACGTGCGTGGCAGACGCTTCACTCTCGGTCAAGACGGCCACGCCGATCGCGGAAAGAAATCCGAACGCAAGGCAACCCATCGCTGAACCCCGTTGGTGCGACATCTGAAATCTCCCCTGTTCCTGTCTCTCAGGCGCTACAGACGTCTGGGCAGTAGGTCACGACGCAGCCCATGAGCGAGTTCAGTTCGGGCGGGGCATCGACGCCGCAAGGTCCCTCGCAGCCGACCTGAACTTCGTCCCAGATGCACTCCGCCCAGCAGGTGCAGTCCTCGTCGGCGAAGCACGTGTCGTACTCGGACTGGCAGTTCATCGCCAAACAAACATCGCAGGGGTCGCCGTCCCCATCGCCGTCCCCATCGCCGTCCCCATCCCCGTCGCCGTCTCCGTCACCCGCGTCGTCAGCCGTGCCGCCCGAATCCTCCGCGTCGTTGGACTTGTCGCAGGCGGACGCAACCGACGCCGCGAAGATGACCACGGCAACGAGCGAAGTGACCTTGCGCAACTTCATTGTCCCACGGTGGCAGGAACGTCGGTGCGGTGCAACTGCGCCCTTCGATGATTGTGCCGCGCCCGGGGGACGCATGTGCGCCGAGCAGACTGTCGGAAAGCCCCGCGCGGCGCATGGCCGCGCACTCACCATGCAGCCCCTTCGTTGCCCCTCTTGTTGCTCTTCGGTCACGTACGCCCGGTACGCTTCCTCCTCGCGCATAGGTCGGCGTGGCGATTGCACGCCCATGCACTCCACGGAGGTTCTTCGACAACCTGCTAGTGAGGCTCCGACAGCGCGTCGACCAATGGCACTGAGTACGTTCACTCGGGAACAGAGCACGAGCCGCTCAGGCGCGGAATTCCCCCCTACCCCGCTAACCGCCCATACAGCGCAAACAACTGCTCGAAGTGATCCTCCATCGTGCCGATGCGCTCTACCGCAGCCTTGAGCGCGGCCTTGCGCGTATCGGCGGGGTCGCGATCGAGCATGGCGAGGATGGCGGCGGCTCCTTTGCGGGCGTCGCCGGGGGGATAGGTCTGGGCGCACTGCGGATCGACAAGATCGGCAGCGCCGCCCACGTCGGGCACGACGAGGGGGAGGCCTGAGCACATCGCTTCTGCGATGACCAGACCATAGGTCTCTGCGGCAGAGCCATGCAGCATCAGGTCGGCGCTGGCATATGCGATCGGAAGATCCTCGGGACTGGCCGTGTAGCCGGCCATGTGGACGTGCGGGATACGTCGTGCGTGGCGTTCCACCATGGTGCGGAAGGGGCCGTCGCCGTAGATCACGAGCCCCATCGGACGCTGCTTGGAGGCGAGTCGGAAGGCCTCCAGCACGGTGTGCAGGCGCTTTTCTGGGTGCATGCGACTCACGGTCACGAGCAGCTTGGCGTCGGGACCAAGGCCACAGGATGCCAAAAGCTCTGCGCGTCGCGAGGCGCTTGCCTTGTCCGGGGAGAAGCGCTTCTTGTCGATGCCAAAGGACACCGCATGGGGCGCCTTGAGTCCGTGCTTGGAGAGCTTCTCGGCCAGCCAGTTGCCGCTGGTGAGCGTGATGTCAAAGCGCTCGCTGAGCATTCTCAGGTAGCGCCAAAAGCCGAAGAGGCCGCGGTTGATGCCGTCGCGACTGACAAAGCGATCAAGCATGCTCTCGCCCCAAACCGCGACGGGATCTTGGTGAAAGACAAAGGACTTGACGGCCTTGCCCTGCCAGCGTCCGGCGAACCAGCCGCCCGACCACGGTGAGCTGCCCTCCACCACGTCGGGTCGTTCACGATCGAGGATGCGATGGACCGCGCGCTCGTTCCAGAGGACGTAGTAGCGGGGATCAAGCGGAAGCGGCGGACCCTTGACCCAAATGATGCGGCCACCAAGGCGCTCTTCCTCGCCGTCGACGGGCCCGGGCGCGACGATGACGATCTCGTGGCCCGCGGCGCTGCCGGCCTTGAGCTTCTGATGGCAGTAGCTCTTCACGCCACCGCCTCGCTCGGCAAAGAACTCGCTGACGTCGACAAGCTTCATCGGGGGCCCGGTGGGGCGCGAGCGTACGGGCAGACATTGCCTCGATCAACACGCCCCTGTGCTCTCAGGACGGCTGCTACGCGTCCATGCGCCGCGCGGGTTCTTCGACGGCCTGCGAGGTCGCGTCCACCTACCAGTGCGTCGCGGCGCGCTCATCTCACGTGGCCCGGGAGCGGCTCACGCTTGTCGCCGCGTCAAAATCCGCCGCGGCGTCGGCCGACCGCATCGAGGATGCGCGTCGATATCTCTTCCACCGACATGCTCGTGGTGTCGAGCACGTCGATGCGCTCGCGTCGGAAGATGATCTCGGCCTCGTTGACCTCCCATCGGCACTGCGCAAGCGAGGCGTACTTACTGGCAGGGCGACGCACTTCACGGATCTGCTGAAGACGCAGCGGATCGATCGTCAGGCCAAACATCCGCTCCTTGGCGCGACGCAGGCGATCGGGGAGCTTGCCTTGCCCGAGCTCTTCATCCGTCAACGGGCAGTTTGCAGCCCGGACTCCGTGGTTGAGCGCGAGGTAAAGGCAGGTCGGCGTCTTGCCAGAACGCGAGACACCGATCAGCACCACGTCGGCATCCATGTACTCCGGATCGACGCCGTCGTCATGCGCGAGCGAGTAGTTGGTGGCATCGATGCGCGCGTCGTACTGCGCCCGGTTGGCCATGCCGTGTGCTTGGCCAACCCGAGCTTGTCGCTTGGTCTGCAGCTCCTCCTCAAGCGGAGCGATAAAGGGCGCGAAGGCGTCGAGGATCAAGGCTCCGCTCGCTGCGATGATCTGGGTCAGATCCGGATCCATCACCGTGGTCACGACGATCGGCCTCAGACCGGTTGCCTGCCACGCACTCTGAATGCGCGCGACGGCGCTGCTTGCCTGGGCCGCGTCCTTGACGAAGGGGATCTTCTGCGATCGCACCTCAACGCCATCAAACTGCGTCAGAACGCCCTGACCGATTGTCTCGGCCGTGATGCCTGTCCCGTCGGAAACGTAGAAGATCGCGCGCATCCCACTTCGCCTCGAAGAGGGTAGCACCCGGTGGTACCTTCCGCGCCGGAGCGACCCCGGACGATGTCACAGACCCAACTCGTGATCAGGCTCGACAAGGCACGGATGAGCGACCTCGCGCAGGTCGGCGGAAAGAATGCATCGCTGGGCGAGATGATCGGGCACCTTGCGCCGCTCGGTGTCGATGTTCCTGGCGGTTTCGCCACGACCGCGGACGCCTTCCGCAGCTTCCTAGAGACCGATGGACTGGGCACGCGTATCGAGTCGCGCATCCGCGGACTCGACGTGGAAGACATCGCAGCCCTCACGGCTGCCGGCAAGGAGATTCGGGCGTGGATTGAGGCGGCACCGCTCGGCGCTGAGCTTGAGAAGGCGATCCGTGACGGCTACGAGGAGATGTCCAAAGAGGACGGCGCTCCCGCCAACGTTGCGGTACGATCGTCTGCAACCGCCGAGGACCTCCCCGACGCCTCCTTCGCCGGTCAGCAGGAGACCTTTCTCAACGTCTCGGGCGCAGACAACGTCGTTGCGCGCGTGCGCGAGGTCTTCGCAAGTCTCTACAACGACCGTGCGATCGCCTATCGCGCTCACCACGGCTTTGAGCATCACCACGTTGCGATCTCGGCCGGCGTGCAGCGCATGGTCCGGTCCGATCTCGGTGCGTCCGGCGTCCTGTTTACGCTCGACACCGAGAGTGGCTTTCGTGATGTTGTGTTCATCACCTCCAGCTTCGGCCTGGGTGAGCTCGTGGTGCAGGGCGCGGTGAACCCCGACGAGTTCTACGTCTACAAGCCGGGCCTCGCCGCCGGTCGCAAGGCGATCGTTCGTCGCACCCTGGGCAGCAAGCTGACCCGCATGGTCTACGGCCCGGCCGGAGGCCCCCGCGTGGTGACGGAAGATGTCCCGCCGCAGCAGCGCCGCACATTCTCGTTAACCGACGAGGACGTGCACACGCTGGCAAAGATGGCGGTTGCGATCGAGCAGCACTACGGCCGGCCGATGGACATCGAGTGGGGCAAGGACGGTCGCACCGGCAAGCTCTGGATCCTCCAGGCCCGGCCCGAGACCGTGCGTGCCCGCGCCAGCAGCCACACGATCGCGCGCTGGAAGCTGTCCGAGCGTGGTCGCGTACTGATCGAAGGCCGAGCCATCGGCGCCAAGATCGGTGCCGGACGAGCTCGAATCCTGAGCTCCGTCAGTCAGATGCACAGCTTCGAGAGCGGCGACGTGCTTGTGACGGACATGACGGATCCCGACTGGGAGCCGATCATGAAGCGGGCATCCGCGATCGTCACCAATCGCGGCGGCAGAACCTGTCACGCCGCCATCATTGCGCGCGAGCTTGGCATCCCCGCGATCGTCGGCAGCGGCGAGGCGACCCAGCGCATCAAAGAGGGCGACGATGTCACCGTCTCGTGCGCTGAGGGAGAGACCGGCTTCGTCTACGCGGGCAAGTTGCAATTCGTCCAAGAGGAGACCGCGCTCGACACCCTGCCCGCGCCGCC
>CAZVEM010000238.1:0-9739 GCA_964626165.1 uncultured Nannocystaceae bacterium
CGGACAAGTTGAGGTGATCTTTCTGAGCTACCCGCTGCAGCACCGCCTGTACGAGGCCGGGCGTTCACTGGGTGTACCGCACGAGGTCCTCGAGCAGCGGATCCAGTGGGCCGGGGCGCGACACTTTGGTCAGCCTGCGGTCCACCACGAGCATGGCCATGACGGGCATATGCATGTTCGATTCGCATGCGGTCCCGACGAGCCGCGCTGCCGCCAACGTCGGTAGTGCGCTACCTTTGAACGAGATGATCCAGCGAGATGATCGAGATCGCAGCGATTCGCGCGGTGCTTGAGGCGCACGTCGCGAGCGACGACATGGAGTGCTCCCACGTCGAGCGATGTCGGGTGCTTCTTGAAGGCTCGCACCAGGCGGGGCGCGACCCGACGCGTCGCGATGCCTTCACGCCGGGGCACTTTACCGCGAGCGCGTTTCTGGTCGATGAGGGGCTTACGCGGGTCTTGTTGATTCACCACCGCGTACTGCGGCGCTGGCTGCAACCAGGCGGACACCTGGAGTTGAGCGATGCATCACCACTTGCCGCGGCACGGCGCGAGCTTGAAGAAGAGACCACCGCGCGCGCAGCGGTTGCGCTCCTCGACGGTGCCCTGCTCGACGTCGACGTCCATTCGATTCCAGCGCGCGGCGAGGTGCCGGCACATGAGCACTTCGACCTTCGCTTTCTCTTCGCGACGAACGTGCGTGAGATCGCCGCGAGCGACGACGTTCTCGATGCGCGATGGTTTGATCTCCAGGAACTCGATCCGATGACCGCCGACGCCTCGATTGTGCGTGCGGCGGCTCGTATCGCTCGTATTCGCGATGGCCGCGGCGCATCGTAGGAGCCCGCCACCGCATCTGCTCCCCCGCCTCACTGCCGACGGGTCAACAACGATCAAGCAGGTCGGCACTATGCGTCGAGCGGTCGCTTGGCGAGGAAGGAATGCACAATGTCGCGCTGCCAGCCGTCAACCGTCTCTTCGCGAACGTCGACAAAACCGTGCCGACGAAGCCGGGCACAGAATGCTCGCACGCCGTCAAATTCGAGGACGCTGCTCCTCAGGTAGCGGTAGATCTTGCTGCTGCGGGCCGTGATGAGGCCGCCGGGGATGATGATGCCGCAGGTAACGGCGTTCCAGATCGCGCGGCTCCGCATCGAATCCGCGACGCTGTACTCGTGGAAACAGATCACGCCTCCGGGCTTGAGCAGTTGGAAGATGCGATCGAGCGCGACGTCGGCGTCGGGCACGTTGCGGATCCCATAGGCCATCAGGATTCCGTCGTAGGGGCCCTTCACGCCCTGCGAGGCGCCGGGATCCATGGCGTCGCCGTGCACAAAGTCGACGCGCTGCGGCCATTTCTTGCTCCGTGCACCTGCGAGCATGCCCTCGGAGGCGTCGAGCCCCGTCACGGTCGCGTCGGGATAGATCTCGACGATCGCTTCGGTGCTAAGTCCGGTGCCGCAACATAGATCCAGCACGCGAGCGTCGCGTGGGAGCGCCATGCGGCGTGCACTGAGGCGAAGATGACTGTTGTAGCCGGGGTTCATCCCGGTCAGCAAGTCGTAGGTTGGGGCGACGGCGTCGAAGTCGGAGGGGACTTCCTTTTTGGTCTGTGCGCTGAGCATCGATGGCGGTCCTGCGGCTCTGGCGGCAGTCTTGCCGATGATCGTCGCGATGCAAGCGCCGGTTCGCGCTTCTCAAGCTCCCCGCCCGCCTGCCCGGAGACGCCAAGATTCGCGCCGCCTTATGGCTCCACCTTGAGGGCGCGTTGCGGGCTGCGGCCGTAGACCTCGGGGTAATACATCATGTGCGCCGATGCCGGCGGCATCGCGAAATCGCCCAGGGTGGTGGCCCGCACGAAGATCGTCGTGGTGTGCGTCCCGGGCTCGAGCTTGTCGGCAAAGAGCAGGACCCGATCGCGGTGCAGTTCCTGGTGGCTCACCCAAGAGCCCCGACGACCCGCGATCTTCATCGCTGCAGAACCGCGACCGAGCTCAAGGTTGATGGCTTCGATGCCAGCGGGGAGCGGGAGCTCAGCGGCCACAAAGGTCAACGATGAGCTTGTCGTGAGCGTGACGTCCAGCGCATAGATCTCACCGAGTTTGAGTGGTGTATCCAGCGAGAGACTGGCCTGCTGGCTCCGCAGCGAATGCTCCAACGAGAGCCCGCGATCGACCGCCTTATCAGCGCCAGTCAAGCTCGCCCAGGTCAGCCCGATACGGTAGTACATGCGACCCGTTCCGATCCGCTCCAGGATCAGCGGCGTCGAGGTGCCGGGCGCTGCGCTTGATGGCGTGCCGGAGGCTTGGATCAGCCGCTGCATCGGCGCTTCACCGTGTGCCTGCGCGAAGCGGTCGTCCTTGATGGCGACCTGCGCGACCCGATCTTGACCGAGCCAGATGTTGCCGCGGAAATCTGGCGACTCCGCCTCGTAGATCTTCGCGTAGTCGGTCATCGCGATGATCGCATATGCGTTCTCCTGCGTATTGGACCAGCGTCCCGCCTGCTGCGAGTCCATGAGGCCGCGTGCGAGCGCCGGGACCAAGGCGTGCTGCGGGTCGACTTCAATAAGCGCGGAGAGAAGCATCGCTGTGCTTCGGCCGTCGGACTCAAAGAGCCACCAGTTGCGACTCGACAACTCCACTCGGGCGGAGTCATTGCGCCGATCGACGAAGGCCAGCAGCTCTTCGAGGAGCTGAGCCGCTCGTGGATCGCCACCGGCTGCGAGCCCGCGTCGATGAAGCACCTGAAGGAGCAAGACGCGCGAGGTGTAGCCGAGCTGCTTTTCCCGCTCCCACAAGCTGTCGATGACTTTGACATCGCTCGCCAAGACGGTGGTCGAGTTCTCACTATCCAGGATCAGCAACGCGATCAGCGATGCGGTGTCGACGTCCGGTGAGGGGGCGACAATGCTTGCCGTGCGATTGAGGTGCTCCCGCAGGAAGGCCAGATAGCCACGAATGACCTCGGCGGGCACGGGACGCCCGGCCTTTTGTGCGCGATCGAGAACCCACGCGACATAGGCACTGACGTGTGGGTAGCTGCCACTCTGGCTGCCCCAGTAGCCAAAACTGCCGTCGGCACGCTGGAAGCTGGCCAGCCGCGTGACGCCAGCGAGGTACAGCTCATCGAGCTGCGATTGGTCGCCGAGGTCGAACTGCGTGGCGAGCTCTCCCAGCGCAATAATTGGAACCAATCGACTTGAGGTCTGCTCGGCGCAGCCGTAGGGATAGCGGACGAGATAGGTGACCGCGTCGCGAAGCCCAGTCAGCAGCGTGGCGGAGACATCGAGTGTCAGGCCTCCGTGCTCGGCAACGACGCCGTCGGGCAGCTTGAAGGGCAGGGCGACGGGGGTGTCATCGTTGAGCTCGCCGTAGACCGCGACGGTGTCGGTCTGCGTGCGCTCGACCTCGACGGGCAGCGGCAAGATCACCGTGTCGCGCACAACCGCGCTGCCGTCGGCCGGCGTGAGCGTTGCACTCATTTTGACCCGCGAAGGACCGGGTGCGATCGCTCGCACCTGGAAACCGAGTCGCGATTGTGCACCCACCGCGAACGCCGTGCGACTGACGGTCGGCGAGTCCAAAGCGAGTACATCGTCTGCGTCGAGTAGCTCAAGGCGCACCTCGAGCTCACCCGCCGGGGCCGCGAGATTGTCGACCAGCGCGAAGATCTGCGCGCGGTCGCCACTTCGCATGATCCGGGGGATCACGGGGCGAAGCACCATCGGTCGCGTGACGCGAAGCTGCGTGGTCGCGTGGCCGAAACGGCCGACTGGCGCGTCCTGAATGCTACTGGAGGCGATCGCGGTGACGCGGAAGGTCGTGAGGTTGTCGGGCATTGTGCCCTTGACCTTCGCGATGCCGTCCTTCCCGACCATCGCGTCGCCGATAAAGATCGGAGCGGAGTCAAAGCGCTCGCGCGCGGTCTCGGCACTCGCCATGCGAATCGATGGTGAATGCGCGCCCCGCCCCCCAAAGCCGCCACCGCCGGCACCGTAGCCATAGCTGCTGCCGAAAGTGGCAAATGCGTCTGGCGTCCACATCTGTGGCGAGTAGGGATCGGAACGCCGCACGTAGGGAAGCTGTGCCAGCATGAAGCCGTTCACGCTCAGCGCGTCCATGGTGCGTTCGACGGCAAACGCCGCGATGAGCTCGGGCAGCGTGTGTTCCTTCAGCGCAAGCACGGCCTCATCCACAGCCCAGAGCGTCACATGACCCGAGGTCGGCTTACCTTGATAGTCGCGGACGTTGACCGTGAAGGTGACTTCGTCACGCGGTCCCGCAACGCCAGGGCCGACGACATCGACGGAGAGTTCGCGATGTCGAGTGCTGGTCTTGATCGTCGCGCTTGATTCCTGAATGGCGTTGCGCGTGCCTGCACTGGCGCCGTCGACCATGAAGGCCCGAAGTTGTGCGCTGGGAACCATGCTCTCGTCCACGGGGATCTCGAGCGTGGTGTTGCCGTCCTTGAGCTGAAAGGGAAGGATGGATCGGATGCCGCCGTTGATGACCACGAGCACGCCGTGGCCTTTGTCCGTGGGACCCGCGATATTGACGATAGCTGCGTCGCCAACCTCAAGATTGCGATCGTCGATCGACAATTGCAGCCTCGGCGGTCGGGAGCGCTGCACGTAGACCTGGGGGCGATGCGGTCGCGAGACGTAAATCGAGTAGCTGACCGTGGCGTCGTGCCGAGAACCCGTCGATGCCAGCGTCACCGTGTAGCGTCCGTACTTGAGTTCGGCGAAGCGGCAGGCGCCATCCGCACCCTCACGGGTCGAATTGACGGTGCAACTCGGCAGGTCCTCTTCCTTGGTTTCCCACTTGGTGACGACTGACTGTCCGTCCACCATCGCGGTTGTCTCCGCTTCCCAGGTTCGATGCAGCGATACCTTCACGCGCTGCTCAAGGCGCTCACCGTTGTAGGTCACGACGCGCGCAGGCACCTGAATCGAATGAGGCGCCCGATCCCCCGGCCCGGGCAGCGTTGCAAGATAGAAGTCCGGGTGGACAGTAAAGCTGGCCTCGGCTCCAACCTCTTGTTGCGTGGCGTCGCGGACCGCGACGCTGCTCGTGCATCCATAAGGTACGCCGAGCAAGCCCGGCGTGGTGAAGAGTTGCGACTCAAGGTGGCCCGAGTCCCAAGCACCATCGTCGCGACCCTCAACGACCTGATCGCCGCGCAAGCTTGGGATCAGCGGAGCGCTGCCGCCACGCTTCGGGGTGGGCTCGCGATGCCATCCGGCGATCCAGCCGGCCTCCAATCCACTGGGCCGGAAATTGATGTTTGTGCAGTTTGTCAGCGCGCGCGCGCCGATGATCTTCGTCGCACCACCAAAGTAGTAGCGGGCATTGGCAATGAGGCGGACCACCTGGCCGTGGGTGAGATCGGGGGTTGGAATCGCCGCGGCAACTTCGAAGTCCGGCACGCGATAGTCCTCCACGGAGAAGTCCGCCTTGGAAGTCGTGCCAAGCACCTCGACGCTTAGCGTGTAGCGGCCCAGCCGAGCGCTCTGGGGCAGGGTCAACGTCCCGTAAGCCTTGCCCGACGCGCTGACCTTGACGTCCTTGGCTACGACCTGCTCGCTTGAGTAGTCGCGGACGACGACGTGCGCCGGTGTCCCCTTGGCCATCCGTTCCAGTCCGGCTGCGGTGTAGGGGCTTGCCACTGCCGTCCAGGCGACGAAGTGGACGCGCTCTCCGGGTCGATAGAGCGCTCGCTCCGTGGTCGCGGTCACCAGGCTCCGCTCTCCGCGACGCAGACCGTGGGGCGAGTCAGGCTCGGGTGAAGCGGGATCGCGCTTGAGCGCCGTCGTTGGCAGCACGTAGCGCGCATTCCCACGATTGAACTCAAGCAGGGTCAATCGTCCACGCTCAAGGCCTGCTTCGTCGGGAAGGGTCGCGATGCCAGCGGCGTCCGTGCGCACGGTGCCGAGCAGCTTGCCGCCCTCGTCACGTGCGCGGACAATGACATCGCGCGCGGGCTCGGCGGTCGAGGTACTGGCGACGTAGACAGCGCTCTTGGGGAGCGTCGCGATCACGTACGCGTTAAACTCAGAGAGCTGCACGATGGCGCGCTTGGCCGCAGGTAGCTCAGTCGTCCCGAGCCACGGCGAGGACTTGCCTCGCAGGGGGCGGACCTCCACAGGAATGGGTCCGGTGAGATCGGGCGAGAGCTGCCGCAGCGGCAGTTCGACGGAGGCCCACGCGAAGTCACCCTGCATGACGAGGTCCTGCTCGGTTCTGCCTTCGGCCAAGGCATAGGTCGGCCAAGCGCGGGTGTTGAGGTCCTTGAGATCCAAGCGCGACCAGCTCGCGCCCTCTCGCAGCGGCAACGAGACCCATCGAACTTCGACGCGCTCGATCCATCGAGCCTCGATGCCAATCGAAGTACCTCGGGTCGGATCGATCACGCCGTGGGTCGGCTGCAGCTCCAGCGATGGCTGGGGGACGACGTACCTGACCTCCTTCTTGTACGGTCCGCCCACCAGCGGTTGGCCGTACACGTCACGCAGCGCACCGGAGGCACGTACGACGTAGCTCTTGCCCAATTCCACGTTGCCCCAGACCAGCGCGGACGAAAAGCCGCGGCGCTGGCCATACGCATCGTCATCCCAGCCCTCATCCCATCCCTTCGCTCGTCCGCCGCGCGAGACGCCTTCGAGGCGAACGTTGTTGAGAATCGCCGCGCCGGGCACCGGCGTTCGAAACTCCAGCGTCACCGGGCCGAGTCCGCAGCCGCCGACGAACTCGTCGTAGCAGTGCACACCGGTGATCTCGAGCCCTCGATTGATCATAAATGAGCGGCGGACCGGCGCACCCATGGTCAAAGGACCGTGACGCCCGCGCAGCCCACCATCCACCTCGATCACGATCTGACTACCAAGCGGCCATGTGGCAGCAGGTCGCACGACATAACTCTGGTACTCGGGGTCGTCTTGAAGATAGCCCCAGCGGTCTCGTCGCTGCCGGGAGATCGAAACCGGGATGGACGCGCCGAGCTCACCTTTGTCGTTCACCTTGTAGGCATGGATCGCTCGCCTGAGATCTTCGGCGCGTACTCCTTGCGTGGTTTGAACGACGAATGCCGACTTCCAGTGCAGCGCGTCCTCTTCGGTGTTGCCCTCGAGTCCACTGAGCGTCTCGATCGTTGCCGTCGGCCGATCGGTTTCGAAGGAGAAGTCCACGTTAAGCTTGACGGAACGGCCGTCATAGGCGCGGACCTCACCGTTCGCCGTCACGCGGTAGATAGAAGCTGCAGGAAGCTCGGCGCGGGGGGAGAACACGAGCCGATTTGGGGAGGCCCACATCCATTCGCCACGCAGGGTGGGTGTGATCTTCAGGCCAAGCGCCTTGAGATCGACCTCTGGCGGTGAGCCGAGTTCCCAGATCGGTGCGGAGAACTCGATGAATGCATCGGGCCAGTTCGAAGTTACGCCTTTGGGACCAACCTCCGTAACGCGAAGCGGGCTGTTGTCGGGTTTGACCACCGGGGGCTGCTCAATCCCCGGTCGCTCCGAGCCGCCGCGACTCGCCGCCAGCGCCGCGGGATCCAGCGTCTCAAGGGCTCGGGTGCGATCCAGACTCGGCGGACGCTCCGTGGCTGGGCGCCCGTCCTCGCGCTTGCACGCGGGCATGGCGACAGAGAGTGCGATCAGCCACACGAGTCCCAGCACCTTCGCCATGGCCAGGCGTACGGCGGTACCGGACTCGCCTTGAGTACCTCCACCCAGAGCCTTGGCGTCACGGAGCATCGGGGGATTATCGGCGAGCACGGCGCGACTGTAGAGGAGCCCGACACGCAATTGTTCCGAGCGCCCGCGTGATGCCCTGAGCCTGGAGCGAAGACGCCCACCCTTTACGTTGCACGTGCTTGACCCCCTGCAGCTTTGTCAGCCTGCGCTCGGCAGCCGCTGGCGGGCTTTGCGGTCCTGGAAGCTGGTACTCTCCGACCGACATGGCTCTCCTCGGTGCTCGAACGGCAGGTGCAACCCTCTCCGCGATCATTGCCTGTTGCAGCGCGGTGACCTTGAGCGGTTGCTATGAGCCCCTCGTAAGCGAGGATGGGTCCGGCGACGGCGACGGTGACGGCGACGAGTGCATCCCTCCCGACCCCGAGGTGGCGGTGACCTATGCACAGGACATCGCGCCGATCCTTCGCACGCACTGTGAGACGTGCCATCGAGACGGGGGCATCGCTCCGATGCCTCTGTCCACCTATGAAGAGGTCGTGCCTTGGGCAGACGCGATTGTCCTGCAGACGAGTGCCCAAGCCATGCCGCCGTGGCCTTCACTCGAAGACGAGAATTGTGCTCCGCCGGGGCCGTGGAAGAATGACTCACGGCTCACTCCGGAGGAACTTGAGCTCCTGGCGGAATGGGCGGACTCCTGTACCGTGGAGAGCGACGGCGGAGCGCCAGCCGATCTCGATCCATTCCCATCACTTGACCTTGAGAATCCCGACAAGGTCGTCGTGATCCCCGCGCCGACGACGATTCCGCCGCTGGTCGAGAAGGTCAACGACAAGAACATCGTCAACCCCGACCAGTTCTACTGCTTCATCATGGATCTCGAGTTGGCGACCGACGAGGTGCTGGTGGCTTCCCAGGTCACACCAGGGAACACCAAGGTCAATCACCATGCGCTGATGTACTTGGTGAGCGACTCGGCAGCATTGTCGGCGCTAGATACCCAAGATGCGATGGACGGCGCGACAGATGGCCGTTTCGAATGCGTGGGTGGACCAGGCGTGAGCTCAACGCTGATCAACGCGTGGGTGCCCGGTCAATCTGCATTCGAGATCCCACATGAAGCAGGCATGAGCATCCCAGCGGGCAGTCAAGTGGTCATGCAGGTGCATTACCACCCGGCGGAAGCGCAGGAGATCGACGACGCGACCAGCATCTCCATGCGGTTTGCGGACGCTACGCCGATGCGAACGGCGTTTCTCCAGCTCATCGGCAACGATACGATGCAGTATCCCGACGGGACGGGACTTCAGCCGGGGACCAATGACCCGATGACCGGTGGCCCCGTGTTCCTCATTCCCGCCGAGGAAGAGGAGCACTGGGAGACGATGGCATATCGCGTCCCAGCGCTCCCCGGCGGCGGCGACCTCCGACTGGCTGCGATCGCGGGGCACATGCACTTCGTCGGCACAAAGCTTCAAATTGAACTCAAGGACTCGATGAGTGCGAGCGAAGATCAGTGCCTCTTGCAGCTCGACTGGGACTTCGACTGGCAGCGATTTTATACCTACGACCTCGACTTCGGGGATCTGCCCTTGGCAAAGGAAGGCGACTTCCTGCGCCTACGTTGTGGTTACAACAACACACAAGGAAACCCCGACCTTGCAGTCCAGCTTGAGATCGCGGGCGAGGAAGACCCGATCGATGTCACCCTCGGTGAGGGTTCGCTCGATGAGATGTGCCTGGGGGCATATCTCTTGATCTCCGACCCCTAGCGGGAAAGAGGGCGACCGGGGCTCGCACGTCGCCGTCGCAGGTTGCGCACGCGAAACTGCGTGATGCCGGCCACCGATTGTTTTGGCGCGGCCTGGGGTCGTCGGCAGAAGCTCGGCCCCGCGCTGCTTCGCCGCGAGGTCAGGCCACTTGTGCGAGGGCGGCCCGCTGGCTCCATGCAAGTGAGTCCAAGAAGGCCTCATCCGCGGCCGTACAGTGATCGTTTTGACGGCACTTACTTCGTGGACACGACACCGCGTCGTCGGAGCCCCTTAG
>CAZVEM010000239.1:0-4828 GCA_964626165.1 uncultured Nannocystaceae bacterium
TCTTCCTCGCAGGGTGTTTCGAGCACGCGAATCGTCAGCGCGGCCCCATCGTCGCCCTTCGCGATCTCGACCTGGGGGATTCGAGCGCGGATCGAGAGCCCATCGATCAGGGTCGCGAGCGGATCGAGCAGCGCGTCGAAGGGGGGCGCTAGGATCTCGCAGCGATCCAGCAGCGCAATGTAGCGCCCATCGAGTTCTCGAAAGCCCACGAGCACGCGGCCCTTGCCCTGCACTGCCTTGACGCCGAGTCGCGCGCGGCGACGATACTGATAGCTACCTGCGTGCAGCGGCTCCTCCAACGTGGGCGGGACCACCGCTTGCGCTCTGAGCAACTCAAGCAACGCCTGCTCTTTGTGCGAGCGCTGTGCATCCTCGCGCAGATGCTGCAGTGCACAGCCACCGCAGTAACCCGCCGCGCTGCACCGCGGCTGCACACGGTCGGGATGAGGATCGTGCAGCTCAAGCAAGCGCAGCCGCGCGGGCGATCGACCGGCGCGGATGCACTCCACCACCGCACGCTCGCCGGGCAGGGTGCGCGGCACGCCATAATGCTTCTCGGCATCCACGGCGCTGCCGTGCCCATCGTCGTCGATGCCGGTAATGCGCAAATCCAAGATCCGAGTGCGTAGTCCCCTGCCCATCGCGCGTTGGTCCGTCCGCGCGGTCTAGGTGAGGGCTCCCCTCGGGTCAAGCGCAGGCGCTCCGACACCACGCCGCGGCCGCGCCCGGTCGGACCGAGGCTCGCGAGGCCGCGGGTGCAAAGGCCACCACCAGCGTGCCAAGCTCAGCAGGTGCCCCCACGCCTCATCTACGACCTGGCGCTGCCCGGGGTTGAGGACGCGCTGGGCGCCTTGGGCCGGTGTGAGGGCTATCCCGCGCAGGAGCTGACGCCGCAGCGATGCCGTGAATACGACGCGTTGGTGATCCGCTCCGTCACGCGCATCGACGCCACCTTCGCCCAAGCCGTACGCGACAGTCGACTGCGGATCGTCGCGACCGCGACCAGTGGAGAGGACCACGTCGACGTCCACGCGCTGGCGCAAGCAGGTATCGGCTTTGCGAGCGCCGAAGGATGCAATGCCGACGCCGTCGCGCAGTGGGTGATGTGGGCGCTTGCGCGTCTTGCCACGCAGCGATCGCACGAGATCATCCGGCGCGTGGGCATCGTTGGCTTTGGCCACACAGGCCGCAGGGTGGCGCGATGCTTACAAGTGCTCGGGGTCCCTGTCGTGGCCTGCGACCCACCACTGCGCGCGGCCTTGCAAGAGGGATCGGCCCGGGCCGCACTTCATGGACCCTCGACGCCGCATCTCGACGCGCTCCCGGCGGAAGTGATGTGGGCGAGCCTTGACGAGCTGATCGGGCAATGCAGCGCCGTCTCGCTCCACGTGCCGCTGTGCCGCGTCGGGCCATACCCGACACTCGGCCTGATTGGTGCCGAGCAGCTCAGGTCCTCGGTCATGGCGTGGTGCAACGCCTCGCGTGGCACGGTGTTCAGCGAGGCCGCGTTGCTACGCGTGCACGATGATCCCTCGCTCCCTGCACCCGTCGCCGCACTCGATGTCTGGACCGGCGAGCCCGCCGTTGAGGCGCGCTGGTTAGACCGCCCGGCCTGCATCCCAATCGCCACGCCACATATCGCGGGCCACACACAGGAGGCCAAGTCGCGCGCGCTCACGCTGCTGCATGATCCGATCGCGAACGCGCTGGGGAGTGGGCATCGCCAGCGCAGTGGCACCCCATCGACGCAGTCCGCGGCAGAATCGAGCTTGGGCGGGCCCGCGAGCCCGCAACTCGCTCGCATCGTCTCCGTGGAACGGGATGCAGGCCAAGCAGCACCTTCCAGTGACGCAGCTTCGCGCCCCACGCCGTCGTCCGCACCGCCACAGCTTGCCGCGCCGACGCCATCCGAGCTGGCCCGCATCCACGGCGCGATCTGGCGCATGCTCGCTGAGGATCCGGTGCTAGACGCGCTTGAGGACGCGCTCCGAGCCAGCGTCGCCAAAAGACAGGTCGCAGCGACCTTCCACGCGCTTCGCTCCACGCTGCCCAGTCGCCGGGAGTGGTCCGCCATTCCCATCGAGGTCGATGTGTCGCAGCTCGCGGCACCGCGAGCGGAGATCGTGGACGCGCAGGTTCGCAGGCTCGTGCGCGAGCTTGGATTTCACTGCGCAGGGAATGACAGGCCCGAAATAACAGACCCAGAATAACAGGCCCGAAATGTCGGACCCGGCGCGAGTAGGCCCCCTACTCTTCCACGTGCATCGGCTTGCACTTGTCGAGCTCATCCAAAGAGTTCGCAGCCACGACACATCGCGCGTAGGTGCGGTACACCAGACGGCCGACGGCATCGCGTTGCCGCTCCAATCGCTCGGTACACGCACGCTCGGGCAAGATCGTCTCTTTCGGGGTATCGAGCTCGGCCGCGAGCACCTCTGCGAGATGTCGGCACACCGTCTGTGGCGCCGGCGCACAGGCCGTCATCATCGCCAGACCGAGTAGCGCGCCCAATCGCCGCGACCCGCGAGCGGCCGGCTGCAAACGCGTCCACAGCCGGTGGTGACGGAGCAGCTCTGCGCCCGGGCGAGACTTGTCAGAGGACGACATCAAGTGCCGGGAGCGTAGGGGCACATGCGGACCGAGGCAATGCGACGTACCGGTCCACCTGCGCCCCCCGCCACACCATCAGCCTGCTAGGGCGTTGCGACCATCGCCGACGGCGGCGCGCCACCGCCAGCCCCGCTGAGCGCGTTCGCGGCGGCCATCAGCTCGAGGATTTCGGGTCCCGTGATCGTGAGGTCGACCTTGGTCACGTTGGCCTCTTGCGAGATCGCGACGCGATCGGCCAACGTCTTGGGCACCCCATAGAGCGCAAGCGCGGGCTTAAATGCCGCGTATTGCTCCTTGAGAATCGTTGTGACGGCCGTGCTCGCCTCTTCGGAAGCGGTGCCGACCGCGAAGGCCAGCGAGACCTCTTGCATGTCCGCGCTCGTGCTGAAGTGACCGGTGATGTCCTCGACGCCAGGCACAGGCACGTTTGGCGCCAAGCTCGCTGGGATCTTCGCCGCGAAGCTGAGGCCGGGCCCCATACCAGCGCGGGCAGCGAGGTCCTTCATGCTGCCGTCGACCGCAGACTCGCCCTCGCCCTTGGCGAGCGTGCGCACGCGATCGGCCCATTCCTTGGAGGCGAGCACGATCATGTCGTCGCCCATCATCAGCCCCACGGCATCGCCGCCGCCCAGCACAAGCTCTTTGCCACCATCGGCGCCGTCCTTGAGCTCAATGCTCGCGGCACCACCCAGCTTCTTTGCGGCGCACTCGACTACCTCGACCTTGCCAATACCGGTCGCCTCGATCGCGACCATGCCCTTTTGCGACATCGGGCCGATACCGAGCCAATGCCCTCCAGCGCAACGCCGCACTCCACAAGTGTCATGACTTGCTTTTGCATCTCAGGGTTGGTGGCACCAATGCCGCCCAGCATGCCCGCGGCAAAGCCCGGCGTCTTCATCGCGTCGCCCAGGTCGGCATACACGATCACGGATGCTCCCTCCGGTATGATCTTGAGCGGGGTCATTCCGGCTACCGCTGCGCCGCCGCCCGGAGTCGCTACGGCTCCGCCGCCATCCTTGCCTGCCTCTACCTTGTCGCCGCCATCGGTCTTGGCGCTGCCATTTCCTTCGTCCTTCTTGCCAGAGGCGTCGGTCGAACCTGCGCTTGATCCTGCCGGCGTCGCGGGTGACGAGTTGCAGGCGGTCAGAGCGAGCGAACCCAGGAGGCACGCGGTGGTGAGGGCTCCGATACGGCCGCGCGATGAGAGCTGCGAGAGGCGAGCTGCGCGACGGACACGGGCGACATTGAACGTGGACATGGCCGCTGTGTAGAAGGGCAGCTAGCCACGGTCAAGCCAGCACTTGCTGCTCGTTTCGATCTGCGATTCAGGGCCGGTTGACGCTGTCATATTCTGCGTCATCCGGTGATATCGCGCTCGCCGCGTTGTCGTGTGCCTGTGGCACACATGTCGGCAAGGGGCCTGAGATCTGGCGCCAACGCGCACGGAATCCAGCGCACGC
The DNA here is from genome assembly GCA_964626165.1 of uncultured Nannocystaceae bacterium. GTDB lineage: Bacteria > Myxococcota_A > Polyangia > Nannocystales > Nannocystaceae > CAZVEM01. Next base: position 4,074 of record CAZVEM010000239.1, read on the forward strand.
TCTGATGCGCAGAACACCTTCGCGCTGCACCGCGAATCCCTCAGCCCTTCGTTGCCGCGGCCTCGGGCGGCCGGTACTCGGGAACAAGCTCGTGCAGGCGCTCTCGCAAGGCCGTCGCATCCAACGAGCGCGCGTCGTGAATCAACGCGTCCCAGCGACGATCGTGGTGCTCAAGCTCGACGGCTTCGCCAACGCCACCGCTCTCTTTGCGAATGTCTGCGTGCCCGGTCGCGAGCAACTCGCCCTCGGTGCTGAGTTCCTCAAAGAGCTTCTCACCTGGTCGGACGCCCGAGAACTCAATCGCAATGTCGTCGTCGGGACGAAGCCCGCTGAGCCGGATCAGATCGCGGGCAAGGTCGACGATCTTGATCGGTGCGCCCATCTCAAGCACGAAGATCTCGCCGCCGGCGCTGATGCTCGCGGCCTGGAGCACGAGCTGCGCGGCTTCTGGAATGGTCATGAAGTATCGCTCCATCTCTGGATGCGTGACGGTGAGTGGTCCGCCGCGCTCGATCTGCGCGCGGAAGATCGGCACGACGCTGCCCGCAGATCCGAGCACATTGCCAAAGCGCACCGCGCAGGCGCGCATGGTCTCCGAGGGACCGTGGAGCAGCACATAGCGCTCTGCCGCGCGCTTGGTCGCCCCCATAACGCTGCGTGGGCGGACCGCCTTGTCCGTCGACACCAAGACAAAGCTCAGGCAGCCGTGGTCGGCGGCGGCTTGCAGTACCAGCTGGGTGCCGAGGAGATTGTTC
>CAZVEM010000239.1:4838-9660 GCA_964626165.1 uncultured Nannocystaceae bacterium
TTTTGAATGTATTTATAGTGCGACGTATCTGCCGCTTGTGCGCGGCTGCGTGCAGGACGATGGCCGGTCGGAACGTCGAAAAGACCTGAGAGAGGCGAGAGCGATCGGTCACATCACACAGACAGGGTTCGATTTGGACGGCACGACCGTCGACGTCTCCGCCCGCTGCGCTACGCAGCAGCTCTTGCTCGATCTCAAACAGGGCGTTCTCTGATCGCTCGATCAAAAGCAGCTTCAGAGGCTGGAAGCGAAGGATCTGCCGACACAGCTCGCTGCCGATCGAGCCTCCGGCCCCTGTGACTGCAACCACGCGACCGCGGATCTGCGCGGCGATCGACTGGTGATCGAGCACGACCGAGTCGCGGCGGAGAAGGTCTTCGATATTGACCGGCCGAATGGTCTGAAGCGTGACCCGGCCGCCGACAATGTCCGAAACCGGCGGCACGATCTGGAAGCGGACGCCCGCGGCGCCACATTGCGCGACAATGCGCCGCAGCGACGCGCCACTGGTCTGGGTGATGGTCACCAGCACCTGTTCGGCGCCAAGAGACGCGCAGAGTGATTCAAGCTGCTCAAGCGTGCCCAGCACTGGAAGCCCATGGATCACGCGACCGCGGAGGCTCAGATCGTCGTCGACAAATCCGAGTGGATGAATGCCAAGCTCGGGGTGCGCGACGATCTCGCGAGCGGCCGCTGTGCCGGTGGCGCCTGCGCCGATCAGGATCGTCGGCACGCGACGCCCGACACGCTGGCGCGCCGCGGTATCGCTGCGTTCCGCGACGATGCGACGCAGGCCACGCACGCCCGCGATTGCGAGCAGCGCGAGCGCGCTGTCGATCGCAATCACGCCGATCGGAACCAGTGCGTATCGCAGCCGGGGCCACGTGTCATCGAGCGGCGCGACTGCGGTGCGGATACCGAGCAGCACGACCGCGGCCAGCGCGAGCGCTGCTGCAATTCGCAGCACCTCCCGCAGCCCGACGTGCCGCCACGAGAAGCGCGGCACCGAGAACAGCCAGAGCGCAAGATATTGCAGGCCGACCACAAAGGGCCAGATGACGAAGGCACGGCGGAGCATGTCGCCGGGCACGCGCAGCTCAAAGCGCAGCGCAAAGGCAGCGGCGAACACCACAGTCAGGAGCGTCAGATCGATTGCGATCTGGGTGGCTCGGGTCAATAGCGCTCGATTCAACCGGCCCTTCCTCCGTCGTTCGGTCCGCCACCGACCGATCCGCCGCGCGTCGATGCACCGTCACTGGAATCCCCGTGAGGCGACTCCCCGCCGCTTGATGCCCCGAGGGTCGCCCCATGATGGCTCGCACCGCTCCCCACGACGCGCGAAAGAAGATGGCGCCGGACGGCGAGAATGACCCGCTCCTGGGTTGCTTCGTCCATCGACGAACCGCTGGGCAGACACACGCCGGTCTGAAACAGCGTGTCGGCGTGTCCGGCTCCAACCCGCTTCGCGCCAGCAAAGAGCGGCTGGCGTCCCATGGGCTGCCACATCTGGCGGGACTCGATCTGCTGTGCGAGCAAGTCGACGCGGAGTTCTTCGGGCGTGGTCTTGCTGCGGCGCGGGTCGAGGAGCACGACGGTCAGCCATGCGTTGCTGGTCTGGCCATGCGGGTCGACCTGCACGCGCACGCCGTCAAGATCGGAGAGGGCTTGGTGATATCGCTCTCGAATGGCGCGCCGCCGCGCCACGCGTTGTTCCAAGGACTCAAGCTGTGCGACGCCGATCGCCGCGAGCAGGTTGCTCATGCGGTAGTTAAAGCCCAGTTCGTGATGCTCATAGTAGGGCTTTGGTTCGCGCGCCTGGGCGGCCAACCAACGGGCACGCTTGGCCTGCTCATGGCCGGCCAACAATGCTCCACCGCCGCTGGTGGTGATGATCTTGTTGCCGTTAAAGCTCAGCGCGGCAAATTCCCCGTAGCTGCCCGCGGGCTGTCCGTACGCGATGGAGCCGAGCGATTCCGCGGCATCTTCGATCAGCGTCGCACCGTAGCGGGCACACAGCGGGGCCAGCTCGCGGTAGTCGGGACAATTTCCGTAAAGATCGACGGCGATGACCGCCTTGATCGGGCGACCGGCCTGAGCATGGTCGCGAAGGGCGTCCTCAAGGGGTTGCGGGGCAATACCGAAGGTGACCGGATCCGCGTCGACCAGCACCGGCACCGCGCGCTCGTAGAGCACCGGCGTTGCGCTCGCGACAAAGGTGAGATCACTGACCGCGACGTGATCGCCGTCCTTGATGCCGGCCATCCGCAGCGCGAGGTGCAACGCTGCCGTGCCACTGGAGAGCGCCGCCGCACTCGGCCGCTGACAGCGCTGCGCCAGCATGGCCTCGAAGCGATCGACCATCGGACCCAGCGGCGCGACCCAGTTTGAATCGAGCGCCTCGACAATCAACTCGCGCTCCCGCTCGCCGACGTGCGGCGGGCTCAACCAGACAAAGGGCGCCGGTAGCTCACCGCTCATGTGGCGAGCTCCCGCCGTACCCGTGCGGGCACGCCCACCGCGATCACGCCGGCGGGGAGATCGTGGACCACCGCACCCCCTGCCCCGACCACCGACCAAGCGCCCACCCGCGCACCTGGAACCGCGCAGCTCCCCACGCCGAAGAGCACGCCGACCTCAAGCGAGACACCACCGCCGAGTCGCGAGCCAGGCGCGAGATGGCAATAGTCCGCGATACGGCAGTCGTGGTCGATGCTCGCCGCGGTGTTGACGATCACGTGCTCGGCCAGATGTGCGTCGGGTTGAATCACGGCGCCGGCAAGCACGACGCTGCCAGGCCCGATCTTGGCCCCCTCGGCGATCACGGCGCTGGGATGAATGATCGTCGCCCACTCCAGCGCGAGCGACGAGGCAATGCGGGCGCGCGTCCGATTGTCACCGATTGCGAGGACACCGGGCTCGTGCCGCTCTGCAAGCGCGGCGATCGGACCGTGCACCGGCACGCCAAGGACCTCGCTGCCCTGCCGCCGCGGGTCGTCGTCCCAGGCACCCACGACCAAATAGCCGGCGGCGCGTGCCGTCGCGATCACGACCTTGGCGTGGCCACCACCTCCGATCACCAAGAGCGGTGCTTTGGTTCGATTCATGCCGTACTCCTTCGCGCCCCGAACTCCATCGGGTCATGTTCGGCATGTCCATCGGATGGCCAGTCCGGATTTCCTTCGCCCATGAAGGGTCGCATGGTCGCCTCCCCCTTTGCACTGATCCCGCGCCGCCCCAGCACGACGGCCACCGTTCTCCACAAGATCCAGGCGTCGAGCGCCGCGGACATGCGGTCGACGTACTCGACGTCCAGTGCCAGGCGCTTGGCCCACTCCACCTCGTTGCGCCCGTGCACCTGGGCGTAGCCGGTTACGCCAGGTCGGACCTCATGGCGCCGCGCCTGCTGCTTGCTGTAGCGCGGCAGGTACTCCATCAGCAGCGGGCGCGGCCCGACCAGGCTCATGTCGCCGCGCAGCACGTTCCAAAGCGTTGGCAGTTCATCGAGGCTGGTCGATCGCAAGCGCTTGCCCACAGCACCAAGACGCTCTGCGTCAGGTCGCAGCTGACCGTTGGCATCGCGCGCATCGGACATCGATCGGAACTTGTAGAGGTCAAAGGGCTTACCCCCCAGCCCGGGCCGTGTCTGTCGAAACAGGACAGGACGTCCGAGCTTGATCGCGACGACGGCTGCAGTCGCCGCAATCACTGGCGAAGCGATCACCAAGCCCGTGCCCGCGACCGCGATGTCCACCCCGCGCTTGAGCGTGTTGGCGTAGAGCTGACGGCGCCACTGTCCGGGACGCATCTCGATCGGCTTGCCTTGGCCTTCCCGCTCCTGCAGCAGGCTCTCGTACGTGCGCAGGACCTTGGCAAAGACCTCGCGTTGGTCAAAGAGCAGCTCCGCGCGAGCACGGGCGCGCACGCTCATCGCCTGACGCAGCGCGTCGTCACCGACCAGTCGCTCGATCGCCTGCGCGAGCGCGTCTGGCCGCTTGACCGGCACCAAGAGCCCTGTCTCGCCGTCCACAACGACCTCTCGACAGCCGCGAATCTGCGTGACGATCGCAGGAAGCCCCATCGCCGCCGCCTCCATCGGAGCGCGTGGAACCCCTTCACGATGGGAGGGAAGCACCAGGACGTCGGCCGCGTGCAAGAGCTCGGGGATATCCGAGCGTCGTCCGACAAAGTGGCAGCGCTCGGCGCAGCCATACGATCGCGCCGCGGACTCATCGACGGCATCCGCCTTTTGCTTGTCGGAGGGTCCGACCAGCAAAAGGTGCAGATCTGGAAATCGTGGTGCAACGCGTGAGAAGGCGTCGATGAGCTCGGGCACGCCCTTCTCTCGATTGAGCCGACCGACAAAGATCACGATCTTTGCGTGCGCGCTCAGGCCAAGCTCTTTGCGTACGCGCATGCGATCGAGGTCGCCAAAGCGGCGTGGATCGAAGCGTTCGATGTCGATGCCATTCCCCAACAGCGCCCAGCGCTTGGCATCACCGATCCGCTCGCGCGCCGCCATCGTCACGTCCTCGGCCGATTGCGACAAGATCCGATCTGAGCAGCGCGCGGCCAGACGCGCCAGCGCACGCAGCGGGAGGCGTTTGTGGGCCGGGGTCGACTCCATGAACGGAAAGCCGTGCACGGTGTCGACCACCATCGGCACACCTGCAGCACGCGCGGCCAGCTGCCCCAGCAAGCTGCCCTTGGGCGTGTGCGTGTGGACGATGTCAAAGCGCTCGTGTCGAAACAGCGCAATGAGACGCGCCACCGCGACGAGGTCTCGTATCGGCGTGATCTTGCGCGTGATCTCAACGGCGTGATA
>CAZVEM010000240.1:0-9650 GCA_964626165.1 uncultured Nannocystaceae bacterium
TGAGGGCGACATTGCAGTGCACGCAGACGTAGTCCATTCGAACGACCTTGGCAAGGAGCATGAGCCACGAGGGGCGCGAAGGAAGGCGGCCGGGAAGCTGAGCCTCGTGGAGAGGTTCGCGATGCGCCGGGAGCTCTCGGGCCTCGGCGGGGCCCAGTGACCAGATAGGAGCGCAAACTGTCGGGGTGTGGTCGGCGACGGAATGGTGGGCCGGATGCGACACACAAGGCCTGTCGCGATGCCTGCACGCCGTACCACCGCGCCCTGTGGAATCGGAGAGGGGCACCAACGCACAGAGCCCTGCCCCGAAGGTGTGCGATCGGGAATGGACCCTAGCGCTGCCGAGAACGCCAAGCCGCCTCATCCACCGAGTCTAGAAACTCGGCAGCGGCGACTAGGTCCGCTTGCCCCCCCTGCAGTCCAACCTGAATTGTGTCGGCACCGCTCGATATTTGCACGACCACCGAACGTGTCAGGAGGTACGCCACCGCGGCCACCGCGGCCACAAGCGCGATTCCTAAACCTGCGGTCGGCGATCTTCCGCTCCATACGACCGCGGCCAGCAACCCAGAAAGTACGGCAAGCGCGAGTAGCCAAGGCTTGTGACTTCGCGTCACTCGCGTACTGGTAATCATCGCTAGTTGGATGCCCGTTGAAAAGCTGTCACTTCCGGCGGTGTACGCACGAAGCACCCGGTTGGTGGTCAAGTAGATTCCATTCCAGTCACACACAGATTGTTCATCTGCCCTGAGCTTTCTCGCTGCCACGTTGGCCTTGCCTTTCTGTGCCGCATCAACAGCAAGGCACCGCAGCTACGATACGCCGCATCGCCGCGACTGTCTCCGTGTATCTGAAGGAGAAAGTGGACGTTCGCCCTCCACATCGTCATGACGTGCGGCAGGCAAGTGCGAAGTTGCACGGTCAGGAACTACCTGGATGCCTCATATGATGAGGATCGCTGACTCATCGGCTCGAATCAGCAAGTCTACGACCTACATCATAGAGATGGATTGCCCCCGCCTCGTAATCGAGCGGCGTCGACCGGCAAAGCCCCCGGGCATTCGCGAGTCTCGCCCACGACGCTCCAACGCCGCTTCGTCCCCGGCATGGCTCTTGGATAGGAATGCCAACTCAGTCGGTGGTCGTTCGCGGTGAACATCTTTGACCTGGCGCAGAACGAATAGACTCCCGCACCCAGCACACTCGCAAGTCCTCAGCCAGGATGTACGCCACGCCAAGTCGCCTAACCGCCAGGCAACGAAGCGGGACAGTGCGAGACTCCACCGTGCCGTGAACAGCATCCACGCCGACTCCCACCGCAAGTACACGACGGAGAACGTGTGCCATCGTTGCAGACGAGTGCCGTGCGGTCATATCTTCTCTGCGCATCTGCCTGCGCATCTGCCTTTCGCTTCGCCTCGGCCCACAGCCGTTTCTGCTCACGCTGTACCTCACGCTCGATGCGAGCCGCCGCATCGCCTGAAGCCTGAGCTAGACCACTGTGCTTCAACGGCGTATCCGTCGGCGCACGCCAAGTCTCATAGATAACGCTGAGCTGATCGGCCTCCGCCGCAAGCAGTACTAACGCGGTATCGTCGGCGGTTCGCGATTCGTCCAACACTGCCGCGTGCCGCGTCCTTACTCCACTAAGCAACGCAAGACGCGCAGTGTCGAAGGCATCGGGGGCAGCTTCCTTTGCTAAGGAAACATCGTCAAGCGCCTTGGATGCGTCAGAGAATCTATTCTCCACGAGCGCAGCACTAGCGTCGAAGATCGCAGCCAGAACTAGACAGCGTCTCGCCGTTTCCAAGTCCAGCGTCGCCACGGCATCGGCAATGTCACGGAGCGCGTTCGCGTCACTCGCCACGATCGCCGTGTCTACTTCTGCGATCGTGCGTTGCGCCAGCACGACGCCCGCAGCTTGCCGCTGCGCATCGTTGTGCCAGGGCTTGGCATATTCCGTCACAGCAGCCGATATCGTTTGCTGCCGCTTTACGGACTCGAGATGTTCCGCGTCGTTGTGATCGTGCTCAAGCCGTGCGAGCTCCGCCTCCAAACGCGCCCCGCTGGCGTCTCTCGTCGACTTAAGAGCAGCGAGCTCCACTTTCGTTGCCACCAAGTCTCCGCGACCAATTTTTTCGGCGACAGACGCCGCTGACGGTGCTGCCAACATCCAAGCAGTGAGACTGCCGCAAGCGCCCACGAGGAACAGCGCAATGGCAGCCACCAAATTTCCGCGTACACGATCAAGGTGCCGCAACTGCATCACATGTACGGTCGACGCGAGGCCGAGCGCCGCGATGATTGAGTACCCAAGAACGGCGGCGGCGTACCCCCCTTGAGAGAACCACTCGCCACGCGCTGCGAAGTACACCGCCAGCGCGAGTGCGGATGCCACGCCGACCGCAAGGACCACACCAGATATCACTCGGCGCGTCGCCAGTGCCAGCGTGTTGCTCGCTCCGGACACTTGTGGGGGCTGGCCGCCAACGAGAATGCGACCCGGTCCGGTCGCAATGTCAAACGCGAATTCATAGACTACGCCACGAAATATCTGTGTGCGCGTTGCCGCCAGCCGGTCGGTTCGTGGGTCTAGCCGGGCCACGAGTTCGGCTGGCAGTCGATAGCTCTCGGGAGAGGTCCACCCTGTGTCCGCGAGAAGCGCGTGCTCGTATTGTCCAACGGGACGCTCGAAGTCGACGATGTCGTCGACACGTCGGTGGAGAGAAACGGACTCCAGTCGTGGATAAACGAGTACTTGTGCGAGACGAGTGCACACAACCTCGAGCCAGGCATGTACTCGTCCTACGGCACCGCAACGATGGCAGTCCACCGACCCAGACTTGCAATTTGAGCACTTCATGTCTCCCCGTCCCCGGCAGCGGGAACAGGCGCGTGAACCTCTTTCCCCCGCTTCTCGCCCGCTTCCGCCGCAATTCGAACACGCTATCCGTCCGGAACCAGTGCAGTTCATGCACTTGAGGCGCTTCAGGCCCGCGCATCCGGGGCACACGGACACGCACGTCGTTCTGGCGCGAAGGGAGTCGGAGTCCACTTGCCAGGGGTCCTCGAGCGTGTGGTCCGGTAACGCGGTAACCTGCGAGGCCCTTGAGCCGCTCCCGGGCGCACAGTGCAGAACTACTTCGCGGCGCTCGATCTGATGCCCAGCGCGCAGATAATGTTGGGTAGTAGCGCTTTCCTTCCAGAGCCGTCTAAGAGTACCGGGTAGCGTCGCGAACGAGGGACCGAGGCTTGCTGCCACTTTGCGTGCGCGCTCGGGATCCGCCTCCGAGGCACGCCCAAGCAGCGGCCACGCACAGGGCGCGCCGCACGTCGGACATGGTCCGGCCCCGGCAGGACGATCCACCTCGAATCGCGCCCCGCAGTATTGGCATTGTACAGGGAGGTGGTGCATGTCTTAGTTTCTGCGGTCCGACTTTCCTTGCGAGCACACTCAGGCTGAGGTGTCAGCGTCTCATGTGGAGCAGTACGGTGCAATAATCTCGCTGGGGTCGGCGCCGCTGTGGCTCTAGCTGTGGCTTGCTGACCCCCAGCGCATTCACACATCCGAACTGAGCGCAGCCAACTGGACGGTGAGGCTCCCGGCCCTCCGAGATTCGACCTCCCCGATGACTACACCACCGAGTCCTCATGCCCGGCGGATTCACCGCGACGAAGTGTCCGATGCTGTCACATTGGCTGAAAGTTCGTTCGCATTCAGGGCCCGAGAAGCAGTCGCCCAATTGCAGCCCACGGTGGGACGGACAGCATCTTCGGCCGCCAATGGTCAAGGTCTCGGCATGGCACACCGTGCAGGCCCAACCCGGCAGCTGATGGCATGTCTTCCTCGCCGAAATACAACTGTCGCCGCATGGAACGCTATTCGCACACGCTCTGCAGCAGTTGCGCACAGGGTCGTTGTCTTCGCGCACGTCTTCGGGCAGGTCGACCCCGGGACCACTCCGCTTGCCCCATCATGCAGCTGCGCGTGTAGGAAAAAGCATCTACGAACTCTGAGCGTCGCGCCAGCAGCGGGTCGGCGCCAGCGTCCGGGAGTGCGCCGAGGAGGCCGCCGCCAGGTCAGAACTCAAAGCCCAAGACGCTGGCGTTGCCGAACACATGCTCACATCCCTGCGAGCCAGCGTAGGAAGACTCAGAGCTCGCGGCTCTCGCCATCGTCAACGCCCTCAACGCAGCGGCCGGCTACGAAGCTGATCAGCCAGCGCACGAAGCTGTTCGTCGCGCGGGTGGTCGGCACGCCACACAAGTCGGAACCAGTCGCTTGCGAGGCGGATCTTGGGGAGGGGAGTGGCGATCGTGCCGTTGGCGAGCTCGTCCGCGACGAAGTAGCGTGGCAGCACGGCCACGCCCGCGCCATCGAGTACGCGATGGCGGACGGCGGCGATCGTGCCGAGGTATTCGCGTGCACCAAAGCGCCAGGTATCTTTGGCCGGCGCCGCGTCGAGGAAGTAGCGAAAGAGTGGGAGATCCGGGAGGGTATCGAGCAGGACGTGCGCGACCGCGTCGGCGGGCGTCTTCAAAGGGCGCTCGGCGAGGAGTTTTGGCGAAGCGACCAACACGTAGTGTTCTTCGTGGAGTAGCGCGTAGGCGAGATCGGCCTGGGTGAGGCGAATGCTCGCGACCAAGGCATCGAGGCGCCGCTCAAGCACCGCGTCGAGGAGCGCGGGGCCATCTCCAAAGTGCAGGTGCAGCGTGCGAGCGGGCGATGAGGCACGCAGGTCGGCGAGCGCGGGCACAAGGAAGCTCATGCCCAGCTCAAAGCGAGTGCCGAGGGTCAGTGCGTAGGGGAGGTCATCATCAGCAGCCCGCGCCGCGCGGCGGATCTGGCGAGCCTCTGCGAGCAGGTGCTTGGCACGTGGCATCAAGCGAAGGCCAGCAGGAGTGATCGACACGGTCCGCGTTGTGCGGGCGAACAACTCCACGCCAAGATCATCTTCGAGACGGCGGATCCGTTCGCTGAAGGCGGCGGGAGAGAGTGCGACCTCCTCCGCCGCTGCCCGAAAGTTCGCGCGCTCCGCCAGCGCGACGAAGCACGCGAGCGAGTCGAGGTTCGGGACCCAACTATCCTGCATCATCGAATATTAGTGTTCGGATCATCGTGATTCCCCTGGCAACGACGATCTTGCATGGTAGGGGCATGGACTCGACACCAAGACTCGCCCTGCTCTCCCTCATCTCCTTGCTTCCCCCTATCGCTCTGGCTGCGTGCTCCTGGAGCAATGACCGTACATTCGACGGCGGGGAGGATGCTGGGGAGGATGCTGGGGAGGACGACACCAGCGACGAGGGCGACAGTTCGGACGATTCGGGGGACACCGATCCGGACGCCGGAACGACGGGAGAACCCGAACCCGAGCCCTTCGACTGCGTGATGGCGTGCACCACGCTGGCCGATGGGGGTTGTCTGACGCCGGATGCATGTGTCGAGACCTGCTTCGGGGAGTCCCCTGACTGGTCCGAAGAGCTGCGCGATGCGTTCACGACCTGCGTTGCCACCGATCCGTTGTGCTTCACAACCTTGGACCAGTGCCTCGCGCAGGCGATCCATCCAGAAGGTACAGAGTTCCCCCTGGCATTTCGCGGCATCGGGTTCGATGCCTTCGAGGGCATGACCATCTTCGTGTGGCACGACCCCGACGCGCCGGCGAGCTTTGGCGGCAGCGCTCCGATCGTCGACGGCACCTTTGACTTCGATTGGGTCGAGCCCGTCCCCGTGAGCACATCGGGCGGACCGCTGCTGCTCTGGTACGTCGACGTCGATGGCGATGCGTCGTGCTCGGCGGCCGACCTCAAGGGCAGCAGCATCCTGGGTTGGAACCAGGATCTTCAGGAGCCCGCGTTCTCCCTTGAGATCGAACCGCCGGCCACGAGCGCGGACTTTGTCTGCGACTTCGTGCCGTGAGGCCCCGGACAGCGCGCTCACGCACGTTCCACGTGGCCCGCGGATCGTGATTCGCGATCACTCGTTTGAGCCGGCGTTGCCGGCACGACCAAAGGCCTGCGCGAGGATGTCGAAGACCACTCGAAAGCGGCGCGCGGTTCGGAGTTCGCGGTGAATGACGAGCCAGATCGGAAACCGTACCGGCGCGACGTCGTCGAGGACGCGAACGACACCTGGAGTCGCTGCGGCCACGTCGTCCATCATCACGCCAATGCCGTGTCCCTGCCGGACCAGCGCCCACCCCGTGACCGAGCTGTCCGAATGCACTCTGAAGTTTGCGGTGGTCAGCGGCAGTCCGTGGGCGTGCAGATACTCGAGGAATCGGCCGTTGCGATCGGCACCGATGAAGGGGTGTGCGAGCGCGTCATCGACCGTGCGTGGGTGGCCGTGTCTCTCGACCCACGCGGTCGAAGCGTAGAAGCTCGCGGTGGCCTCTCGGAGGTGACGCGCAATGAGATCGGGCTGGGTTGGGCTGACGTGCCGGATCGCGATGTCGGCCTCGCGGCGACGGAGATCGCTGAGGGCGTTCGAGGTCACCACCTCGACGACGATCTTTGGTGCGGCCTCGTGGATCTGACGGATCGCTGCGGGGAGGAGGAAGGCAGCAACGGCATCGCTGGCAGAGATCGCGACGACACCCTCGATGGCCTCGGAGCGGCCGGTCGCCACCAGGGCGAGCTCCTCGGCGGCGTTCCCCATGGCGCGCGCGTGATCGAGGAGACCCAGCCCTGCCTCGGTCAGCACCATGGACTTTCCGACCCTCTCGAAGAGCGTCACGCCCAGGCTCGACTCGATGGCCGCGACCTGCCGGCTCAGGGTCGGCTGGGTGAGGTCCAGCTTGCGGGCCGCGGCGGAGAGGGACCCCTGCTCGGCCGTCTCCAGGAAGGCCCGGAGCTGGTTCCAGTCGAGCCGATCCATACGATTTCGCATGAGTCGTCTGCGAAATACCACGATTTGCTTTCCCCTGCGCATGGATAGGCTCTCGGTCCGCCGCCATGCCTTCACTCACTCCACGAGACTCCGTCGCCATGCATCACGAAACCTCGGCACCGTCGGCACCGCTGCCGCCGAGCGACCTTCCGCTCCCCGCTGCGTCCACCGCCAAGGCTCGCTTCTGGGACAAGATCGCGCGCAAGTACGCGGCCGATCCCGTCGAGGACATGGCTGGGTATGAGCGCACGCTGGATCGCACGCGCGAGCTACTCGCGCCAAACCAACGCGTGCTCGAAGTGGGCTGTGGCACGGGCACGACGGCGCTCCGCCTCGCGTCCAGCGTCGGAAGCTACGTCGCCACCGACGTGTCGGCGGAGATGATCGCCATCGCGCGCGAGAAGCTCGCGACCGCACCGCATCCCAATCTCGAGTTTCGCGTCGCCGACGCCGATGCACCAACTCCCGAGGCTGGGAGCTACGACACCGTGCTCGCGTTCAACGTGCTGCACTTGGTATCCGACCTCGACCTCGCGCTTGACTCGATCACGCGTGCACTGACTCCGGGTGGATCGCTGATCTGCAAGACCGCTTGCCTCTACGAGATGAACCCGCTCGTGCCCTGGGTGATGCTGCCCTTGATGCGCCTGGTCGGTAAGGCGCCCCCCGTGCAGTGCTTTACCCGCTCGGCGCTTCAAGCTGCCATCTGTCGGCATGGCCTGAGCATCGAGACGGTCGAGCATCACGCGACAAAGGGCAAGGATTGGCGGCCGTTCATCGTGGCACGCAAACCATCGTGAACCCCTGGTCGTGAACCGGGCACCAGATTGTCAGGCGACTCGAGATCGCCCATGCTCCGAGCATGATCGAGCGCGGCCGCATCGCGAGCCCATTTCCGCGAGACACGGGGCGGAGTCGCACGACACGCAAGGGTGTATTGCGAGCGGCGCGACGGCTCGGTGGCTGCTTCCTGATCGCCAGCGCGCTGAGCAGCACGGGCTGCAACCCAAGGCCCGACGAGGAACCGGGCTGGCGGGTCGTGGTGACGACCGATGTGGATGTCGGCGTCTGGATGAACGCGTGGGGACCCGCATCGGGCGACCGCGTCTGGGCGGTGGGCGGACAGCCGACTGCCGGCGTGATCGCGCAGGTCCAAGGCGATGAGATCACCTACGAGGACGTTCCCGCAGACACTCCGCTGGTCACTTGGGTGCACGGCACGGACGACCTGCAGTTTGTGATCGCAGCGGGCCAAGAAGGGACGATCCTGCGTCGCGGCGAGAACGGCTGGACGCGCATGGATTCGCCCGTGACGACGGACCTCTGGGGAGTCTTTGTCGTCAGCCCCGACGACGCCTATGCGGTCGGCGAAGCGCCGGTGGTCGATCCATCCGAGGATCCCGTGCCCACCTTGCTGCACTGGGACGGCGCTGCGTGGACCCTGCTTCCGATTCCGCCGCTCGACCGCAAGGTCTCCGCGCTCTACAAGATCTTTGCGACCGGTCCCGATGACGTCTTCGCAGTCGGACGGCTCGGAGCGATCCTGCACTTTGATGGTCAAGCGTGGGTTCAGCAGCCTTCGGGGACCAGCTCGGACCTGATTAGTCTGTGGGGTACAGGCCCCACAGAGATCCTCGCGGTCGGCGGCAGAAGCAATGGCGTGCTCTCCCGCTACGACGGCAGTGCCTGGGAGACCATCATCCTGCCGGGCATTGCCGGTCTCAACGGAACCTGGATGTCGAGCGAGGGCGTGTCGACGGCGGTTGGCGTGTTGCCGCCGATCCTTGAGGTGACGCCGGGCACGCTCGACGTCACCGAGATCGTGACGCCGGAGACCGGCATGGTGCTGCACGCCGTCGTCGGGCTTGATGATGGTCAGCTCTACGCGGTCGGTGGTTCGCTACAGCTCAGCCCGCCCTACGTTGGCGTGATCTTGCATAAGCCGGCACGGTAGTTCGCATCCGTCGCGTCCAATTGAGGGACGACGACGCGCGGGCATGGCCGCGCGGCCGATGCTTCAGTTCAGCGGCTCGGTCACGACAATGCGCTGGTCGACCTCGACATCATTGAGGATGACTTCACGGCCGGTTGCGGGCCACCGCACGTGCAGCGTCTCAATGCTGGTCTCCGCGCCGACGCCAAAGTGGGCAATGCGCTCGCTGTGGCCCAGATAGAGCGCCCCTGCACCAATCACTCGGATCTGACTCTGCCCGCCCGATTGAATGTCGATGACGGCCCCGATCGCATCGCGATTGCTGTCGACACCACGGACCTCAAAGTCGATCCAATGACCCGAGGTCACGGTGTCGTTGCGGAACAGTCGCGCGGTGCCTGCGTAGTTCGCCATCACCACGTCGAGATCACCGTCTCGGTCGTAGTCCACGGTGATCAGTCCGCGACCATGGGCGGGATCAATCAGGCCGCTCGGCTCGCCATAGGACAGCATCTCGCCCTCGCCAAGGTTAACCCATGCTGACATGGGATCTTCCAGGTAGAGCGTGGAGTTCCAGCCCGCGGTCTGAACCAGATCGAGATCTCCGTCATTGTCCATGTCAAAGAGGTCGGTGCCCCAGCCCCACCAACCCTCGCGCACACCCGCCTCGTCCGTCGCGTCGCTGAAGGTGCGCAGCCCCTCGTAGCGAAACATCCGGTTGCCATCGGTGTTCGGTCCAAGGATCGACGTGATGAACCAATCGAGATCTCCGTCGCCGTCGTAGTCGCCGACCGCCGAACCCATGCCGTTCTCATCCGTTCCGAC
>CAZVEM010000241.1:0-2886 GCA_964626165.1 uncultured Nannocystaceae bacterium
CCACTTCGCACGATCACAAGCTGGGCGCAGGGCATCACCCTGCGGGTCGACGATGGTGAACTGACGCTCGTGCCTCCCGCGGGAGAGCCCTTTTCACGCGAGGAGCATCTCAAGCTCCGCGATCACGGGTTTGATGATTTCCGAGCGCGCGAGGATGTACTGCACATCGATCTTGAGGTCGTCGTCGAAGGCAAAGCCAAGCGCGACGGAGATCGCTGGCTCGTCCAGATCGGCCAGATCATCAAGGACAATGTGCCCGAAAAGGACGCGCAAGCCGCCGCGGCGGAGGACACCGCTTCGCCCGCAGAGAACGCACCAGACGCTGACGGCTAGCAGGGTCAGGCTTGATCTCCTGGGTGCACGGGGACAGACTCACGCCCGCAAAAGGGCCGTTCCACCCGCGCGGCACCGCGCGCTCGCATAGCTCAGTTGGATAGAGCGGCGGTTTCCTAAACCGCAGGCCGCAGGTTCGATCCCTGCTGCGGGCACCCGTTCTCGACCTCTCCCCGCCGTGCACACCTCGCCACGAGCGAGGCGCGAGAGCCTGCGCTCGTGGCATGCTCGGCGTGACGCTTCGGAAGGTGCGTGCGCCCCAATGCTCCCCGCGACTCGCAGCGAACCTGACGCGTGGCTGGTGCCGCTGTTGGCGGCGGCACTGCTCTCGGTCGTGTTCATGTCTCCGGGCGCGACCGACCCAGGCACGCGCAGCACGATGATCTTTGTGCTCGTCCCGATGCTGTCGATGTCAGGGGTCTTCGCGCGAAGCCGCGGATATCTCCACGCGCGCGAGCGAACGACCCTCATTAGCTTCCCGATCGCCGCGCAGGAGCACCTGCGCGCCGCCGTGCGGCTCAATCTGCAAGGATTGGCCTACGTTGCCGCGCTGAGCCTGCTCGCGGTACTTGGCACCGCGGCCCTCCAAGGACTCGCTCCCGAGATCCTGGCGCGCCAGGGCATGGAGTGCGCCCTGCTCTTTATCTGCGCTGCAGGTCTTGAGCCGCTCGTCTTCGCAATCGGTGCGGATCTTGGCCGCGACTTCGATGAGCAGGATCCTCGCGGGATCTTGCAGCGGCAAATCTCCGGTGGTTGGACCGCGCCGCAGGCGGCCATTCACCTCTACACACCCGCGGCCTCCGTGCTGGGAGCCGCGGCGCTCGCAATGGTGCCCCAACTCGCTGTTGCCAGCGCATTTGAGGGACAGCGTGTGAGCGCAGCCGCGATCGGGATGGCGGCGATCTTGCCGGCGGCCGTCCTTCTCGCGGCCGTCGCATGGACCCAGCGGATCTATGAGCGCGGCTACTTTGAAGCCGTGCCCTGGCTCATGCAGTCGGTGCGAACGCTGGCGGGGCCTCCGGTCCCCGAGGCGCTCCCTCCGTGGATCACCGCCATCCGGCATCCCGTACGCCGACTCTTGCTACTGCAGTGGCTGCGCCTGACGCCCGTGCCCCGTCTGCGGGTGGTCCTGCTGTTACTCTGGATCGGCTGGGCGATCACGCGGGGCGCGGTCCTCAGCGCGCCCGCGATCGCGGTCGGCGTGTGCCTCACGATGGTTTGGCTCGTCCCCAACCGCGCGCTCGCTCGCGAAGCACGTCAACGAATGCGCGCGCTTGGCCACCTACCTGTCCCCAGCACCGCAAGCGAAGGTCGCGAGCCGTTGCTCACCACGCTGGCGTGGATCCCTGCCGTCACAGTCGCGCTCATCATCGTCCGACACTGGATTGTCGCGAGCGCGGCCTAGTGCCAGACGCTACACTGGCGGTCCTTGATGTCGAGCGAGCCACTGGTCTGCCAGGACCTTCACAAGCGCTTCGCACAAGCGCACGTGCTCCAGGGCGTCGATCTGCGGGTCGAGCCCGGCGAGTGCGTTGTGCTGCGCGGTCCCAACGGCGCTGGCAAATCGACCTTGATTGGCTGCGTCACCGGCACAGTCGTTGCCGATCGCGGCAGCGTCTCCATCGCGGGCGTGGACTTGCGCAGGGATCCTGTCGCCGCGCGCCGGCTGTTTCGCGTGCTGCCCCAAGAAGTCGAGATCCCCAATGGCCTGACGGGTCACGATTGGTTGAGTTTTTGTGCCGACGTATTTGCCGCGCGCGGCGACTTGGAGCGCGCGGTCGAGCGAAGCGGCCTCGGAATTCACTTGGAGCGGCTGGCCTCCACCTACAGCGTGGGCATGCGCAAGCGACTCGCCTTGGCCACCCTGGCTTTGGGAGACGCCAAGCTCTTGGTGCTCGACGAGCCCTTCGCAGGCCTCGACGCCCAGGGACGCGCTCAACTTGGCGAGTGGCTCGCGCAGAGGCTCGCGCATGGCGTTGGACTCCTGGTCGCAGCCCACGATCAGGATGACGCGGACCTGCGTCGATTTCAGACTCGCAGTGTGATGGTGGGCCCCGCATCGTGACCCAAGACGATTCTGTAAGCAGCACGGCTGCGCTCGGTGTGGTCGTGCTGGGCGCAGGTGCGATCGGCCGCTACGTGGCGCTCGCCCTCGTGCACGGCGACCCGCAGATCGAGGTGACGTGCTTGGTGCGCGCCGCTGCGCTGGATGAGGCCAAAGAACAATCCGCGCGCTCGATCCGTGGCACGCCCTATCCTGCCAGTTCGCGCGTGACCTATGTCGGCCGCGTGGAGGACCTCCCCGCGCATGACATCGCGCTGGTGACGGTGAAATCCAAGGACACAATGCACACCGTCTCGGACTACCTGAGATGCTTCTCGGTCGACACCCCGCTGGTGATGCTGCAAAACGGGCTGCACAATCCGCAGCGCGCACAGGATGCGGGCGCACGCTGTGTCTTACGGGCACTCGTCGCGTTCAACGTGGTGCGACGCGGGCAGACCTGGTGTCAGGCAACCGATGGTCCCATCGAGATCGATGGCGGGAGCGAG
>CAZVEM010000241.1:2896-7271 GCA_964626165.1 uncultured Nannocystaceae bacterium
AAGCCTGGAGCCGCAGCGGGGAGCGGGCCTTGCTGCACGCCGATATCGACGCGCTCGCGCGCGGCAAGCTGCTCTTGAACCTCAACAATGGACTGTGCGCGATCGCGGGCGTCACGATCTCGGCCCTGGTCCGCGATCGAAACTTCCGCCGCTGCTTTGCGCTGCTGATCGACGAGGGACTCGCGGTCTTCCGCCAGGCCAAGCTTGCCGTGCGTTCGCCCAGCGGAATGCCGCCCGCGTGGATCCCCGCCGTGCTGCGACGGAGCGACCCGATCTTCTTCTTGATCGCGCGCGCTCAGGTCCGCATCGATCCGCAGGCCCGCTCAAGTACGGTCCAGGATCTCGACGCGCGCAAGTCGACTGAGATCGACGACCTCAGCGGGGCGATCTGCGAGCTTGCAGAGCGCGTGGGAGGCTCTGCACCGCTCAACCGGTGGGTCTGTGATCGGGTGCACGAGCTTGAGGCGGCGGGCGCCGGTCCTGGCACGATGAGCGCAAGGGCCATGCTGGCGGCACTCCAGGACATCGCGCGCCCGCGCCACGCGTAGGTGGCTGAAGCAGCCCGCGCCGTGCGCTTCAACGGCCGTCTAGTAGGTCACGACGGCGTCGACGCGGCGCCCTTCGAGCACGGCTCGACCCGGGAGGAAGCTGAGCTCAACGAGGAAGATGCAGCTGAGCACGGAACCGCCGACGCGCTCTACGAGACGACAGCACGCCGCCGCGGTGCCCCCCGTCGCGAGCAAGTCGTCCACGATGACGACGCGCTGGCCCTTCTGGACCGCATCGGCGTGGATGTGAAGCTCGGACGAGCCGTACTCAAGATCGTAGCGCTCACAGTAGGTCGCTGCCGGCAACTTTCCTGGCTTACGGACCGGGATAAAACCGACTCGCAGCGCCTGGGCGAGCGCCATCCCATAGAGAAATCCGCGGGACTCGATGCCAACGATCGCGTCGATCTGATCACGTACATCTTCAAGCAGGGCTAAGTGCAACTCGAGGCCGAGCGCGAGGGACTCCGCATCTCCCAGCAGGGGAGTGATATCTCGAAATAGGATGCCGGGCTTGGGGAAATCAGGCACCGCCCGAATCTTGCCGAGGAGCGCCTCGCGGCCGCGTTGAAGCTGCTGGGGAGTCATGGAAATGGTCATCCTACCTTGAGGCGTCAGGTGGTCGTGCCGACCTGAATGCGAAGCGGTTGTCGTAAGAGCGAAGAACGCGTTGTTGAGCCAGACAGCGCGTCGCCAACAAGAGCCGATCTACGTGCGGGCTCCGTGTGCGACATGATCTTCCCACGCGAGGACGGAATCTGCGGTCGCATCGATCGAAAGCGGGGTCAGCGAGGCCTCTCCGCGGGTGACGACTTGCGTGTCCAAAGAGGCGTCATCGTCCGCGTCCGAGGGCGGGCCACCGATCCAGTAGTAGGGGCGCCCCATGAGGTCCTTGCGCTCTTCGACCGTGTCGCGGTAGCGGCGATGCCCGAGCCGACAGACCTTCAGTGGGACCGGCCCTGCCTTGGCCTGCGGCGGTACGTTGAGGTTGAGGAGGTGGCGTTCCCCGAGGCGATGGCGCGCCAGCAAGAGCTGCGCGGTCGACAGCGCGAGTGCCCCCGCGGCGGTCGGGTCGCAATGCGCGGCAATCGAGACCGCCAGCGCCGAAGCCCCGCGGAGCCGGCCCTCTCGAGCGGCTCCGACCGTGCCGCTATAGAACGTATCGGTTCCGAGGTTGTAGCCGTCGTTGATCCCGGTGATCACCAGGTCGGGAATCCGCGGGCAGATGTGCAGCGCCCCGAAGTACACGCTGTCGACCGGCGTCCCGGTCACGGCGTACCAGCCCGCCCTCACCTCCCGTGCACGGAGGCTGCTGTGCAGCGTGATCGCGTGGCTGGTTGCGCTGCGTTCTCCATCCGGCGCGACGACGATCACCTCTCCGAGCTCGCGCAGTGCATCGGCGAGGGCCGCAATTCCCGGCGCCAGTATGCCGTCGTCGTTCGACACGAGGATCAGCGGTCGCATGAGCGCCTCGTTAGCACGCCTCCGTGCTCTGAGTCAGCACACCAGCGACACCTCGATCCCTGCGCCGCGACCGGCGTTCGGCTCCCACCCCACGCCGGCGCTGCCTCCGTCCAAGCACCATGCCAAGCCCAAAAACCAGGGTCCCGGTGAGTTTGGAACTCACCGGGACCCTTTTCCTCGTCGGGGCGAAAGGATTCGAACCTTCGACCCCTAGACCCCCAGTCTAGTGCGCTACCAGACTGCGCTACGCCCCGAGGGCGGGCTAAATATCAGAGCACAACCCAGCCGACAAGACCCCCCCTGCCCGCGCGTGGTCCGTCGCCGGGACGTCCGCAAGGCGACCGCGCCTGTCCCCCAGCATGTCGAGGGCTGCACAGCACGCACGGTCTCACGTTGTGATCGAACTCGGGAGGGACACTGCTCGGCGGGAGATGCCAGTGGCCGGCCGGTCGCCGAGCGCCGCGGATTAGCTGTCGTGCTCAGCGCTCTCGTCAGTGCCCGCGCCTCCGCCCGCGACCGCCCCCGCATGGGCGCCGCCGCCGGCCGAGGCCAACCAGCGCGTGCGGATCGCCTCCGCACCACCTCGCGCCGCAATGTACTGCGCCGGATCGGCCGCGGTTGGATCGAGCTCGGAGCTGCGTCGCACAAGCTCGGCCAGGGCGTTGACCTGAACTCGAACCTTGAGCAGCGTCTGTCGAGCACGGAACGCGGACTCGACGGGCGCCATCGCGATGTCGCCGCCCCGTTCGCTGAGCTGCTGCTTGGCACCCGCGATCGTGAACTTCTCGGTGTGGAGCAGATATTTGATGCGCAGCAGCAACGCCACGTCGCTTCGCCGGTAGACGCGCTGCAACGTGCGCGACTTATCCGGTCGTAGATACTCAAACTCGCTCTCCCAGTAGCGCAGGATGTGCGGCGCAACCCCGACGATCTCTGCGACTTCGCCGATCTTGAAGTAGAGCTTATCCGTGTCCAGGGTCAGGCCGCGCGCATCGGATGCTGGCTTTCGGCGTGAGGATCGAGGACGCATAGGCAAGAGGGACGCGGAGCAACTTGAACGCGGCGAGAGTACGAGGCGGTCTGCATGGACTGCACGGCTCGAACCGCTGTGAGGTGGATGCGCGAGGCACCATCATCGCTGGCAACGTGACCGCGCGTCAATGCTAACAGGCATCGCCGCACGCCGCCGCGATCGCAGCATTCAGCGCTGCGTGTTCACTCACCGTTAATGGCCGACTTGAGCACGTTGCTCGGCTTGAAGGTCAGCACGCGGCGAGCTTCGATCATGATCTCTTCACCGGTTTGCGGGTTTCTTCCGGGCCGGGGCGCCTTGTCACGGACCACAAAGTTGCCAAAGCCGGAGATCTTGATCTTCTCGCCACGCTCAAGCACCGCCTTCATGGTATCGAACACCACGTCGACGAGCTCGGTCGCCTCCTTCTTGGAGAAGCCACCCACGCGCTCGATGACCTGCTCGATGATGTCCGCCTTCGTCACCGCAGTGATCTTGGTAGATGCTGCGCGCTGCCGCAAGGCGGCGCGGCGCGTTCTCGCCCCTACCCCGTCATCCACCGGGTCAGACGCTGATCTGGCAACGAGATGTCCGCTACGGGCGAGGTTCGCTCCGTGATCTGCGTTGCGATATCGACCGTGATCGAACGACGCGCGCTTTCCTCCCGTACCCGCGGGTGCGCTGCCACTTGCAAATCTCGGTGACACACACTAACGGCGACGCACATCGCCCCAATCGGCGGCGAGTCGCTCACACGCGAGCGCGACGATCTCTTCGTGACGCCGCTGCGAAGCCTCGTCGGTGAGCGTGCCACTCGCCTGCTGGTAGCCGAGGCGGAGGAGCAACGCGCGGCGATTCGTGCCGAGCCGTTCGTCGCGGTAGTCCTCATGCAGCGTCACGGCAAAGGGGCTGTCCGAAGGCGGCGCGAGATCGATCGTCGGACGGTCGGCGGCACCTGTGCCCACTGCAATGGCGGTGTCGATCGCCGCCTGCTTGAACGCGGCGATCACCGTCCCTGCGGAGAGCGTGAGTGGGACTTCAATGGAGACGTCACGCGAGGTTCCCGGAACCCGTGCTGCCTCGACGAACTTCGACGGCGCGACACAAAAGCGGGCATCGGGGCGCGCTGCGACCTCGCCGAGCGTCGCGGCCACGCGGCGTCGCAGAGCAGTCAGTAGCGCGTCCACGTCGATCTGCGCGTACGCGACAACGCTCGCGCCACGGATATCCGCGACGCGCACGAGGTCTGGATGGGGGAGGCCATCCGCCCGGGGGCCCGCGCCTTCCTGCAGGTGAACCGCGCGGCGGCCGAGCGCCTCCACGCTGCGGTGCTCGAGGCGGTGGGGCAGGG
>CAZVEM010000241.1:7281-9589 GCA_964626165.1 uncultured Nannocystaceae bacterium
CGAGGTCTGGATGTACCTGCCCCACGTGCCCGAGCACCTGGCCCGTTGCGTTGCCCGCATCGTCGAGCTCGCGCAGCTGCGCGGCAATGCCAGGATGCGCCCAAGCAGCGCCTTGAGCGGAGTTCTTGAGGCCCACCGCGACGCCGATGCTGTGTAGCAGCTCGACCGACTCGCGCGCGAGTGCGAGCACGATCCCGGCGTCGTGCCCCGCATCCGCAACGCAGCGAATCATGCCAAGGCGCGTCGACTCAACAGCAAGTGCGGCATCGAAGTGCTCTGTGCTTTTCGCGTGGCGAGGAGGCGACTCATCCTGCGCAGGCCATCGGTAGACACGCCCGAGCTCAAAGCTTGCAAGCGCGCGATCGTGGCGGGCACGATTGAGCGCCACGACGCGGAGGAGCCCAGGAAGCAGCGCGACGCGGAGATGCTGCTGCGCCTGCCGCATGGGATTGCGCAAGGTGACCCACTGTGCGCCCGGGATCCCCGTGAACTCCTCGGCGTTGTCGGCTTCTTCGGCGAACGCGAGGCCGACGTGCTCGACAAAGCCGCGGTCACGCACACGCGGCGCGAGCTCGTTGGCAAGCATGCGCATCGCGTCGTGTGCCGGCGCGACCTTGGGTTGGGTCACGACACTGTGCTGATCGGGAATTTTGTCGATGCCAAAGTGGCGCATTCCCTCTTCGATCAGATCGACCTCGATCGTGAGATCTGGGCGCCAGCTTGGCGCGACGCAGTGCCACACTGCCGCCTTCGAGGCGGTGTCAGGCGTCAGCGACGCGCTGTGCGCGGCGTCCTGAAACACCTCCACGCCCAGGCCCGTGAGAATGCGGAGCAGTTCGCCCGTAGGGATCTCCAGGCCCAGCAGCGCGGTGGCCCGCGCCGGCCGCAACGCGATTGCGGCGCGGCTGGGCCGCTGTCCTTCGCAGATCTGCATGCCGATGGGTCTGGCACCCGCGGCAACCAGCCGCCGGAGCGTGGCGTGCAGCGACATCATGAGAACCTCGCCGTGATCGACGCCGCGCTCGAAGCGGTGGCTTGCTTCGGTGTGAAAACCGTGGACCTTTGCGCTGCTACGCGTGCGGCTTGGATCGAAGTACGCGACCTCGAGCAGGCCGCGGCGGCTCTCAGCGCCCACCCCTGAGTCGCGCCCTCCCATGATGCCGGCCAGGGCGTGGGGACGGTCCGCGTCGGCGATGACGAGATCGGTGGAACTGAGCTTGATCTCGCGAGCGTCGAGCGTGGCCAGCGACTCGTTTGGCTTGGCCATACGCACCACGACACCACCACCTTGGAGTCGATCGCGGTCAAACACGTGCTGCGGCTGGCCGTACTCGAGCGCCGCGAGATTGGTCGCGTCGACGATGACATCGATCGCCCGCATTCCGAGGCGATGCAGACGAACCCGCGTGTCGAGTTCAGAGGGACGTACGTTGAGCCCCTCCAACGCGACCGCCATGTAGCGTCCACAGGCCACCGGCGCCTCAAGGACCGCCAGATTCTCCACCCTCGGCGGCAACTCCACGGCCGGCGCGTCGCGGAGCTTGAGGCCGAAATAGACCGCAAGATCTCGCGCGACGCCGAGGTGCCCGAGCGCGTCGGGGCGATTGGGCGTCACAGCGATCTCGATGACGGTGTCGTGAATGGACGGCGCAAGCGTGGATAGCGGCGTTCCGGCCTTGGTCGGCTCGAGCACCAAAATCCCGTCCCCTTCCGCGCCAATGCCAAGCTCTTGCTCGGAACAGATCATGCCGTGCGAGAGCACGCCCCGGGTCTCGCGTGCGGCCAGCGTCATTCCGCCAGGTAAGGTCGTACCCACCCGCGCAAATGCGACGTAGCCGTCCGGACCTGGCAGGTTCTGGGCGCCGCAAACCACCTGCAGGGGCGCCGGACCGCCATCGTCGAGCATGACCAACGTCAGCCGATCGCTGCCGGGATGGGTCGCCTGCGACACGATGCGCGCCGCGACCACGCCCTCGAGCGCGTCGAAGTGCGTCACGCCCTCGACCTCCAGCCCCAAGGCGGTGAGTGCCAGTTCAATCTCCTGCGGCCGCGGCGAGGCGCCCTCGAACCACGACTCAAGCCATCGACATGAAATCAGCATGGGAAGAGCTCCGCGAAGCGAACGTCGCCCTCAAAGAAGTGCGAGAGGTGCGGGATGGAGTGACGCAGCATGGCAATGCGATCGATGCCAAAGCCAAACGCCCAACCGGTGTAGCGCTCAGGATCATGGCCCGCACTGGCGAGCACGTTGGGATGCACCATCCCGCAACCACCCAACTCAATAAATCCGGTGCCCTTGCACAAGTGG
>CAZVEM010000242.1:0-9584 GCA_964626165.1 uncultured Nannocystaceae bacterium
CACTGCTGTCTCGCGCGCTCCGGTGTTGAGCAGCCGTCAGCGTCGGCAAGAGCTGAAGATGCGCGCGATTCAGCGCCTCCAGCAGGCCAGGCTCAAGGCCGAGCCCTGCATCAATCTGTCCGTAGAGCTGATCCGCGAGCGCCGCAAATGTGGGCTCGAGCGAGTCGGAGGCCGGCGAATCCTGCGTCTTGTGCTCGGGCCGAATCGCTGCGTACGCCGTGGCAGCATCGCCCGCCCCGATCGAATCGAAGACCTCTTGCAGCACAAGCGTCGGCTCGCGCAGCACCCGATCGTAGCTGGTGACGTGTGCCGTAAGCCTCCGCACCGCAATGTCTCGTAGTAGTGCAAAGTTTTCCATCCACCATTCGAGTGCCGCAGGAAAGCGAACAGGTGGCTCCAAGAGCCGATCCGGCACAAGGTCCCCCTGTGCTCTGGCCGCAGCGAGGAGTGAGCGCTGCGCATCAAATTCAATCGAGTACAGGCGCCGCATCGAGGACTCGTACTCGCGCCACGGACGAATATTCGCGATCACAAGGTCGATATACGCTCGCTCGGTTCGCACAAGTCCGGGGACAAATACCTTCACTGCATGGCGCCGGACGTCCTGCGCAAAGATGTACGTCCCGGTGGCCGGATGCGGGTTCGTGCGCCAGTAAATCCCCTCGCGGAGAATCGACTCGAAGAAGCCTCCTGGGTTCGCGTCGCGGATCGTCCGGTCCCACCCGCGCGGGAACGCGTCACCAAGCACCGGCAGACCCGCCGCCTGGAGCGCCTGCATCCACATCGAGGTTCCCGAACGCTTGGTCCCCGAGACGATGATCACCGCCCAATCATGCCACATTCACCCGCCGCAGGCGTTGACTGCCCATCCAGCGCTTTCGCACCTTTTTGATTGCGCTCCACTCGATTGAGGGCGACGCTATCTCATGACCCGCATTCGTTGGGAGTCGTTGCTTGCGCCGCTCGCCGCTGGTTTCGTCGTGAGTGCGTGCAGTCGGGAAACCGGCGACGAGTCCGACAACGTCGTGCGCAAACTGGTGAAGGCTGAGCTCGATTGGGCCGAAACCTACTGCACCGTCTGCGAGTACGGCAGCTACTACAGTAGCTTTGAGGAGTGCGTCGACGCGGCGACGAACGTGCCCGCGGATGCGGTTGTTGATTGCACCGCGGCATGGAGCGAAGAACATGCCGCCACCAAGGATCACTTCGAATGTCTGTTGGCAGCTGAGACGGCGTACCAGATGTGCGAAGGCGAGCCTTCATGCTTCGACGGCGCGCTCTTCACGTGCGATGACGGCGGACAGGTCCCCCTCGGAGCTGAGTGCGACGGCATCGAAGACTGCTCGGACGGCTCGGACGAGTCGCCGGGCTGCTTGAACTGCATCGCGATCTACGAATCGGCGATCGTGCTGTGTCCTGCAGTTCCCGAAGCAGAAGCGGATGCCCTGCTCGAGGAATGCGGCTGGTACGTCTACGACTATTCCTATGACGGCGGCGGCGGCGGCAACGCCGGCCGACCACGCGCAGAAGAGAGCACGACGCTGCTCCGGCCGCACAAGATTCCGCACGCTCCGCGCCTCCATCGACTCAGTGCTCGCCTCTCGGGCGCGTGAGAGTCGATGGACGCTGGTGGCGCGCGGCCTGGAGTCGCGTTTCCGGCTGGGGGTCAATCCGAGTCCGCACCTTGAGCCCGCTAACGCCCGCGGCTCGCGAGCCGAACGGCGGTGTCCTCAATCGCGCCCCGGTACATGCTGGGAACCAGCTCGGCCTGTTGGCGGAGCAGCGGAACGAGTTCAGCGTTGCCAAGTTCGGTGATGGCGTGCGCCGCGGCGTCGCTAAATGGTGGCTCTTGGTCGCGTAGGCGGTCACAGAGGAACTCGAGCGCATCAGGGGTGTTGATGCGACCGATGGCGCGCAGGGCCGCGCCACGAGCCTGCTCGGCGTCGGGCAGGTCACGCGCGGCGAAGATTCGCTTGAGCCGATCGAAGGCGTGGGGAAAGAAGAGGTTGGCCACAGCGTCTGCGGCGTCCTTGCGCAGATCGGGGTGCTCGGCGCGCAGCGCCTGTTCGAGCAGGCGGAAGCTCCGCTTGAAGCGGAGGCTGCCCATCGCGCGGGCGACCTCTCGCTTGGTCGCGAGATCGCCCGCCCGATAGAGGCGCTCAAGGGCAGAGATGACCGGATAGGCGCGAACGCTTTGGAAACGTCGCGTCAGTTCGACGCCATCGAGGGGCGCGCTGGGGTTATCGCCGTCGAGAACAAGCAGCAGTGCATGGCGCCGCACAAAGTCGGGGAAGCGGCGATCCGACATCACCGTTGCTGCGATCAGCAGTGGATCACCGGCGAGCTCCCACTCCGTGAGGTCGACGTACCAGACCTCTTCATATTCCGGGAGCTGCTTGAGAAACTCGGGAACGGGTGTGGGCCGGGTCAGGTCTTCCGGCGTGTCGCCAAGTCGCGCGAGCAAACGTCGGTAGCGTTCGCGTGTCTTGCCCTGCCCCTCAAGATTCGCCAGTCGACCGTAGGTTTCCGCCACACGGCGAAATGCACGAACGGCCGTGTAGCACTCTGCGGCAGCGATGAAGGCGTTCTCGACGATCTGAACCGGATGTCCAGCGCGCTGCGCATAGGTCCCCGCCGCGATCCAGGCATCGCCCGCGCGGAGGCGAAGATCGTCGGTGTAGGCCAAGCCCACGCGCAGGCAGAAATCTGCGGCCTCGCGCAACACGACCGCTGCAGCATGGAATTCGTTGGCGGCATAGGCCAGCACGACGAAGGACTCATAGAGGCGAAGCGCATCGAGCTTGAGCCCGTCATCACGAAGGATTCGCACACCGTTGAGCAGGCCTTCTGCGATGTTCTCGAAGGTCGCGGACTCGACCCCGACGCGCGACAAAAGCTGGTAGCAGTCAAAGGCGCGCTCGCGAACGCCCTCGGTCTCAAAGCCGTCGGCGACTTCCTCGACCGCACCGGTGGCAGCTGCCAATGCGCTACGGGCCCGCTCGTCCCCCTTGCGGTAGAGCGCCAAACCAAGATTGATCCGCAGCAGCGCGGTCTCGTAGGGCCACTCGCTTTGCGAGATTTTGTCGAGTTCGTGCTCCCAAGCTGCGATCGCGGCGCTGTCCTCCCCGGCGCGCTCAAGTTCAACAGCGCGGTGGATCCACAGTCGGCCCGCCTCAAAGGCACGGGCAGCCGCCTGGGCCTGATTGGAGCGCGCCAGATAGATCCCCATCAGCCGCAGCCGCAGGAGTTCTCGGGCTTCCTCGGGCGTTCCGGGCGTCGCGGCCTCGAGAGCCGTTGCCGCCCGCTCAAGCTCGGGCAAGGAACGGGCGTCCACGGCACCCAAGTACGCCGAACAAGCCGCCGCGTGGCCAAGATCGCCGGTCTGGCGCAGGCACTCGGCGTACGCGCGCAGCCACTCCTCGTACTCGAAGTCTATCCGATCGACGACGCCGATGAGCTTACGTAGCGACGCGGCGGCCTCGGCCCAACGAGACGCTCGCATCGCAGCATCCGCGCGCACCCAAAGCACGGCCGTGTCGATCATCGACCTCGTCCTCCCGCCTCGTTGCGACCGCGCTCAAGGTCGTCCTCGACCTGGCCGATGATCTGCCGCGCCTTGGAGGCGCGCCGACCATGGCTGATCGCGTCGGCATCGATCACGTGGATCCGATGAAGTGCGTCGAGAAAGCCCAGATCGAGCTTGCCACGCGGCAACATAAACACCCCGTAGATCGGTGCCTTGTGGGCCAGCGCGAGCATCGTGTCGCGGGGGAAGGCCGCTTCGCCGTGGGTGAGGAGATACACCAAGGAGTGACCGCGCTTGCGCCGCTTACGAGAGAGCTCTGCGTCGAGCTGGCGCACGACGGCGGCATAGTTGCGGCCCTTCTCTGCGCGGAAGGAGAGCACATAGGGCAGCTCGGCCCCTGTGCCCGTCACCCGAACGCCCTCGTAGAGACGCGAGTCAAAAAAGCGCAGCACGACGTCCTCGCCTAGCAGGGTCAGGCGCTTGGCCAATGCGAGCGCGAGTCCACGGGCAAATACTTCGCGAGCGCCCCGCATCGAGGCGCTGCCGTCGATCAGGATCTGATGCGTACGGGTCTCGACGTCGTATTGCCGCTCGTGGGTGTAGTAAAATAGCTCGTTGTCGAGCAGCTTTTGCAGAAACACCTCGTCGTCATAGGCGAGCTGCGACAGCATCAAGTTATCGAGGTGACCGACGCGCTCGATCGCAGCATAGCCATCGATGCCAAAGCTTTGCTGGCCCGCCTCGCGGCGGGTTTCGAGCAGGCTTGGCAACAGCTCGAGCGAGAAATCGACGATGTCGCTGAGGCCCGCGTTGAGCAGCACGCTGTAGAGATCGGCCAAGTCAAAGCCACCCAGCTCGTTGCTGGTCCGAAACAGGCCGAGCAGGCGCAACGCGTCGAGATCAACTTGCTCGATCTCCAAGAGGGGCAGCAGGCGATGCTGCGTCATGGTCAAGAGCCAGGTCTGCGCGGCGTCCTGGTCGTAGCGGACGTAGGCGGCGCGTGGATCGACGCGGGCATACCAGCTCGGCTCCCCCATCAGCAGCGTCGTTCGGGCAGCTGCGAGGCGATGCAGGAGGCGATGCGCGCCACGACCACGCCGACCATCGCGTCGCGGTGTTTCCAGCTCGCGGTCGTGCGCACGGCTTCGGACTCGGAGAGCTCGACCAACAGTCGGCGCCAGGCATCGGCGAGGCGCGCGTCACCCGGTCCGCGCGCGACCTGGGCGGGGCGGCCGATACCTGAGATCAAACAGCCAAGATCGTGCACGACCACCAGGGGCACACACATGCCAAGTCGCACCAGCACGTTGTGCCAGGCGACCGCGCGCGAAAGCGCGGAGCTGCCTGCACCTTCGATCTGCGAGAGCGCGAGGGTTCCCAGCTCGCGTTCGACCGCGACCCATGGGGTGGTTCTCTCCTCCACTTCGGCGCTACGCCGCCGCAGTGGATCGCCTCGCGAGATGTTGCCGGGGTCCGCCACCTGATTACACGAATCGGCTAGAGGCGAACATCGACTCAAGCAGGCGGTCGACCTCGGCGATCATGCGCACTGCCGCGGGATTGTCGTGCATGCGTTCGAGCGCGCCCTTGATGTCGCCAAGATTGCGCAGCACCGAGAACAGCTGCATGTCGCTGAGGACCTGACTGCCCGCGAGCGCACCACGAATGAGTTCCAGTTCGTCGAGGAGGTCTTGGAGGCTGGTGGGCGTCACGCCGATGCGCGGCTGATTGGGATGCTGCTCGTACCAGCGATCGATGACCGGCCCGACCACTTCGGAGAGGATCTCCTCCTGCTCGGGCGTGTTCCAGACGTGGCGTAGCACGAAGAGGTCGGAATCGTCGACGGTCTCGCGTCCATCGAAGATCGCGGAGGCGGCCGCAAGCTTGAGCAACTTGACGACGCGCCGGTCCGAGATCTGCACACCTTCTCCGCGGATCTGAAAAACCAGGCCCTTGTAGGTCGCCAAGAGGTCCTCGTCGATGCTGGCGACCACCCGCGCGACGTGCCGCTGCGCGGCGAGCAGGTCGGCGGCCGTAAGCAGGTGCTTGGGCGCCGCGTCGCGCGTCAGCTGATTGAGCTCAAGTGCCATGCCCTTTTGCATCAAGCCGCGGAAGTGATAGCTGTCGAGATAGTCGACGCGAACCCGCAGACCGAAGCGGTCAAAGAGCGCTGCCAAGCCTTCGTCACTGGGGACCTCATTGCTCGCGGCGAACAGCGAGATCAGCGGCACGTCGACCGACTTGCTGCCGTGCATGAACTTGCGGGAGTTGAGCAGGCTCAGCAGACTGTTCAAGATCGCGCTATTGGCCTTGAAGATCTCGTCGAGAAACGCGACCTCGGCCGTCGGCAACATGCCCTCGATCCGTCGTCGATAGCTGCCCGAGCGAAAGGCCTCGATGTCGACGGGACCAAAGATCTCGTTGGGCTCGGTGAAGCGCGTGAGCAGGTACTCGAAGTACTTGGCGTCGAACATCTCCGCAAAGGCGCGGACCAGGGCGCTCTTGGCGGTACCCGGGGGGCCGATCATCACCATGTGCTCGCCTGCGAGCGCAGCCACGAAGAGCAGACGGACCGTCTCTTCCTTGCCCAGAAACTGGTGCTCAAGCTGCTTGGCGGCATCTTGGATCTTGTGCGCGAGCGCGGGCAACGACGCGGGTTGCACCCGCGCGGCGTCGGCTCGGTTGGAATCCGGCGGTCCCTTGGCGGCGCCGATGGGAGCGCCGATGGGCGGGGCACTGGGAGGCTTGGGTAGGTCCGTCATGCTGTCGTCTTCTCCGTCAGGCGCCGAGCGAGGGCGCCAAGGATGTCATCGTTGATCGTGCGCGGCACGACGCCGCGTAGGTGTTCGAGATATTCGAGCCAGCGCTGGTGCAGGCTCGGGTCGGCGCCTTGGGCCTGGGAGATATTGGGGTCCCCGATCACAGGCGCGATCCGGTCCAGCAGCAGCGGAAGCCCGAGAAAGGCCGCGGTGTTGGGGTCGCGCATGCCGCCAACGGTCGAGATTCGGGCGTCGACCTCGAAGACCTTGAGGACGTGCAGGTGGATCAGCGCCGCGATCAGGAGGCCGACGTCGGCCGCCGACGCGGGCAAGGCGGCCGACGGACGGGCGGCTTCGGGCAGCGGGCGCGCCTTGTCGCGGACTTGTGGTCGCTGCGGGGCGCCACGACTGATGTGGTTGCTCCCCGTCGAGGGCAGGGAATCCACGGAAAAGGCCACACCGGGCCGAGCCTCGGCGGGCGGCAGCATGATCCCCAGCGCGCGCAGTACATTGCCCGTGATCGCACCACCCGCTGCGATCCAGTCGCCACTACGTGCCCACGAATGACAGATGGCGCGCGCGATCGAGCGCACCTTGAAAAAGGGGACGGCCGAGAGCGCCGACCAACCCACGCCCGCGTGCTCGGGGTGAAGGAGCCCCGTCAGCGGACTCACCGAGAGCATCGCCGCGTAGAGGCGGGCGACCGCCGGCGCGTGCGCCTGCGACACCCACGAGACGACCTCAGTTCTCGGCTCACCACGCGCGCCGACGAGCCACAGTCCTCGGCGCGGCATCGGCTGGCCCGCGAAGCGCATGTCGCCCTCCACGGTGGCGATGATGTGGTCCTCCCGTGTCAGGGACAGCATGCTGGCCAGCGCGATGTGGCGGCTGAGCGCATCACCAAGCTCCACCGGCCGTGCCCAATCGATCAAGCGGCGCGTCTCTCGTTCCAGACCGCGCCAACGGACGCTGCGGGCCCACACGCGACCGGTATCGGGATGATCGAAAAACAGCGTGTTGTGGAGCGACACCCAAAACGCGACATCATGGTGATCGGCATCGCCCAGCGGCGGATCGGCCAACAAGCGCCGCGCGCTTCGCAAGCGCGCCTGCCGGAGCGAGGTCGCCGCAAGCTCGGAGCCCTGCATTCGAAAACGTTCCACCTGTGAGGTGGGGATCGGCGGACGCACGCGCACGGCTCCGCCGGCGTGCAGGGGCACGACGAACTCCGCGACGAACTGGGCGAGGTCGAGATAGGCCATCTCATGCCTCGAGTCGCGCCATGTGGCTTGGCATCATGGGCATGGTGGTGCGCTCACTCCGAGCGGATGCCCCAGAGGGCGAAGCGCCCGACTCTCTCGTTCTCGATGCGCGGCGCCTCTTGGGGGCGAAGATCTGGCATCACGGTCTGCGCATCCGTGAGAGAGAACTGCCCCATGACCGCCACGTCGAGGGGGCTGAGCTTGTCCGCGCGGATCCGCAGGCCGGTTGAGGTCGCGCTGGTGTAGACCGCGACATCCTCGCCCTCGAGTCCAAGCAAGGTCCGCATCAACGCCGGCCGCACCCGCGGCCAGAGCTCGAGTCCGTCCGGAACCAAGATCCCCGGCGCCACCTCAACGAGGCGCTTCCCGATCGGGAGGAGATTCGCGAGGGTCTGCCCTTGGCCCCGACCGACCGCGCCACCCGTCACCACGAGTAATCCCTCCTCAAGCGCGGCGAGCCGCGACGCCGCCAGGGTGCTGGGCGGCACGAGGTAGACCAGCTTTCGCAGCAGCTCGGCCTGGTTCCACCGGATCAGTGTCGCCCTTGGCTCGCGATTCGAGGCCGCGGCCCGGAGGCGGAGCTCGACCTTGAGTGGATGCAGATCGGCGGGCTGGGTGCCCGCAATCTCGTTGAGGCGCGCCTTGGCTTCCGTGCGCACGAGAAAGCGGCCATCGACAAAGCGCGGCGCGCCATCAATGCGCTCCACCCTGCTGACGCGCCCGCGAAAGAGATACATCTCATCACCCGGCAGACAGGTGTTTGCCGACGATAGCTGCAGGGGATGGCGATAGCCCAGCTGCACGGCTGCGCGCGGCGAAACGGGCGCGAAGATCTCCACGCCCGGCAGCGGTCGAAGCACCTCGATCAGGCGAACGCTGGGCTGCCGCACGCGTAGCAGCAAGCTCTCCCGCGTATCATCCTCCAACGAGAGCCGCACCCCCGCGAAGGGCCACTCTTGCCGCCAGAGGTAGGTCAAGACCCGCTCTGCAAGACCGGGCGCGAC
Source organism: uncultured Nannocystaceae bacterium (assembly GCA_964626165.1). Classification (GTDB taxonomy): domain Bacteria; phylum Myxococcota_A; class Polyangia; order Nannocystales; family Nannocystaceae; genus CAZVEM01. The sequence goes on from CAZVEM010000242.1 coordinate 8,552, forward strand.
CAAGATCAGCGCCATTTCCCGGAGTCCGCACAGCTCAGGGTCTTCGCCAACGCCGCCCAGCGGCAGCGGAGAGAGTCGAAGATCGAGGCGCTGGATCAGCTCGATCGGATCGACCCGCTCCCGAATCAGGTACTGCGTCGCAACGCTGCGGTCGACGGCAACGACGTGCTGCGGCGACGCCCGGCCTAGCTCGGTCGCACGAACAGCGAGGTCGTAGCCAAAGGGCGCGGTGCGGTCTCGACCGCGCACGTAGATCGACGCGGCGCCCGTCATGCACACGCCGCGAACCGCCGAGGCGAGCCTCAGGTAGCGATCGAGTTGGTAGCCGTCGCTGACCGAGCAGCGCAAGAGGAATGCCTGCCCCCCACCCTCGCGGCCTGCCCGCTCGATCGTCAGGGAGGGGACGAGATCGTCGAGGCTGGCCTCCTCGCTGTACGCGCCAAGAAATGCGACGACGCGATCGAGGGACTCGACCACGATGAGGGCTTCGCGACCGTGGGCGATGCCGCGGCCATCGCTCGTCAGGCCTGGCAGCCGGAAGCGAGTCTGCCCCGCGGTCACGGCGTCGAGGAGGGTCGAGCTCATAGCGGCGCGGAGCATAGCAGCGGCGACGCATTCAGCCGCCTGCTATCCTGGCGAGTGTGAGCGGCTCCTCTGGACCCTCGGGGCGCGCGCCGACGGGTGCCCCTCGCAGCAGGCGTGAGGACAGCGCTGCGGAGAAGAGCGCGTTGCGCCTGGCGGCCGCCCTTGAGGACGCTGGCCAGCTTCAGGAGGCCGCGCGGATCCATGAGCAGATCGGTGAGCACGCTCAAGCGGCGATGCTCCGCCTTGAGCACGCGAGGACGTTGCGCGACGAAGAGCAGCGCTTGACGGTGCTGCGCGAGGGCGCTGCGCGGATCGCTGGCGACACCCCGCAGGGCCAGGCGCTTCACCGCAGTCTGGCCCGGGAGCTCTTGTCCTTCGCGCAGGGCCTCCCCGATGGTGTGCGTCGCCGCGGCATTCTGCAGGAGGCCGCCCACGCGCTGGTTCAGGC
>CAZVEM010000243.1:0-9435 GCA_964626165.1 uncultured Nannocystaceae bacterium
GTACGTGACCGACGAGCAACAAAGGGATGCATGGTGAGTGCGCGGCCATGCGCCGCGCGGGGTTTTTCGACAGCCTGCTAGTCAAAGATCATGTCTTCGCATGCGCAGGAGCACTCGTCGGGCTCGGTGCCAAAGCCACAAGCCCCATCCCATCCTGAGGGGACGTCGCACGAATACATCTTGGTCAACCAGACCGCGCCGTTGTCGTAGCGGTAGAAGACCGTGCGTGAGTCCGCGCATGTCTCCCACGAGGGACAGCCATCTTCGCCCGTCCATGTATCGGAGCAAAAGCCACCGGACTCTTCGCGCGCGCAGGCGCCCTCGTTGAGCTGAACCCGAGACGCATCGAACCACTGGCAGTCGCGCATCTCACCGTCCTGCGACACCGCGTTGCAGGTCTCACGGTCCGTGATTTCGTCGCACGACAGCGGCATCGGATCGCCGGTCGTGTTGGGGTTCCCGGTGTCGGTGGTCGAGGGATTCTCGGTCCCCGCGCTGCCTTCGCCTGCATCATCGGGGGTGCTGCCCGGACCGCACGCGGCGAGCAGCACGAGGACTGCAAGCCCGAGGGAGGGCCGTCGACTGCCTTCGCCGCGTCGGACAAAAGAGTGGGTTGCGCGCGGGTGGCTGGCGCAAAGCTGGGTCATCCGGGGACCCCTCGTCGTCGGCATGGAGCATGTGTCGGGAGAAGGGTGCACCCCCTGAGTGTGCCTCAGGCCGACCGAGTCGATCACAACTCATCGAGAAACCGACCGACAATTGCGCTACGACGCCGCTGGCTGCGTCCTTGGTCGGACTGGTCGGAGACCGTGCTCCGACCGCTAAATACGGAAGAGCGCCCGTACCGGCGCGTGGTCACTCGCGGAGGGCCAGGAGCGAACCTCCACGTCGTGAATCACATCCTCGCAGAAGGCCGCCAACGTGTCGGTCGCGTAGACGTGATCGATGCGCAGCCCGTGATCGCGCTCGAAGCCGCCGCCGCGATAGTCCCACCACGTAAATGCGCCCCCCTGGGCATGGTGCTTGCGATAGCAGTCCTGAAAGCCTGCTGCGAGAAGCGCCGCGACCTTGGAGCGCTCGATCTCCGTGCAGTGGAGCGAGCCGGTGAGGGATAGGTCGTAGACATCGCGATCGTCCGGCGCGATGTTGAAGTCGCCGCACACGACGTACGGCACGTCGTGATCGCGCGCTGTCAGTTCGGCCGTGAGCCGATCAAACCAGGCGAGCTTGTGGGTGAAACGGTCCGAGTCGAGCGCCGTACCGTTGGGGCAGTAGAGGCCGTACACCCGCACGCCGCGGACCGTCGCCGCGATCACCCGCGGCGCGAGATCTTCCTCACCGGCCGCAAAGCCGCACTGAACGTTCGCTGGCTTTTCCCGAGAGAGGATCGCGACCCCGGAGTAGCCGCCCTTCCCACCATGTAGCGAGCAGGTGTAGCCGTACTCCATGAAGGGAACGCGGGGAAACAGCGCGTCTTCGACCTTGGTCTCTTGCAGGCACAGCACGTCGGGCATGTGCGCGTCGATGTATTCGAGGACCTGATCGAGGCGGGCGCGGACAGAGTTCACGTTCCACGTCACGACCGAGAAGACGGAGGACATTGGCGCGATACTATGTCGGATTCGCGCGCTCAAGCAACGCGAAGCGCGGCCGCCAAGACGTGCAGGTGATCTGGCACCCAGGCGCGCACAGGCGCACAGGTGCTCGCCGAGCGAAAAGCGCCGCGCGCACCTGCGCCGCGCTACGAGCCCAGGACCTCGGCGAGCGAGCAGGAGGTCGCGTCGCCGATGCGGCAGCCGTGCTTAAACCAGTCGACCGCCTTGGGCACGTCGAAATTGGCCTGGCTCGCGACGTCACAGAGGATGCGCTGCTCTTCACCGTTGAAGGCGTAGGTGTCGGGCGTTGTTCCTGCACCTGCGGCACGCTGATCTTCATAGTGCCCCATCACGGCGCCGCATCCTTCCTTGTCGAGAAGGAGCGCTCCCGCGATCACGCAGTTGCTGGCGATCCCGCCCTGACACGCGCGACTGGCCAGATCGAGCGCTCGCGATCCATTGACCTGCACGTGACGGCCGAACGCAAACTCACGGGCCGCGATACCGCAGCTTGGGGCCGCGCCCGCATCACAGCTCATCGCCACATCCTTGATGTACCTCGCGGCGTCTTGCTTGATCACGGGATCGAAGCTCCCCTCAAGGTACACCATTTGAATGAGTTCGCAGCTATAGGGCTCGCCACCCCGACAGCCTCGCTCAAAGTAGTCCGTCATCGACTTGATGTCGTCGGCATGCTTGTTCACGTCGAGGTTCGGCTCGCTCATCATGGGCAAGATCACGCCGACGCCGGCGACCGTACAGGCATCCGCCTCCCCGTGATCGACACAAGCCGACTTGAACCGCGCGAGGCGAGGCATCACGGCCTTCTCCGCCGTTGCATCATCCATCGGCCCCTGCATCGCCACCAGCAGGCCATTGGCAAGGCGGCCACATGACTCCCACGAGCCGAGATCGCATTGTTGTTCGCACTCGGCGGTGTTGCCCTTCTCGCAGAGGTAGCTGCTCACCTTGGCGACGCGCTCGCAGGCGCCGTCGTTGAAGCGGAAGCCGTCGGCGCAGCCGCCCCGTCCGTCGACGGTTCCCTTCTTACCATCCGCGACCGCGACGGCTTCGCCGGTTTCGACGGGGAAGAGCGTCACGCGCAAGATCGCGTGGCAACCCTCAACGGGGGCGCTCCCCGCGGAGTTCTCGCAGGCATCGGGATCGCCGTCGGTGGTGCGGGTCTCCTTGCTGCTCGACCGACCCGCTTTGACCCCGCGTCCCAAGACATCGACCGCCGCACGAGCTTCTCCTGCCGCCCCCGTCTCCATGGCGAACGCGCCGACGTGCGCGTCGTAAACGAAGTGGGTTGCCTCGCTGCAACGGGCATCGGGCAGATCGCCGCGCACGACAGAGTTCACTGTCGTCGCCTCGGTGCCAACCATGACGTACGCGAGATCCAGCGTCGCTCCTCGTGCGAGCTCTGCCGCGATCGAGACCGGGATTTGTCCGGCGGTAAGGTTCGCCTTGACCTCCGCCATGTCTTCCATCCGCACGAGCCGGGTCTTCTTGGATACCCCAGCGTATGTATACACGCCCTCGACCGCGCATCCCTTGAGCACTTTGACGCCGTCGCAGGTGTACTTCACGAGCGCCACGCCCCGAGACATCTCTGCCTCAAGCGAGGCACGATCGGAGTCACCCCAGTCCACCACAAGCGGGCTTGCGTCCGCGGCGAGCGTCTTGGGGTTGCATTTCCCCTCACCCAAGGCATCGGTCGCCTTGCGCTCGTTTGGTCGCACCAGCGACTTGTTCTTCACGCAGGCACCGACGCCTGTCGACAAGGTAAGCAGCGCGAGCAAGCCAACAGCGCGATAGGAAATGGAACTACGCGAGGACAGAGGCATGTTGCAGCGAAGTCTCCGCCCACCCGACACCGCCGTCAACGGGACTCGGCGAACCCACGATACAGCTTTGTGACGCGACGTGTGCGCTCCGTTCGATTTCGCGCAGCATCAAGGGCTTTCGTCCGCGGCCGGCTCATTTACCGAGCCGAGCCGGGTCGACGAAAGACGAAGCAGCTCTCGCTCGGATTGTCTTCGTTGTAGAGGACGGCAACGGGGTCGCCTTCGCTCCAATAGCGAGCGAAGCGAATCGGGTAGGAGATGAATCCGCGATACTCGGTACCGTTGACGACGTAGGCGAACTTGACGTGTGAACTCACCGCGCCCTCCTCCTGCGTCACCGCAAGGATCTTGCCCACGACCATCGGCGCGCTGATGAAAAGATCGGTGTACTTCGCCGCGCGTCGCGTGGTCTCAAGGTAGTACAGCCCGGTAAAGATCCCGAGCGTGCCCACCGCAATGCCAATCACCGCGAGCGTGCGAGCGATGGGATTCTTGATATTGCGGTAGACCGCGAAGGGATCGATGAGGTCGAGGTAGATCTCCCGGTGCGGTCCCTGGATGTCGCGCGTGGGCGCTCCAACGTCGGCAAAGCGTGGCCCGTCGCCGCCCATCACCGCGATTGCCGTGGTGGGTGCCGGCATCGCGACGATCCCCGCCTGCCCGAGCGAGCTTGGCTTGGCCTCCAGAATCGCGCGCGCCGCTGCGGCCGAGGCGGGACGTTTGCGCGGCGCGGGCTGTAGCAGCGCATCGATCAACGCCAGCAGCTGCTTGTCGGCGGAGAGTCCCTCTGGAACCTCAAGTCGGCCCGTTTCAAAGGAGTGCTCGTGTGGGGCGACGCCAGAGACCACCTCAAGCAAAGTTGCGCCGAGCGCATAGAGATCGGAGGTGGCTCCCACGTGGCCCAAGAGCTGCTCGGGTGGCATGTAGCCGAAGGTCCCGACAACCGTCGTGCCAAGCTGAGATGGCGGCCGCCAGCCGAAGCAAACGCCGCCGAAATCCACGAGGACCGGCGTGCCGTCGGCACGCATAAGGATGTTGGATGGTTTTATGTCGCGGTGAAAGACGGGCGGCGCCCGGCCGTGGAGATACTCAAGCACGTCAAGGAGGCCATCGACGCAGCGGCGGAGTTCCTCGCCGCCCATCAGCGGGCCCTGGGTCATGCGCTCGCGCAGCGATGGCCCCTGGATAAACTCCTGCACGAGATAGAGTCCCATCCCGCCGCCTGCACGCTCGTGCTCAAAGCTCTCGATCATCCTCGGGATACCGGGATGACGCAGCAGCGCCATCACCTTGGCTTCGCGCTCGAAGAGCTCGATGTGCTTCATCGCCTGGGCCGGGCTGCGCTCACCGTCCTGCTCCTCGCCCCGTCCGACGCGCAGTTCTTTGATGGCGAGCAACCCGCTGTGATGCGCGAGACCGCCTTCGGCTTCCTGCAGCGCTGCCGTGGGGTCCTCGTCGGGCTTAAGTCGACGTCCAAGCCACGTGGTCGCGAATGATCCGCGGCCAAGCTCGCGAGCAATCACGTAGCGACCGGCAAGGATTCGCGGCGTCTCGCTCACGGCCGCAGGATGCCGGAGCTTTGTCGCCCGCACCAGTGCGCACACGCGATTGCAACGCAGCGCAGTTGATCGGACGCCTCCCACCCAGCGTCGTGTGCTGGTGCGATCGTTTGGTGCCGCGAACGCGAGCGCGTTCACGCACGGCCACGCCAGGAAGCCTGCTAGAAACCGTTGAGCGTGTCCACGACAGCGATGAGGTCACCCTGCTCGAACCAGTCGATCGCGATGAAGTTGGGCAAGCGACCGTGCTGGCGCGTGCATTGGTCAATGCGTGCGGTCAGCACGTCCGCCGAGTTCACGACCGCCGCGCCGCTTTCATCGGGGAGGCCAAACGAGTTGTTGACCCAGTGATTGACGAGCATCAGGTCGTTGCTCAGCGCGCCGAGATTGAGGTCGCAGTTCATCTCGTCGATCGACGCAAAGGTGTAGGGCGTATCCCAAGCGACGGACCACACGTTGTGGAACCACGCGGGGGGCGGACCCTGCTGCTCGGCGGTCACCACCAATCGCTGACCGCTGTCGATCATCTCGCCAAGCGTAGGCCACGGGGTACCTGGGGCATGCGTGTACGCCATGCTGGCCAAACCGGACGCCTCTAGATCGGCCACGATATCGGCCGCGTCCGCATCGTCCTGATAGATCAGCGTGAGCACCTCACGCGGGTGGTCGGCGAGGAAATCTGCGAGCTCTGCGAGGCCTTCAAGATGAGGCAAGCTGCCCAGTCCGCAGGGGCCGTGACACAATGCGGTCTCCCCGTTCTCGTAGGTGACATCGATGAGCATCACGCGGATTCCCGCATTGAGCTGCGCCGTGAGGCCCTTGGTGTGGTTGGCGTTGCCGCCAAAGCCATAGCCCCGCGCCGAGTGAGCGTTGTGCGTGCCGGGAAAGACGACCTCGTCGTACGGGCGGGAGCACAGCTCGAAGTGCCCATTGCACGCGAGGTCGCCGTCGCCGTCACCGTCGCCGTCGCCGTCGCCGTCGCCGTCACCGTCGCCGTCGCCATCTCCATCGCCGTCCCCATCGCCATCGCCCTGCGTCGTCGTGCCCGCAGCATCGTCATCGCCTTCGGGCCCGCGACACGCGGCCGGGAGACACGCCAATAGGGCGAGCGCAACCACACGGAGATGCATCACATCGCGACGGTATCATTGGGCACCGCGTTTGGCGCTGCCCCCTCAGTCAAACGCAGCCGTGATCGGGTCCGATTTGGAGCATGGCCGACGTGCCGCCTGCCCCTCAATCTCGGCGCCCGCGACACACACGCGCACCCGATCCGATAACATGCCTCGGTGACTCAACGACTCGCGTCCGCAGCCGATATCAACTCAGGGGTGACTCGGTGTACGCGTCAGGATGTCGCGCATTCACGGGCTTTCTGGTCGGGCGTTCGATTGCGTCTCCGCCCTGTCAGCGTGGCGTTGCTCGCGGCCTGCCTCATGGCAGCCTGCGACCGCGCGGGCGCAGGAGGCAGCTCGGCGCCCGATAGTGATGGCGCCACAACCAAGCCGGTCACTTCACTCGCGCTGCCAATGGCACAGGGCCATACCGTGCTGTTCACGGTGCGGGGCAACGTCGGAGCGCCGCTCCTGTGTTTTGATGGCACGACCGCAGCACCGGGCGACAACGATCAGGTCTGTGCCAGCGCGATGCAGGGTGCGAGCTCGGCTGCGATCGACTCCGGGGCCAGCGTCGAGCTTGGTCCGCAAGAACCCTCGGCTTGCGGCGCGTCGACCGACTCGACATTTATGGTCTATCCATTGCGCGTCGCGGCCGGCGATGAGCCCAAGCTCGCGATCGCCCCCGCCTCACAAGCCGGGTCCATGAAGGTCGCAAAGGACTGGATCGAAGCGACGGACAGTGAAAAGGCCGCGCTCACGCAGCTGGCCAAGGAGGGGATGGAGCGCCCGGCCGATGCGCCATTTCAGTTGGGCTGGTTCAGCGGCATCACGGCCGATGTCGACGCGGACGGGAAGCTCGATCGAATCTTTGGTGCGCACGAAGAGAGCCTACTCATCGGTGTCGTCGCGGTCTTCCTTGGCTCAGATCCGTCGACACCGCACACACTGTCGCTGTTGTCCTTTGACTTCCCGCGCGTGGTCGCCGTCACGAATGTCGATGGACAGCCCGGCGACGAGATCGTGATCGAAGCTGCCTTTGTTGAAGGCATCGAGCGCGAGACGGTGACCAGCGCATTCTCGACCCGCGTCGTGGCGTGGGCCGATGATGCACCCCATGAAGTTGGCAGCTGGGGCTGCAGAATGTTCTAGCCGATTGTTGAGAAGCCCCTCGCGGCGCATGGCAGCGCGGGATTCTTCAACAGCCTGCGCAGCGCCCTCAAGGGATTGGGCTTGATCGCTGGCCCGTGCGCGAAAGCTCGAGACGCAGCGGCTCGGCGCCGACGTTGAGGTTGGGAAGCGTGACTTCACCGCGCTCATTGGCCGCAACGACGCCCTGCGCTTGCGCGCCGAGTCGCCAATACACCGCTTCATGTGCGCGGCATCGGAACGCCTGAGCCCGCCGAAGCGTGACATCCACTCTTGCCGGGACTGCGCCATTGGGCTCTTGCATGACGCTCGGATAGCCCGGGCCGGGGCTGGGCGCTCCGGGACCAACCTCACGCCACAGCGTGACCTCGAAACGATCGATCTCGTCGATCATCGTCGTCGAATCCCACCGCAAGTGACGACTCAGCGCACCGGCGAGGTCGCCGTCCCAGCCCGTGTCGCCAGCGATGAGCGGATTGCCTGCGTATCCAGAGTTCGCGTCCCACTCGACCTGCCCGTTGGCGCTCCCGGTGCCCGGATCGTCGTTGAGTTCGTCGTGGCTAAAGCCAAGATGCGCTTGGCCGCGACGAACAAAGGTGGTGGCCTTGAGTGCAGGCGATCCAGCCTCGTCCCACCACTGTGAACCGAGCACCGGGTCGACGCCCCCATGGCCACGCTCGTCCCAGATCGAGCGGTGCGCAATTCCGAACTCCTCGAGGGCTTGATAGAAGGAACGCCCGGTCAGCTCGCTCGCCCCGACGACAGCACCGAAGTGAATCGTTGGATCATCCTTGCCATGGAGTGAGAACACGAGTTGGTCGCGGGCCTCGGCCTCGTCGACGAGAGCGCGCGTCATGTCGAGGCGCTCCCATACCGGCATCCCTCGATCATCAAGGAGCGCGTCTTGGGGCGCTCCCCAATGCTGTGAGAGCTGGGTGATCCTCGCCGGTCGGTGATTGGCTGCGATCGACTGGCCGTATTGCAGATCGATCCACGCAAAGTGGCGAGCCCAGAGGAGACCCAGGATCAACGCACCCGCGCCTCCCATTGACGACCCTGAAACGTAGACGCGATCCGGGTCCGCACCGGGGAACTCGTGAAGGACAAAGTCGATGAGGTGCAAGACACGGCGCGCGGTCGTCGGCGCGACCACGCCGCGAAGACCCGATGGCGCGGGACCGTCCGATGCGGTGCCCCACCAATAGCTGTTGTCTGGATCGGAGGGCGCGAGACGCAGCTCGCTGGAGCTTGCTGCGATCGAAGGCGAGGCCGAAAGCCCATGCAGGACGACCCGCAGGGGCAGCTTGTGCTCCTCATTGGCGGCGTTGGGGACGATCAGGATCGCATCGACAGCGCGCCCCGCAAGCGCGGGTGGGTCCAAGAATCCGTCGGTCCACTGGCGCAGCCGATAGCGTGCCGAGCTGCTGTCCTTTGAAATCAGCAGCAGCTCGGGCGCCGGCGGTGCGATCGTATCGTGCACCTCTATCTCGATGCCGACGCGTACGCGCACTTCGCCGTCGTCGAGATAGAGCTGCGAGGCATAGGTCTTCCCCCCCTGCGTGAAATCCGGCCGAAAAGTCAGCGTCCTGCTCTCCTCGTCCCAGCGTGCGCCGGGCGGCTCGGCAAGGAGGTACGCGCGCAAGGGATCGCCATCGGGATCGACAAGGTCGAACGACCAAGTCCAGCTCTGCTCCTCGGTCGCGTGGAGACGTCGCGGACCGAGATAGAGCGGGGCGCGATTGCTCGAGTGCACAACTCCATCGTCGGCCGTCGATGGATCGCCGTCCTTGTCCGTTTCGTCCGCGCCGGCGGTGCCCTCGTCGGTCTGACCATGTTCATCCGCGTGGTCATTGCCATGCTCGGAATCGTCGTCTCCGCTTGAGCCGTCGAGATTGGCCGAGTCCGTCGCGGGAACCTCAGCAGAGTCAACGCAGGCCGTACTGGCGGACAACACAGCCAGCAGGAGCATATCTCCTCGCTTTGCGGGAGTAGATCGGCGAGTCGACGATGGCATGACCACCACTCGACTTTGGCGGCATGGGGTTGCACTCAGCTCGCCGATCTTTTGGTGTCGGACCTCCGATGCGAAAATGCGCGCTGCCCAAGCCGGCGTCTGCAAGGGACGGCGATGCGCTCTGCGGCGGCGCGTGGTCGTAGTGGCCGATCGGCG
>CAZVEM010000244.1:0-9353 GCA_964626165.1 uncultured Nannocystaceae bacterium
CGAGCCGCCCGAGGGCCTCTCGCTTCTCGGACTCTCGCAGCCGGCTCTCAAGCGCACGTTCGTCCGTAATGTCGCGGCTGGAGATCGTCACGAGCACGTTGCCGTCAAGCTCAAGCCGGTGCAGCGCCGAAATCACCTCGCGTTGTCGTTCACCGCTCACCAGCACGCGGACGCTCGCGGTCGCGGCACCGTGGGCCCGTGCCAGTCGCAGGGCCTCTCGCAGCCGCGGCCGATCGGCTGGATGAATGTGATCGTCGATCAGCGCACCCAACTCGTGCGCCGGGTTGAGGTCCCAGAGTCGCTTGTGCGAAGGACTCGCATACACGATCTTGTCATCAGCATCGACCAGCGAGACCAGGTCGTTTGCGTGGTCGGCAAGCAGTCTCACGAGCACCTCGCTTCGCCTGGCTTCAGCTTCAGCCCGGGTCGCGCGTTCCTCTCGACGAGAGGCGTCGGTCAGCGCACGGCGACTGCCCTCTGCCTGGACGTATGAGAGCGTGGCCGTCATTCCCATGAACACAAGCCCCGCGGCGATGCTCCCCGCAAGGTCCTGCTCTTGGCCGGACCAGACCGGTGGAATCATCAACGCCAGCGCCACGACATTGATCAACATCGCGACCCACACCGAGCGCGGCCGCAACCTCGCAGCCGCTGCCGGTGCACCCAACGCCAGGAACATCGGAATGATCATCAAGCGCCCAAGCCCCCACACCGCGCCGGTACAGACCGCAGCCTGGGTCACAATGCAGAGCCACGCCGCCGCATCGGTCTTGCCCCGACGTGCAAGCACATATGCAAGTGCGTACGCGCCCGTCCCCACCGACAGCGTCGCAAAGATCACCAGGTTCGCGACGAACACCTGCCAAAGCACCGCGGGCACGGCCAACAAGGTCAGCCCAAGGCTCAACGCCCGGGCGTTGAACGCCCGCCGCTCCTCATCCCGACGAGCGACCTCGCCGACGTAACCGTCCTGCACGGGCCCTATCGTCCGCGCGTCAAGCTTCAAGCGCCACTGTGGCCCGTAGATCGAGCCAGACGCCCGGCCAAGGCCGTCCCTGCCCGGCCCCGAGGCGCGGTTGTCCGCGGTGCGGGCGGGTGCCGCGAGTCAGGGAAACGCCGTCAGCCTGGCGACGAAGTCCTCGAGTCTGATCTCTGAACTTGCTGCCAGCAGAAGAACGTCATCGATTGTCACTTGGTCCAGTTCAAGATCCACGGTGACCTCGCCCTCCGCGGTGGCACAGTGCCGAGGCGAACTACCGCATGGCACTGTCCGGCGCTCCCGACTGGCGCCGAGCGGGTCGCGGCCTACCTCGACGACATTCACCACGGCGCGGCATCGATCGTGCTGCCTGCACTCCTCGGGCCTCGTGCACGTAGGGGCTCAGATCTCCCGCCCGATGAGATCTCTGGGCCGACGGGCGAAGCCTCACAGGCGACTCTCGCGTTTGACGCGCCGGGCCAATTCGGGCACCTAGGGGCTTCTACGCGGCTGTCTCCGTGGGACTCCAAGTCGGGCTCCCGTTGACCGCGATCCGCGGCCGAAGATTTTTCTTCTGGCGGCGTGCAACGGTGTCGTGCTCAGGTCCGACATAGACCTGTGTCACGAGCCATTCCCCCGGATTGCGGCCGCAGTGTGGTCAAGCACCGTGAGCGGAGTTGGCATCGGCTACGGTCAGGCACTCGCAAGGCAGCAAGGAGTTCACCCGCGTGGAGATTTTCAAAGAGTTCGTCTTCGAAGCGGCGCATCGCCTGCCCCACCTTCCGACGACGCACAAGTGTTCGCGGCTCCACGGTCATTCCTTCCGCATCTCCATCCACGTGGAGGGTCCCGTCGACCCGGCGCTTCACTGGGTGCAGGACTTCGCAGACATCTCTGCGGCGTTCAAACCCTTGTACGACCAGCTCGATCACAACTACCTCAACGAGATCCCAGGCCTTGAGATTCCGACGAGCGAGGTCATCGCAAAGTGGATCTGGCAAAGGCTGGCACCCGTCCTCCCCGGGCTTTCTCAGATCTGCGTGCGCGAGACGTGCACCGTCGGCTGCATCTATCGGGGTGACTGACGTACACGAACGCGGGATCCGTGTCCCCCCAACATTGCCGGGAGGTCGCGTATGCCACTGCACCTGATCGTCAGCTGCACGGATCGGAAGCGACTTCCTGTCGAGGACGCGCTTCGGCTGCGCAACTTTGCGACGCAGCAAACCCAAGCGGCGAAGGCCCGCGCGTGGAAGCGTGCACTCGCGTCCGCGTCGCCACTCTTGGCGCAGCCGGCCCGGACGATCTACGCAGGCGAGCATTGGGTCACGGCCTGCGACGTGGAACGGCAGTTCGGCGGTCCCGCTCGTCTGACAATGTGGGTTGCGTCCGCGGGCTACGGGCTTGTCCGCGCGGACGCTCCAATCCACGCGTACTCGGCCACGTTTGCCCCCGGCCAGGCAGACAGCATCGACGCGCAGTCATCGAGCCCGACGCGCCAAGAAGCGCTCGAATCCTGGTGGGAGGCTCTCTGCAGCGGTTCCGCACACGCGGATGCTGTCGCGCCGCGCTCGGTTCGCGAGCTGGCCCTGGCACATCCGAGATCGCCGATCGTCCTCGTGGCGGCTCCCGACTACGTCCGCGCGATGGCGCCCGACATGCTTGCCGCCGTGAAGGAACAGCACGCAGGCGGCTCTCTCGCCATCATCTCCAGTTCAGGCGCATCGGCGGCTAGCGCCCTTGCCCCCCACCTGGTCATCATCGACGATCGCGCGCGAGCGACGGTCGGTGGTACGCTACAGGCGCTCGGGGTGCGGACCCTGCGGCACATCCTGTCGGTCGACGAGCCGAACACCCCTGAAGCGCTCCGTGCCAGGTACAGAGTCATGGTCGAGAAGAACGAGCGTCCCGAGCGTCCAAAGCGTCCCCAGGTCACGGACGAGGCCGTCCTGACCTTCATCCGGCAGCGGGTGCAAGACACGGGTTCAACGAGCCACACGCGCCTGTTGCGGGAGTTTAGAGACAGCGGACAGGCATGCGAGCAGGCTCGGTTCCGAAGACTTTTCAACGAAGCCGTCCCCCACGCGCCGCGCGGCAGTCGAGGGGGCTCGTGAGCGGACGAAAAAAGCTTCGCTACTTCCTGCCGGACAGCCAAGACCTCGTCGACCCGTCGTTTGACTTCGATCGCGAGATCCGGAGTCCAGACCGCGTCCGTCATCGGGACGACCACTACGCGCACGAAGTCTTCGGCTCCCGAGCATTTGACGGCATCCTCGTCTCCAAGGCGATCGTCGACGGTGTTGGTGGCGGCGGCCAAGCTCGCTACACGCAGGCACAGAAGCGCCGCCTGCTACGTGACGGCGTGCGCGAGTTCTTCCGTACCAAGGACCATCCGTGGGGCCCCCTCTCCTTCATCGGAGACTGTGGTGCCTTCAGTTACGTCAAGGAAGAGAAGCCTCCGTACACCGTCGACGAGGTCCTCGAGTTCTATCACTCGTGCGGGTTTGACTACGGCATCTCCGTCGACCACATCATCCTGCCCTACGAACCCGATTGGGACGTGAAGATGTACGGCGAAGATGCCGTGCCCGCAGAGATGCGCCAGCGCCAGGAGATCACGATCGAGCTCGCGAGCGCGTTCTTCAAGGCCAACAAGAAGTCAGGCTCACGCATGACGCCGATGGGCGTGGCGCAGGGCTGGAGCCCAAAGTCTTACGCGCGCTCGGTCAAGCAACTCCAGAAGATCGGCTACACATACATCGCGATCGGCGGCGTCGTTCCTCTCAAGACACCAGAGATTCTCGCCGTCCTTGACGAGATCGCGGGCATCCGGAAGGACACGACCGAGTTCCACATGCTTGGCGTCACGCGCCTGGAGGCAATTCGAACCTTCCGATCCCACGGTGTAATCAGCTTTGACAGCACGTCACCGCTGCGGCAGGCGTTCATGGATGCCACCGACAACTACTACACGCTCGACCGCACCTATACCGCCGTCCGAGTGCCGCAGGTTCAAGGGAACCCCAAGCTCGCAAAGCGGATCCAGGCGGGAGAGGTCGACAATGACACCGCGCGCAAAGCCGAGCGCAAGGCTCTGGAGTACCTCGACGAGTACGCTCGCCGGAAGCGCCAACTCCCCTCCGTACTTCAGGCCCTGAACGCGTACAGCTCGCTGCACTCGCCAGACCTCAAGAAGCCCTCGAACGATCGCGAAGTGCTCGAAGCGCGCCCCTGGGAGGCCTGCGGCTGCGAAGTCTGCAAGCAACTGGGCCACCACGTCGTCCTCTTTCGCGGCGCAGAGCGAAACCGCCGACGTGGCTTTCACAACGTTCAGGTCTTCTATCAGCGCCTCGCCGCGGAGGTCGCAAGCAGAGGCAGCGGAAGTAAGGCCGCCGCCCCCCACGCCAAAGTGGCCCGCCGTGCGGTCCCGATGCAACAGGCCTTCAGCCTGTGACGATTACCCAGTCAGATGCCGACCAAGAAGAAGACCCCAACTGAGCTCCGCGTCCCCGCCATCGAGATTCGGCAGTCTCCGGGACGCAAGATCTACTCCTTCGCCGTTGACGGCAAGCTGGTGCACGACTTCGCCGCCGTCTCCCGCATCAAACGCGTCGAGGACGGTGGCCTTGCCGGCTACCAACGCCCCGAAGTCGTCAATCACATCGAGGAGATCCGGGCCTACATCGACAGCGACGCTCCGATGATTCCCAACGCGGTCGTCATCGCGTTCGACAAGCGCGTGAAGTTCGTGCCCAGCGCTTCCAAGTCAAAGGCCTCGGACCCCACGTACATCAAGACAGGACACCTCGTCATCCCCAAGGGCCCGTACTCAGCAGGCAGCAAACCGGGCTTTGTCGTCGACGGCCAGCAGCGGCTCGCCGCGGTGCGAGACTCCCACCGCAAGACCTTCCCACTCCCCGTCACGGCCTTCATCACCAGCAACCTGGAAGAGCAGACCGAGCAGTTCATCCTGGTGAATGCGACCAAGCCCCTCCCGAAGGGACTCATCTTCGAGCTCCTGCCGACGACCACAGGGCGCCTCCCAACTCGTTTCCACAAGAAGAAGCTGCCCGCGATGCTTCTGCATCGACTGAACGTGGACGCGGACTCGCCCCTACGTGGCCTGATCAACACGCCCACCTGCCCCGGAGGGGTCATCCGCGACAACTCCATGCTGCAGATGCTAGATGCGTCGCTGACGGATGGGACGCTGCATTCGTTCTGGAAGCGCGGAGACGCAGACATCAGCGCGATGCTCGCAACGCTCAAGACGTTTTGGTCGGTCGTCGCCGAGACTTTCCCCGACGCCTGGGGACGACCTCCAAGAGAGTCTCGCCTAATGCATGGTGCGGGTATCGTGGCACTTGGTGCGGTGTTCGACTCCGTTTCCGTCTCCCCCAGAGTCAGCTCGCCCGACCAATCATTCGTGAAACTGGGGGCCACGTACGAGCGAGTCATAAGGCAACTTTCGCCAAGGTGTGCGTGGACATCCGGAAACTGGGAATTCAAGAATCGCTCAGTGAAATGGAATGAAATCCAGAACACGCGACAAGACGTGGCCGCACTCGCCGACATGCTTGGATCTCTTGCACAGCAAGGCGTCTAGCATTCTAGACACCCGACCATTTCCGAGGCATGTTACGCAACCTCGTCGCACCGAATTCAGCGACGAAGCAACTCATAAGCGACGACCGCAACCCTCGCCCTCGCGGCTGCCACCTATCGCAAAACGTAGAAACGCACTTGACGACGAGCCAAATCGCGGCACATCAGTCGCGCAAACCACACGAACACTCAATTCGTCAACCACCTTCACTCTCGGCGCGCCTGCACGACGCAATCATAGCAAATCACTTGCAGTCGCCAGGGAAGGAGAGGCGCAAACTCCTGCTGCACAGGCCTACCATCGAGATGAAACGAACGCACAGTCAACTCCCCTTCCGAACCCATTCGGTCGCACACGGAACATTTCCGCTGTTCATATATCGAGGCAAACACTGTGAGTTGTTTTGGAATTGAGTGACGCGAGGGATCTTTCCAAGCCATCAACGCGCCCGCGACGGACGCAGCAGATGACTCCCGCGCCCGTCTATACAACTTCTTCGCATTGTTACAAAAGCTACAGAGCGGCTGCAGGTTCGCCGCCGAAGCGGCTCCGAAACCTGATCTGGGAACAATGTGGTCAATAGTGAACTGTGTGAGGCTCGTCCCGCTACGGCCGAGCGAATGACCAGGCAGTGAGTGCGGCTTATACGCATCCGTACTACGCTCAGGATGGTAGTAATCAGCCAACTCTAACCCCGCATCTCTACAGATCCGCAGCCGTCCAGCCCCCAAATCCGCCTGTCGAAAGTGATACCCACAAACAGCGCATCGAAGTTCAACTGAAACCGACATGACGCCGGCGAACAACTGCTCTTCATGGATTACTGTAACCTCATCCCCGTCAGCGTGCGCAATTGCGTACGCATCGGCGATTCGTTGACAAACATAGATCAGCAACTCCTCTGGCGGCTTGAATCCTAACAACGTGATCAAGCGCACCTCGACTCGTGCACGACGGTCATCTAGCGCATCCCAGTAGGCCGCCATGTTAAGAATAACGGGATCCCCTAATATCACAATTTCGATTGCACGTAATGCCGACTCAAGGAATGAAAACTCCATGTGCCGAAGTGCCTTCACCTCGAGCGTCTCGAGCAATCTGAGAGCTTCAAGAAGCGAAGCGCGGACATCAGACGCGACATCCGATGCGATATGAGAATCACGGATATTCGCAAGTATCACACCTGGCCCCATACGCCGCAACGTCCTTTCTCAGGCTAACGTTCAGCCTTGTCGGGATTCGCAAAGACCCCCTGTGCCTCGGCTCTATATCGTCTACCCATCTGAGCAGCATCGAACGCATCACAGAACTCTTTGTACAGCGCCTCTTGACCGGCGGCGTCATCCAGACTCTTCACCCATGGCTTCATAAACACACGAACGGGCACTCCTTTATCCAAAAACCAATCGCGAACCTGTGCCCTAAAAGAGTCCAAGCTATGAGGCAGAGTCACGTGCTGCGCCCTTTTTTGAATTCTTGCCTCAGCGATTTCCTCACCGAGTTCTTCTTGAAGATCTCGCTTCAGGTCGTCAAGTCGTGTAACTCTCTCGACAGCCTTTTCCATAAAGAGCCGCTGCAGCAACCGAAGAGCGATCCCCTTGGTGAGATTAGACTGCGATTCCGAGTTCCACAACGGCACCGCATCCGATCTTTGATCTGGCTTGAGTTCGCGTTGCTGTTGCGCATTGTAATAATTCCGCACCTCGCTCCAAAACGCAAACCAATATTCTTGCCACGCACCGTCACTCCATGACTCCCACTGCGCTCGGTCAGGAAACGCCCCCGACACGTAGTAGTTGTAGAAATCGTCGTCCTTGCGCCAGCCGGCAGTCGCTCGAGCACCTCCGTCAACCAGCAATCGAATCGTGACATCGGTGATGAATCCTCGAACAACTGGCGTCGCCTGACCATCAAGTTTCAATTTCACCATGTCGAGAAACGGACTTCTGGGATCCCTTCCCGCAACGACAGCTGCAACGCGCGCCTCCAGATCAACTCTCGCTCTGACCAGTCTATTCTTGAGGCGCTCCTGCTCCCCACGAGTAAGAGAACTCCCAAAGATATCCGTGAGCACTGATGAATCTACCCGCTCTGCCTTCTCGTTAATGACAATAAACTGATAGATCTGCTCGACCCAGTCAACGTTTGGCAGCACTACACAGGGCAGCCAGATCTCACGATCCGCGTTCGCGGCTCCCCACAATCGATGTTGGCCGTCGATCACCAACGCGGGTCTACAAAGTGCCTCAAGGGATTGATTGAGCTCCGCGAGTTCTTCGCGCGCGATATCTTCTTGAGCTACAAACTGATCTGGGTCGGCGTTCATCTGGACAAGCTGGAGCGCGAACTCATACACATAGTCGTGCGCAACGTCCGGCAAAGCGCGGTTGAAGGGCGAAGTTGCAAATTCGTCCACTTGGGCTTTCTGCTCGTCGGTCAATCTGGCGATCACCTGCGGCAGCACTTTCTGAGCCAACCTGCCGAGCTGTTCCGGAAGCCCCATTTCGGGATCGAGCTGAACCGAAGGCTTGAGCTCGATTTGGCCATCGACCATGACGGGCGTCTCCAGGAGACCGAGCGTAAGTGCAGTAGGCCCCAGTACGGCGGACTGGAGCGGCTCGCTCGCGTTAGAGTTCCAGAAGGACTTGAGTTCGTTCTGCCTTTTCTTTGAGACTCCACGTTGAAACAGCATGCGAATTCGCCAGCCCTTACGAGGGATGCCTGCCCATGCGTGGATTGCTTTCGCAGGGGCGGCGAACAGCAGCAAGTTCGTCTGCTCTCCTAAGACCGGGTACTGCTTGAACTCAATGACTTTGAACTTCATGATGGAGAGGGAGCCGTTGTCGTTCGTGTTCGTTTAGTCTAGTCGCATGCGACCGCCGAGTTCAACATGTACGCGTCAATAGACAACGATCTGAGTCGGTGCGTGTTCCAGCGGCACTTAGACACCCATTCCGGAGGCACTTGGGCACCCGTTCCGGCGCACTTGGGCAGTCGTGCCGTTGCACTTGGGCGCTGACTTGGATGGGTCTGGGCTCGGTGACCGCTTGACAATGGCGGCATAGCACGGGCAGAGTTCGAGCAGTGAGGTCCCGGAGGTCGCGGTAGGGACGGGCCTTAGCTCAAGCGGATCGGCCCGCCCACCGCACAGATTCCAGCGAGCGGAACTACCGCACTGGGCTCCTACCTCGGGTTCTGGCGTCGAAGCGCTCGTCGGGCCAGGGATGCAGGATGCGAGGGCGCGGGATCCAGCGCTCGGCGAGGGAGTGCATTTGACTCTCTCCAGCCCCCAATCGTCGGTCCAGTCAATTCGTGACTGAGCCGCCACCTAAGCCAGTTCGAGCCTGGACTGGGGTTTGGTAGTCCAGGGCCGAATGGGGCCGATCATGGTTGTACTGGTGCCGATACCGGGCGGCCTGTTCGCGTGCTTCCCTCAGGTTCGTAAACAACTCGACATCGAGTAGTTCTGCTCGAAGACGGCCGTTGAACGCCTCGCAATGACCATTCCGAGCTGGCTTGCCGGGTTGAATGAACTCAAGTCGAACTCAAGCATCACGCGCCCATGCAGCCAGTACCTTGCTCCGGAACTCGGGACCATTGTCGACGACGACGGATGCAGGCTGGCCAAATGTTCGGGGAGCATGCTCAAGCCCACGTACGACACGGCGCCCCGGGCATGAGCTCGCAACCTCCAGTGAACCGCCCCGGGAATTCCGGAGGGTTGTTTACGTGAGTCCAGCGACCTCCGCTGGTGCAGTGTGTTGTTGA
>CAZVEM010000245.1:0-9240 GCA_964626165.1 uncultured Nannocystaceae bacterium
CCGCTCGCGGCCCGGTGCAGCTACGACGTTGTCGTGCCGCGAGCAGCCGTCGCGTGGATGCTTTGAGTCCGGGCCCAGATCGACTCACTTCGCCGGAGCAGGCGACGTTCCGGGCGAGAGAGTTCTCGATGCGGCGCGAACCCGGCACGCGGCTTGCTCGAGTGCGCGTCGTGTGCTCTGGCAGCAAGGGTCTCGCTCGCTCCAAGTCGATGTCACGCCCATCCTGTGCGCGTCCGAGAGGCTGCCTTGCTCAGTCCAGCGTGGATTGACACTGTGCACCGCCGACGACGCGGAAAACGTGACATCGTAGATACGTGCGCTACACTTCGTGTTGCGGTCGCGTCCGACGACGCTATCGATGGGAGCAGTCGCGTTGCGGATGAGCCCCCAAATGCGAGACTGAGCCGCCGGAACTGTGCTACGCCGGAGTAATCGTATGCGGAAGGATAGCGTGTGACACGTGGTCACAGGCCCAGCGAATCATCGCATGGTTCGCGCAGCGATCTCGAACGCTATCCGATGGGGCCGACGAAATACTTGCGCTCCGATCGCCGTGGTTCCTATTCGCCCAGCAAGGGCTTGTCCAGTGGTCACCCCGTGCAACCGTACCCACTGCGCTTAAGATCGTGCGAGGCTACGCACGGACCCCGCCCGCATGCCAGCGTCGAAGCCCAGAGATTCCGTATTGAGCACGGCGGCCAAGCGCCGCAACGTGGACGACACGCAGGTGAGCAGAGGCGCCGCTGCAGGCTCCACGCGTCACAGCGCCGCGGCAGGCGAGCCAACGCGAAGGTCATCGCGGGGCACTGCGCCGCGCGGTCCGAATAGGCCGACGCCCGACCTTGCGCGGCAGATCTACGACCTCTGCACAAAGCATCCACAAGGCATCTCGCAACGCGAGTTGATGGCGCAGACCGGCTTGAGTCGCATCCCGCTGGCCAATGCGCGGAAGTGGCTCGATGATCACGGTGTCGGCGTGGTCTCGCGGTCCGTGGGCGCTCGAAGCAAGCGCTGGTTCTTGAGCGACCCGAGCAGCGAATTTCCGGAGTTTCTACCCGGACCCGAGGACCTCATCCCGCTACAGCTCGCGCTCGCAGCGGTGCAGCCATTCCTTGACGACGCGGAGAACGACCGCCTGCAAGAGCTGCTCACGTACATCGATGATCGCATCACGGAGCGCAAGCTCAAGTCACCCGGCAAGGGGCGCCTTGACTCCAGCGCGCCGCACTTCACACGCCTGGACCTGACCCGGCTCAAGGGGCTCCTCGACGCGATCCGCTCCGGCAGACAGCTTGAGATTGACTACGAGAAGGTGTGGGAGCCCGTCGCCGAGCGACGCGTTCGTCGTTATCAGATCCGGCCATGGGCGCTGCGCCTGCACGACGGCGTCCTCTATCTACGCGCGGACGCGATCCGCCTGACCGTGCTCCCGCTCGAGGTGCAGAGTCCTGCCGACACACGACACCAGCCGCGCACCTTTCGGGTCGCTGCCATCAAGACAGTCACAGAATCGCAACGGCCCCACCGTGCCCTGCGGGCTCGTCCGCCGACCTGCTGGCCCGCGGGCGATCCTACTGAGGGTGTCGATGGCGACCAACCCGGCCGGGCAACTATCGTTCTTCTCGGCGCCGTGGCCCGCTACGTCTCGTCTCTCACCTGGCACCCCGAGCAAGAGGACCAATGGCTCACGCCCGACGAGCGCCTCCAACGTGCCTTCCCATTTCGCTCCACTCGCGACCTCGCCCGCCGACTCATGCCATACGCCGACGCGATCGAGTCCCTCCACCCGTCACGAATTCTCAACCTCATGCACGCGTACGCCTCAATGCTGCCACCCGCCGACGACGCGTGATCGAATGTCGATCACGTATCCGACCCGACGCATAGATCTCACGCGGCGAAGCTGATATCGTCCGCGTCCATGGTACGCCAGAGGCATGTGCTCGTGCTGAGTCATCGACAGTCACGCGCTGTCGCCGATGAGCTTGGGTCGCGAAGCGGCCTGCGGCTGGAGTTTCGGCTTATCCCCCGGAATTTGCGATCATGAAGCAAGCGGTCACTCGCCCCGGATTCTCGATGCCCGAGCACGACTTTGATTCATCCTTGCGGCGGGCGACTGCCCAGCACGACGCGCTCGGATCCACGCCTCACACGTGGCAGTCCGACCTCGCAGCGAATCACGACTGCGGAGATCGCCGCTTTCTAAGTCATCCGACCTTGCAGCCTGACGAATTCCGATGATGGATGATGTCCATGTTCCCCCACCTAGCCCGCACAGCAGGAAGCCCACGATGAACAGCCTCAAGTTTCAAGATCTTCAAAACCTCGTCAAGGGTGACGGCGTCGCCGTTCGCGTTCGTCAGCGCCTGCAACCAGGCGGAGGTCCGGGCGACAAGGTCTTTCCGCCGACCTACGCCACCGGAGATCAGAAGCTGAAGTACGTGACCGAACGGCGTCGCATCGATGGCAGCGACGTCGACTGCGTGCTGCTTGACAGTGTCGCGTCGCAAGCGAATCGAATGGAGGAGGCACTGGCGGAGGCGTGGGCTTCGAAGGCGCTGAACTTTCCCTTGCTCGCGGTGGACTTTAGTCACGACCCCGCCTTGGCCGACGTGGGCTCGATCAGTGCCCTTCAAGCCCCTCATCGGATTGCAGATGCGATTCTTCGCGACGCGACCGACGCAAGCGGAAAGGTCTTGTTCCGAGATACGCCACAGGGTCGCGCCTATACCGATGCAACGGCAAAGAATGCCGCCGCGGTGCTGGCACTCTGCCCAACAGCGCTGGTCTTCGGCGTTTGGGACTCGACTGGGCCTAAGGGCGGCCTCGGTTCGAAGTTTCAGCGCGCCCTCACGTCAGAGATCGTCGCGATCGGCGCTGTGACAGGGAAGAAGGTCGGGAGTCGAATCGATCCGCTCGCGATTCCGGCAGGCATTCCGGTGTATCACCTCGGCAGCAATCCCGACGATTGGACGATTGACGAAGACGATGCGCAGAAGGACACGAAGGGCAAGCCCGTCTTGTTCTCTCGTGGCGGAAGTGAAGGGAAGGGCAAGCCGTCCTCGGTCAACCACTCCAACATCACACCCAGCGTCGACGAGCTCTCGGGCGGGATCACCTTCGACTACGCCGTGCAAACGATCGTACTCTCGATGCCAGCGCTTCGGCGTCTGCGCTTCCCCACGGCTATCGACGGCAAGGCGGTGGCGAACCAAGCTGCCGCTGAACTTGCTGCACGCATGGCACTGGCCGCGTTGGCGCTCGCTGGCGTCGTTCGGCAGCGAGACCTGGGCTACGATTTGCGTTCGCGATGCTTGCTCGTGCCGGATGGTCCGCTCGTTCTGGAGGTCGTCCGTGGTGATGGCAAGGTGGATCTGGTTGCGCTCTCGACCGCGGATACCGATGCGCTTGTAGCGGCCGCGGAGGCAGAGCTCAAGACGGTGGGCCTCGGGTGGGTCCGGGAGCCGCTGCCTCTGAAGGCCGCGCCGAAGTTGGTCGCGCTTGTGAAGAAGGCGCGTGAACTTGCGGCGGCCGGTGCAGCGGAGACGGCCTGATGCTTGTGCTCGCCGTGGAACTACTCGGCGGGCGCTATGTCGCGACCGCCTACAACGACCGCAATGTTGCGGAGTGGCCGCCCCATCCAGCGCGCCTTTTCTCGGCCCTCGTCTGTACTTGGGCCGAGGAGGCCGTCGTAGGCTCCGTCGACGATCGTGAACTCGCCGCACTCACCTGGCTTGAGGAGCAGGTTCCCCCCGACATCCTGTGCTCGGGATCAAGGGACGTGGCGAGGCGGTCCGTGGCTCCTGTCTACGTTCCCGTCAATGACGTTTCGGTGGTCCGGGAGCCGAACCGCTCCAGGCTAGATGAAGCGCTGGCAAAGCATAGAGGATCGACTGACTCAAAAGCTCGTGACAAGCTCGAAAGAGACATCGCCAAGCTGGAGAAGAAGCTCGCAGACGATACGCTCAAGGCGATTGCGCCGCCGGATAAGTACGGCGAAGCGGATCTCACGTTGCGTATCCTGCCGGACCTCCGATCTAAGCAACCAAGGACCTTCCCCTCGATCACCCCACTGGCTCCGCGAGTGTTGTTTCAATGGCCGGACGTGAATCCCGACAGCAAGGTTGTGGCGGGACTCAGTGCGTTAGCCTCCCGCCTGGTTAGGCTCGGACATTCGTCTAGCCTGGTGGCCGCGCGATTGGTCGATGGCAACGAGGCGGCCCGTTTGTCAGCCGACCTGACACTCTTTCAGGCACGGGGTGAGTCGGGTACGCTCGTACTCCGCTGGGTGGGGCCCGGCCAAGTGGATCGGCTACGAGCCGCCTTTGAACGCCACGGGGAGACGGAACCGCGCGTGCTCCCAGCGCGCTTCGTCCGGTATTCCGAGGGCCAAGAAACGGGGCAACGATTTCCAGAGCACAGCGGCTTTGATCCTGATGTCATCGTGTTCGCTCGGGTTGGTGGTCCTCGTCTTCCGATTGTTTCAACGGTCGGTGTTGCTCGCCAGTTTCGACGTGCGCTGCTCTCCGTCGCCGAAGAGCCAATCGACGAGGCTCTGTCTGGGCACACGCCAGAAGGTACACCGTCCCAGGCTCCGCACGTGGCCATCGTGCCGCTACCATACGTCGGTTCTGCACACGCTGATGGCACACTCTTGGGGGTGGCGATGGTCCTACCGCGCGTGCTGTCTCCTGCCTCACGTCGCGCGGTGCTGAGGGCAGTCGGCGCATTGGAGAAGGCACAGGGACGGCCCGAAGAGGAGACACCGGACATTCCCCTCCGGCTGGGGGACGCTGGTACGCTTGAACTCCAACGTGTCGCCTGGGGCGAGCATCCGCGTATGACCTTGCGGTCAACGACGTGGACGCAGCCGTCACGGTATTGGGTGAGTGCAACGCCAGTTGCCCTTGACAGTAATCCAGGGGATCTGCACGACCCAGACGCTACCAAGAGGGCAGCGGCGTTCGAGCTAGCGCGCGAGAGCGTTCGTACAAGCGTGCTTCGGATCGGGCTGCCGCAGCCGCTGGAGATTGACGTCGTCCGCTCCACTGTGCTCACCGGCTCCGCCAAGCCGCGATCGTTCCCCCGGTTCCCGGTTGAGACCAAGAAACTTCAGCGGCTGCTAGTGCACGTGCGCCTCACCTTCCAAACCCCGGTGCTCGGTCCTGTGATTCTCGGAGCGGGCCGCTTCTTTGGCCTTGGGCTGTGCTTGCCGGTCCGACATACACGGAGCGACCTAGCGGCAGGCGCAGGCAGGCAAGAACCTCAGGAGTCCCCGTGACGACACCGCCTAGCTTCGAAGATTTTTTCCGCGCAGTGCACGGTCGGGACCCCTTCCCTTGGCAGGTGCGACTGTCGAGGGAAGTGATCTCAAGCGGCTGGCCTACGCTGCTCGACCTACCTACTGGCGTCGGCAAGACTTCTGCGATCGACGTCGCCGTCTATGCGCTGGCGTCTGCATCTGAGCGCATGCCTCGACGCACCATCCTGGTAGTCGATCGACGAATCGTCGTTGACCAGGCCGCGGACCACGCTCGGCGCCGCGCAAAGGTACTTCGGGATGGCGTGACCGCACCCACCCACTTCGTGGCCGCCCCGCTTCGTGCGTTGTGGGGAGGCAGTCCAGCAGAAGCGCCATTCGCCGTTGCGCTGATGCGAGGCGGAATGCCGAAGGACAATGACTGGGCCCGCCGGCCCGATCAACCTGTCGTCGGCGTGTCGACGGTCGATCAAGTCGGCTCCCGCCTTCTCTTTCGCGGCTACGGCGTAGGGGATCGTTCTGCGTCCGTTCATGCGGGGTTGATCGGCAACGACACACTACTTTTGCTCGACGAGGTCCATCTCGCGGAGCCGTTCGCGAAGACGCTCGAGACGATCGCGACGCACTACCAGCGAGAAGTGGCAGGCCTGCCGAGAAGGTTCCACGTGGTTCGAATGTCGGCAACGCCCGGAGTGTCTGCCTCGAACGATCAGCCGTTTAGGCTTGAGGCAGACGACTGGACGCACCCTGTGCTTGAGCATCGCCTTCGTGCCTCGAAGCGGGCAAAGCTGTCACCCTTGAAGGTCACAGGCGACGACGAGGCGAAGAAGGCAGAGGCTGTCGCGGTTGAGGCTCGGCGCGCGGCGCTTGAACTCCAGCGCAATGGTGCGCGAGTGGTCGGGGTTGTTGTCAATCGCGTCGACACAGCCCGGAGGATTCGAGCGTTGATCGAGGTGGATGCCAATGAGACAGACGTGTTGTTGGTGACCGGGCGCATGCGCCCTATCGATCGCGATCGGATGGTTCGTATGTCACTGTTGCCCCGATGCGGGCCCCGTCAGGGCCGCTCGGCATCCGATCGCCCGTTGATCGTCGTCGCGACCCAGTGCATTGAGGCCGGAGCGGATCTGGACTTCGACGGGCTCGTCACGGAGTGCGCGAGTTTAGACGTCCTGCGTCAGCGCTTCGGTCGACTCGATCGTCAGGGCTCACGGGGAGTTTCGGAAGCGATCGTGATCGGCCGGAGTGACCAGGTCAGCCCGAACTCCAAGCCAGATCCAATCTACGGAGGTGCTCTCGTAGCCACGTGGAGTTGGCTTGGGGGCATCGCCAACGATGGGGTCGTGGACTTCGGAATCTCTGCGTTTCCGTTGCCTGAACAGTCGGAGCTTCAGGAATTACTTGCGCCAAAACCAGCCGCGCCGGTGCTCCTGCCGGCGCACTTGGACGCGTGGTCACAGACATCCCCCATCCCCGATTTCGATCCGGACATCGCGCTCTGGCTGCATGGTCCCGCGCGTTCGGCGGCGGAGGTGCAGGTTGTCTGGCGCGCTGATCTCGAGCTGCCTGTGCGCGACGCCGCGGGTGAACTGGTGACGCCTGCCAGTGAGGTGGCTCAGTCGATGCTTGAGCTCGCTGTGGCGCGCCTCACTGCTTGTCGTCCATCCGCACATGAGGCGCTCAGCCTCCCCCACGGTGCTGCGAGGCGGTGGCTTCTTGGTGAGAAAGCCCTGCCGATCGCGGACGTAATGGTGGAGGACATGGCCGACGACGACTCCTGGAAGCGGCCGACCCGGAGTTCAGATGGGCAGCCGGTTGTTGCGCTTCGCTGGCGAGGAGAAGAAAGCAGTTGGATTTTCGGCGACCGGCTGCGTTTCGGGCCTGATGAGCTTCGCACTGCGACGACCGATCTTCGCCCGGGCGATGTTCTCATCGTTCCTGCATCTCGAGGGGGATTGGCGCATGATTCCTTCGACCCGGCCGCGAGCCGGCACGTCGATGACTTGGGGACGCTCGCCGCACTGCGTGGTCGAGCCCAGCTGGTCATCAGGCCCAATGGCGTCGGACTTGAGGCGCTGGGGATCTCTAGCGAGGTGAAGTCGGCCCTTCCGACGCCGGAACGGGATGAACGACGAGTGGAGTTTCGCAAGCGTCTCTGCGATTGGGCGCGGAGCTGGCCGGAGCTTGCAGACGAGGGCTTGATCACGCGCTCCGAACAGCGTGCTGCGAAGCAGGTCGCCAGTACGCGTAGTTTTCGCCTCAACGTGGCTTCGCTCCTCCACGGCGACGCCGTAGAGACGGCGCTCATGATTGATGTCCCCCGTCGTTATCTGCGCGCTGAGGTCTCGGATGCCATCACTGAGGATGACGACAGCTCCTTTGTCGGTGACGAGACCCCTCTCGCCGACCACAGCCGCGATGTCGAGACCGTGGCACGTATGTTCGCGACCTCCGTACGTTTCAGTCCTGCGCTCGTGGCAGACCTCGCGCTGGCGGGGTGGTTTCACGATGTCGGGAAGGCAGACCCTAGATTCCAACGCTGGTTAGTCGGGGGGAGCGAGATCAGGGCGGCACTACTTGGTGACAAGATCCTGGCTAAGTCGGCGAGGGGGGGGGGCTCCCGGGAAGAGCGCGAACTCGCTCGCGCCCGTGCAGGTTACCCCCGCGGCTACCGACACGAGCTCCTCTCGCTTGCGATGCTGCAGCGGAATCCGATGGCGCTGGCGGAAGCGCACGATCCAGAGCTGGTCCTTCACCTCGTCGCCAGCCATCACGGCCACTGCCGACCCTTTCCGCCGTTCGAGGATCATCCCGAAGAGGTCATCGTTACGCTGGAGCACGGAGGCATCTCACTCGCCGCCGGCACGCGACACGGTCTTGCGCGGCTGGACGCGGGCGTCGCGGATCGATACTGGCGTTTGATCGAGCGCTACGGATGGTGGGGTCTGGCTTGGTTGGAGGCCGTGCTTCGGCTCGCCGACCATCGAGCGAGCGACGGATCCCTTCGCGCCGCCAGCGATGATGCGCTGGACGAGTCAGACGGAGTCGACGAGGTGAGGCCATGACCGTTGCATCTATCACCGAACTTGCGGGACTCGACGGCCAGAATCCGCTTGGCTACCTCGCCGCGCTTGGTCTCCTCCGTGTCCTGGACGAGCACGCACGCGCGAGTGGGCTCGACCGCCCTCGGCTGGCGTTCGCCCCGGGCGGCGTGTGGCACGCGAGACTGTGGACTCCGCTATCCTACGAACGGATTCGCGACGTCATCCTCGAGGATGCCGTGGCCCAGGCGACCAGCACCGCGCTCGGCCTCGCGTACGACAAGAACGGCCTGCTCTGCTCGCCTGACTCGCCCGGCGCGACCCAGGACCTGAAGCCACCGCCGGCCGCGGCACGGGATTTCCTATTCGCCTGCGCGCGCGCCAGACGCCGGGACGCAGACATGGCGGCTGCGTTCTTTTCGGAGCTGGTGCAGGATAGAGGAGGGAACAATACTAAGCCGACGGCGTTGCACTTTACCGCGGGCACACAGACATTCCTCGCGATGGTCGAGTCCCTCCGCAAAGGCATCACCGCAAAGGACGTCGACGAGGCTCTGGTCGGGCCTTGGCTCGGTGTGTCCAAGCTGCCTTCGCTGTCTTGGGACGCGACCGCGACCAGAAACTATGCGCTCCGCGCCAGCAATCCCTCGGGGGAGACGCGAGGCAGTGTCGCCGCGGCGAATTGGCTCGCTGTGCACGCGCTACCACTTCACCCCGTGACGCCGCGGCGTGGCAAATTGCGAACGGCCGGTTTTGTCGGCGGGTGGAAGGGATCGACGTTCGCGTGGCCACTCTGGACGGTACCTGCAGGCATCGCCAGTGTTGCGGCTCTCAGTCGACTCGATGCTCGCTCGCTGACGGGCGCTGCTCGTCGAGCGCTCGGCATCGAGCTTGTTCTCGTCTCAGAGGTTCTCCGCAGCGATCAAGGCGGCTACGGCT
>CAZVEM010000246.1:0-9234 GCA_964626165.1 uncultured Nannocystaceae bacterium
CTTCGCCACACGGGTCACTCACCGTCGGGCAGGTTGTGGCATCAGCGGCGACCGAACGGACGCAGCTGCATCCTCCGCCCGCACTTTGGATCTCCCCCTCCACCAGGTAGAGCATGCCCCGCCGCAAGATCCACGCCTGCATTTCGTCGAGGTCACCGCACTGGTCGAGATCTTCGCCCTCGAGGATCTCGAGCTGTGATCCGTCCGTTGCGTGCGTGTCGAGCTCCGCAAAGGCCATCGTGCAAGACCGCTCGGAGGACGGTCGTACGCTCGGCTCCTTGGCGATCTCCCGCAGCGCGACGCGCTCGGTCGCCCCAGTGTAGATGTTGAGTCCCGCGCACGTCCCCTCGTGTCGCATTCCGTTGCGATACAGGACGCCGCCCAAGACTGAAGAAGCTTCAAGTTCGGCGGGCTCCTCGCCATGACAAAGCTGGAGGTACTGCGACGCATCTAGCCCCAACGCATCGGCCAAGCGCTGCTCTTCTGGATCGAGCGTGGGCGTGTCCGTCGAGATGCCCAGGAGCGCGATGCAATCGCACGCGCGTCCATTGTCATCCCTCAGCGCCGCGGTGACGAGCGCCGCGTGTCGTTCCACGTCGAGCGAGAGGACGAGCCGGCCTACGCCGCGAGGATCGAGGGTGCAGGGAGCGTCAAGGTCCGCGTCCGGACAGATCGGAACCTGGTAGCTGTCCACCGCCGGTTCCGCGCCGAAGCGGACAGCGAGCTCAACTCGTCCTCGCAGTGTCGACTCGCTGCTCGTCCAGATCCCCGGAAGCACCGCGACCTCGCGTGCCACATCCGTTGGAACCAGCGCTGTGCTGACCGGGCCTTGGACCAGAAAGCTCGCCGAGCCCCGCGACGAATGCATCCCCGCTTGCGCCCGCGAGCGCTCTTGCGACGCGTGCGAGAGCTGGGCGCTTGCGCCCGCAGATCTGTGACAGCCGAAGATGGCGGGCGCGGCGCAGGCGAGGGAAAGGGCGAGCACGAAGTCATTGCGGCTCTGTCCGCGTCGACGCGACTCCGATGTGCGCTGGCCGGCGCTACGCCGACCCGGCCCCAGACAAGCACGCGCTGCATATCTACATCGCCAAGGAGACGTGTCGCCCATCATGCTCCAGGATCCGCCGCCCTGATCACGACAGGTGAGGCCATGCTCGTGCTTTGAAGGTCGGTGCAACATTTCGCTTGGTGCTCGGGCACTTGCTGCGGTTGCCCACGCGAGCGCGGGGCCGGAGCATGGGGACAACGCGCGGCCCGTCGCCCCTCTTCCCGTCCTAGCCGGTCCGCCCCGACACGGACGGCCCGCGTTCGCGACCTCCGGCGGCTCAGGAACGTTCGAGACGCGCAAGGACGATCTCGAGGACTGCCGCGTCGACGCCGAGTCCCATATGCGTGGTGTCGGCCTCGACATGCTCAACCGCGGAGGCTGGATTGGGATCGATGCTTGCCTGCCACGCGACGATGTTGTCCCGTCGACTAAAGATCGACGTGGAAGGCACGGGCAGCGGCGTTTGGTTTCGTCGCGCGACCTCCAGCTCAATCGCATCGAGGTCGAGGCCACGGCGGGAGAATCTCGCGGCCGCGACGGTATACTTTGGGCCTCCGACGATCGGTGTTCCGAGCGTGATCACCTGGCGCACGAGGTGCGGAGAGAGCCGAGCGAGTTCCCGTGCAATCACGCCCCCAAGGCTCCAGCCCACAAGGTCGACCCGTCCATCGACCGTGAATCGCTCTGCTTCTCGCGCAACTTCACTTAACCGCTCAACCGCGCGGGGAACCGTCGAGCGCAGATCTCCAAGGTTGCGTCCGAGACCCCAGCCATAGGCACGATGCCCTCGCGATGCCAAGACGAGCCGCATCGGAAGCGTCGCGCCGTCGTCGGTCAGAAAGCCCGGCACGACCAGCACGCTCCTCGCGCTATCCGGGGCGGGAGGCGAAAGTGCGAGTAGCCGTGGCAGGCTGACCAGTCCAGCGGCAAGTCCCCAGAGCTCGGCCAGCGTATTGCGTGCGGGCGGCCCCTTGGGCAGCGAATGGGGCGACTCCGTCACGCCAGGGCAAGGTAGCCGAGTCGCTCGGCAGCGCCAGTCGGTCGCCCGCTCGAGCCCTTGCTCAGCCAAGCACAGCGCCTTCACGAGCGCATGGTCGCGATCGGCCAGGTCAAGGCGCTGCGCGTCCACCTCCCGTTCGAGCAGCTTCTCAAAGCCTTGACCGGTCGGCTCACGGATCCCACGACGCTCAACGACGAACACTTTGACGAGGACGAGCACAGCGCCGAGATCCGTCGCACGGGCTCGCGTAGCGGCGAGTTCGTGATGCACTTCCTCAAAGGCGTTTGCCACTTCTACTTCGGCGATCCGGCCGTCGCCGTGCCTAGCTTTCGACTGGCCGGAGACTTTATCGACGCGGTCCCGTCCATCTGGCATCTTCCGATCCGGCATCACCTCCTCGCGCTCGCGGCTTGCCAGGCGTGCGACGCGCTAGAGCTCGATGAAGCTGCCCGCTCGGCCTACCGGGCCGCGGCGGAGGAGAGCCTTGCAGCCCTGCAACGTCTTGCCGCGATGGCGCCGGTGAACTTCGGACATCGTGTGCGGATGGTCGACAGCGAACTGGCGCGGCGTGCAGGTCGACACAACGCGGCGTTGGCCGCCTTCGATGAGGCGATCTTCGCGGCACAGGAGGGCGGTTGGATCTCGGATGTCGCGATCGCCAACGAGCTCGCCGCACGCTGCTGCGACGATCCCGAGCAAGCGCGCAAGCGATTGAGGTCCGTCCGCACGGCCTATGCGGCCTGGGGTGCGAGCGGCAAGTCCCGTCAACTGTCGACGAAGATCGAGGCCTTGGCATAGCCACGGCTGCACGCCGCGTTGGACCAAGCCTCAGGTCGTCGGCGCTTCGTGCCCGCCGCGTCCGCGGGCACGCATCGTTCCGATTTGACCGCCGTTGACGGCAACGCTAATCCGTAACGATGCATCAGCATCTCATCGCCGCTTCGCTGCTCCTTGCATTGGGATGCAGTCACCCAAGTGCACCGTCCCCTCACGGCGGCGCGGAGAGCCCTGGTCGGAAGCCGATCGTAAGCCAGGACGAGAACTCCGGTGCGACGGACGGGAGTGGCGCGCCAGCACCCAAGGCGGCGGCGGGGAGCTGCACCAGCGACTCGGACTGCATTGCCCGTGCGTCCTACTGCGAGACTTCGCCGTGCACGTGTGAGATCGCGGCAAAGCGCGACCCCGCCCCCGATTGTGGCGGCGGCACCGTCAACTGCTTCGCCGACCCCTGCATGAACCGCAAGGCCGTCTGCGATGAGGGCCACTGCGCGCTGGCCGACTCAAAGTAGCCCCGGGCACGAGTGTCCGCCCACCAACCAAATCGGAACTCGTCGTCAGCCCGCGGTGACGCAGAACCACGCCAAGATGCGGGCGCAGGAAAGCAGTCGCGCAGGGTCAAAGGCCATCTTCGCCCCCCGCGAGTGGACAATGACTCCGCTGCAAGTACGTGCTTCTCAAGGTTCGTGATGGCTGCGTTCAGCATGTGCCATCACGCTCCTGCCATCCGGCGCCTCTCAGCGCGACGCCAGCTTGGGGCCCAGCAGAGGTTGGGTGATCGGAGTCAGCTCAACGCGAGCGTTTTCCCGGCTGACCATGAACGGTCGATCGTCAAATGCGAGCGCACC
Source organism: uncultured Nannocystaceae bacterium (assembly GCA_964626165.1). Lineage (GTDB taxonomy): Bacteria > Myxococcota_A > Polyangia > Nannocystales > Nannocystaceae > CAZVEM01. The sequence continues at coordinate 3,674 of CAZVEM010000246.1, forward strand.
GCTGCCGTCGTGCTCGATGATGTGGACGCGGCCCAGGCCCACGCCCATCGGTCCCATCGCGTAGTCCTGAATCGCAAGTGCGTAGGGGTAGTCCCTCGACTTGCCGTCAATGGTCATGACCTCTGGACCACTCTCGCTTTGAACGTCGCCCCAGAGCCTGCCGCCACTGCTGAGGACGGGCTCAAGATAGCTGGCCTGATGACCGCTGCCGTCGGTCACAAGCAAATCGACATCGTCCCCAAGCGCCTCCCAGGTCAGCACAAAGCGCAGTGACGGCGTGGTCTCAACGACGGCTCCGTAGGCGTGCGCCTTGGCTTCGATGCTCGCGCGCGCGGCGGGTTCCGCATGAATCCACGCGGCGGCCAGCAGGCCAAGGTCCTCGCGCAGAAGCTTGGAGACACCCATCGCCGCTCCGTCCTGATCGGCCGCCCGAATCGCGAGCGCGACCGTGGCGAAGGCCTCCTCGATCCGTCCGGCCCGTAGCAGCGCAAAGGCCTGTGCCCTTCGTCCGATCGGAAGCTCCGGAGTCAGATCATTGGCCTTGCCATAGGAGTCGAGCGCGAGGTTGAGGGACGCGCTTCCCAGACGCTCAAGTCGGGCGCTCGCATAGCGTCGTAGATCCGCGCGACCCGGGTGAAGATCGATCAGCGAGCCGAACGCCCGGGCGGCCTCTCTCGTGTCGTGGCTCGCTTCGAGCGTCTCACCTAGGGCGAGCACGGCGGCAATCTCGGTCGGTTCCACATCCTGCCAAGCACGCGCGGCCGCAAGCGCCTGGTCGACGGCGCCCCAGCGCAACAGACTCATTACGGCGAGCAGCTTCCCCTCGTGCGCATCGCTAGGCTCGGACAGCATCCCGGGCGGTTCGGGCTTGAGCCAGCGCAGATCGCTGAGCTCGAAAAGTGCCTGTCTCGCGTTCGCGACCGCGCTGTGCCTGCCAGGCGCGGGCTCCGGCTTCCGAGACACTGTCGTCGACGGCGTGCAAACACTTTCCAAGCACGCATGCGCCGGGTCGCCGGGCAGCCCGACGTGTTCAAGTCGATCGCTGGCAGCGACAGTCCGTGACGCGCCTGGGCTGCCGTCAAGGCCCGCGCTTTGCGAGGCTGAACCCGCAGGCGCTGCGAGATCCGCCGAGGATCCGAGTGAGGGGGCCGGCGCCTCCGGATACGTCGCACGATCCCACCGATGTCCTGCGAGCAGGCGCATCTCTTGCTCTCCGCTGCGGGGCATCTCGATCCGTGGCGCGGCGTACGTTGCGGGCGGCAGCGAGACCGGAGGCGCAGCTGCGACGCCGGCTCCGTCCCACACCCAACTAGTCGCCGTCGGGGCTCGATCGACAAATGCGAGGCGCGTCATCGGCGAGAGCGTCCTATGGCGAATCGCCAGGTCGCGGATCTGCTCAAGGATGCCGCGCCGCACAACAGCGGGTTGGTCTTGCGCCTCGGCGTGGGCTTGGGTCAGCGCGGCGATGCGACCGAGCACATGAGCCTGGCTCAGCAAGGCCCCGTCGACATCGTTCACCGAGAGCACCGAGGTCCAGGTTTCCGCGTGCTCCTTGCTGCTGAACCAAAGCTCAAGGTCTTTGTCTTGCGCCTGCGCGTCGACCTCGGCAAAGACGATGATGCCGTCACCAGCCTGAAGTCCGTCCACGTGCTCGGGCCAAGACCAGCGCGCGCTCGGGATCGAGATGTCGACGTCGCCTGCGGTTCGAAGCAATCGGCGAGCGACCTCGCGTCCCGAGCGATCCACGGACATCGAGAGCCCGCGCTCGCCACTCGCGGTGAGAGTCGCGCAGGTCTCCTGGTTGAGGGCGTCCGCGTCCGAGAGCACATCGACACGACGGATGCCTCGACGCTCCAGACCGGCGATCACGGTGCGAAGGTCGGCCCCCTGCACGCCCGCGGTGGCCTGCAGATCCGAAACCACCAAGACGCGGTCGTGCGGGCCCGCCAAGGACGCGGCGGTCCGCAGTGCGGCAGCGAGATCGGAGGCACCCAGTGGGTGACGGGCGCGGAGCAGCGCGATGTCGTCGCGATCGAGCGAGCGCAGTGGACCCGAGTAGATGTTGACGGTCTCCTGATCGAAGGCGACTAGCCGAACGGGGAGCTCTCCGAGGCCTTGCTCTTCCAGCGCCGCGAGCGTGCGCTCGACCGCGTCGACCTGGGCGCCATGGCGAAGGCTGGACGACGCGGACGTGTCGACCAGCACGATCAATCCCGCCATTGCTGCATGGTGATCATGGCCGACGGGCGCCACCCTGCCGATGAGCAACTTGCCGCTCCGCACCACGTGCTGAGGTAGCTTGCCGCTCTGGATCCGTAGGTCCTTGAGGGGGCCATGGGTGCTCGGCTGCTCGCGTCGAAGCTCGCCATTCGGGCTCACGGCCTCGACGCTGTACCGATCCAGGCGCTCGATTCCATGCAATGGAACGACGAGCTCGGACTCGTGCGAGGGAAAGGTCTGCATCCACGTGACGCGCAGCGAAAGCTCCCGTTGCGCCACATTGATCCGTGCGCCCGCGGGGGTTGGCGTTGAGGGAAGCTCAGGAAGATCAATCCGCAGCATGGGCGCCGCTGTTGGCGTGACCACACTCCGACTGGCCTCGTGCAGATCAACCGCGCGATCCGGTCCACGCGCGACCGCCTCGGCCTGCCGCCACGAGTGGCCATCACGGATCGCGACGCTGGAAAGCAACGCTTGAGGCGGTAGCTCCAACTCAAGCGCTGCCCGGCGCAACGTAGGTGAAACAACACCAAAGCCCATGGTCATCTCGACCCAGGCGATCGGCCCGTGGTGCACCACTCGAACGTCTAAGGTGCGCAGCGGGGCTTCCACTCCGCGCGGGCCTTTGAGACGAATCGCTTTGTTCGCTCGTGCGGCGGCTCGCTCTCGCGCCGTACCGCGATCGGTCATCGAGCGCACGCCCTCGCCGGGGGATGCGACCGTATTCTTCGTGCTGACCGGCACGCAGCCGGCCGTGAGCGCGCACGCAATCACGAGCGGTGAGGCCACCGATCTCTCGAACCAGCGCGTGGCGAGTCGAGCCCTCATCGCAAGCGCAGATCGTGGCACCACGCGCGCGGTCACGGCAAGCGAAACGCCGCCACGCGGAAAAGACCTACACGGTAGCTATTTCTGCGATGGGGGCTTTGCCATGTGTCGGTGGATGTCGGACCTCGCTCGGCGTGCGTGTTTCCGCGCGACCCAGGCCCGCGCCGCCACGATCTCGGGCCGCGGCTGCGCGTCCCAGTCCCGACGTGGTCGCGGCGTTAGGCGCCCCCCAAGCATGCGACTCCGCTCGACGCCGCTGCGATCGGAGCGCGAGCTTGGCTGCGCGACCGATTCGTGCGGGCCTCCATCGGTTAGCGGGTCGGCCGAAGCCCGACGCGGTGGGTCGACTGCACATCCTTGGGCCAGTGCGCAGTCGCGGTCACTTTCCAAACGGCGCACTCGCCTTTGCCTTTGAGAACGAGGTCCTTCACGTCATCGCGGTGCACGACGATCATCCAGCTCTCCTTCGCCAGCGCATCGCCGACCTTATGCTCACCCGCCGGCACGATGCGCTCGGGCGCAACGTCGATGGAGTTGCCCTTGCAGTCGGCGATCTTTGCCTCGAGTCGTTCGAAGGGACTCTCTGCTGTGTAGGCCAAGGCGGCAACCGGGGCGAGATGGACGTCCGTCACGGTCATGCCATCCATTTGCGTCCCGCTGGTGGAGCGCTTCATTTCCTTCTGATCACAGCCCGCATCGCCGGGGCATGCATAGACGCCACGATGCGAGATCTCTTGCCCCTTGAGACTCTGACGCATCGCAGCGCAGCCGAGTCCAAGCGAAAGGCTTGAGAGCAGCGCGAGTCCAAGCGATGCCGCGGCCGCGCGGCTCTGCGTGCGCGCGCGCCACGTCGTTGCGGTCTGTGGCACTCCAGCTCCGGAGATGTCGGTCATGTGGAGGACGATAGCAAATGCTTCTGCGGTGCACGCATCGCGCGACCGCCCGGCTCTATTGCCGCGGCAGGCTCAGCACCAGGCGAGCTCCGCCCAGCGGACTGTCATCGACTCTGACCTCGCCGCCATGGTCGAGCAACACCTTCTTGACGATCGCGAGGCCGAGTCCAGTCCCGCGCGGTCGCGATGTCTCATAGGGCTCAAAGACGGACAATCGCCGCTCAGATGCGATGCCGGGCCCGTTGTCGTCGACGAAGATCAAAAGCTCGCGGCGCGACAGCTGGGTGCTGACGCGAACGATCGGGGTCGCCACGCCCGCTTCCGTGACGGAGTGAAGCGCATTCTCGACCAGATTCAGCAAGACCTGCTTGAGAAGCTGGCGGTCACCGGAGATCCAGACCTCCTGCGCCGGCGGCTCGACCTCAAGCGATAGGTCGGCCGGCACAGATCCGGCGTCCTCGCCGCCCTGCTCGGACTGCGCCGCCTCGGCGCGCAGCGAGGACTCGTAGGTCTTGGCGAAATCCTCAAGGAGGCGGCGCGCATCGAGTCGCTCCAGCGAGACTTCGGGCATCCGAGCGAAGCGCGAGAACGCGTTGACCATGCGTCGGAGCGCAGCAATCTCGTCATGGACGATCTCACTTGAGTCCTCCACCAAGCGCATGTACGCGGCATTGTCTCGCGGCGCCTTCTCAGCAAGCTGCTCGACCGCGAGCTGAATCGGTGTCAGCGGATTCTTGATCTCGTGGGCGATCCGTCGTGCCATGTCCTGCCACGCTGCGATTTTCTGGAGGTACCCCACGCGCGAGCGCGCGGCCTCCAGCTCCTCGAGCATGCCGTTGAGGTCACGGGCAAGCATTCCGATCTCGTCACGGCCCACCTGGACGGCGCGCGCGTGCTCTTCACCGGCGGCGACTCGCCGCATGACATGCGCGACGTCGGTCACCTTGCGCGTCGCTCGGCGAGCGAGCAGCCATCCGAGGAGCACGACGAAAAGCGAGAAGATCGCGAGACCGGCCGCGACCGCTCGTTGCACGGCGCGGCTCAGTTCATGCTGTGCGATTGGTCCACGATCGTCTAGATCGACCAAATCAAGCTTGCGGCGTGCCGCCCCGATCGCCTGAAATCGCTCATTCCACGCGGGGTCAACGTGGTACTCAAGCACCACGCTGACCCCGTCCCAGTTGGCGGCCGTCGTCGCGATTGACGAGCTTGCGATGCGTGGTTCATCTGCGTCGATCTGCCGCTCGACGACGATTCTCGGTCCCGAGAAGTCTGGCAGGTCCCGCTCGAGTGGACGCCGCATGATCTCGACCTCGCCGCGACGGAGGAGGATCGAGGCCAGGTCCGGCTCAAGCTTGAGGGTCTCGTTGACCAAGCCTTCGACCTGCGCGGCTTCCTGCGCCTGCGAGCCGTAGCCGAGCAATCGCAGCACGAAGCGATCGGCGCGTGCGTCAAACGACTCCAGCTTTGCCTGCACCAGACCGTCGTACAGCGGCACCGCGTGATCCAGTGCTGCCAGCGCGCCTTGTTGCTGCCCGAGCGCGACCTGATCGAATGTCTCGGCGATGAGCGAGACGAAGCGCTGCGCGGCGAGAAACGTCACGACTGCGAGGAGCGTGA
>CAZVEM010000247.1:0-9216 GCA_964626165.1 uncultured Nannocystaceae bacterium
GTCATAGACGCCGTAGGCATTCGGCGCGAAGGATCCGACCGCCCACGGACGGCCGACATCGTGATTTCTCCCGATCCCCGCGCGTCCGCAGCCCTTCCCTTCCTTGTGGGTCTCGATCGCGGCGCGTGAGCAGTCGGCGTCCTCGTCGCCCCACGGGAAGCGGTTGCCGTCGGTGCCGCGCGCGGCCTTCTCCCACTGCGCCTCGGTGGGGAGCGATTTGCCATTCGCACGACAGTAGTCGTCGGCGTCGTACCAGCTCACGCCGTTCATCGGCATGTTGTCCTCGCGAAAGCCTGCATAGAGTGGTCCCGCTTCCGGGCACTTCCCCGCTGCCATGCAGGCCGCGTACGCGCCATAGGTGACCTCGTAGGCATCGATGTAGTAGCTCTGCAACCAGATCGACATCGCAGGCTTGGCGTAGGCCGAGCCCTCATCGCTGCCACGAATGAACTCGCCTCCAGGAATGCAGACCATGCCCGGTGGAGCACTTGCGCAGGGCGTGACCTTCGGCGCGCCCGCGAGCTTGCTCGGCTCATCCTCCAATGTGATCTCGTCGTCGATGGCGGCCGGCGGGGGCGTCGCGCCTGGCGATCCTGGAGCGGGCTTGGTCCGGGAGGCTGCCGTGCTCTCCTCGTTGCGATCGGAAACTGCAGCGCCGGTCGGTGTGCTCGCATCCGACGCTTCACCGCGGCCGACGCCCCGGCCACCCGCCATCGCGAGCACGGGAGAGACTGCCGTGGACGAGCTCGCGAGTGTTCCCGCCCCACCCTCGCTGGCGCGCACGGGCGGCTCAGGCATCGTCAGCGTGAGTTCAACGCTCTCGGGGTCTTTGAGCTTGCGCGCGTCGACAAACTGATAGACGCGACGGATATCGACGTCCGCGAGCCGAGTCTGGTAGTCCAGACCGCTCTGGACATTGTAGCGGTAGTCGCCATTGATCTTGTGTGATGACATCGTCCGCAACACGACCGTGCGCTCGTCCATGGGTAGCGCGGCGACGTTCTTGCGGAACTGCGACTCGTAGCTCCAATACTGCTCGGCGTTGGAGAGGTAGAGCACACGCAGCGGCAGCTTGAGTTCGGCAAGCAATGCGCCGATCGAGGTCAGGCCGGTCTCGGCATTGAGGTCGATTCGCGCGTGACGAATTCGGCCCTCCGCCAGCATGCTCCGCACCCGGTCGTAGAGTTCTTGGTCACCCGTCCAGAGCTCGTCATGGCGCATCTTTCCCGGCAGCAAGGTCCAGCGACGTACCAAACGCCCATAGCCGCGGCGAAAGGACGCGATGGCGGCCGGACTGGCCCCTGCTCGCTCAAGCTCCGCGAGCGCGGGCCCGGCCCCGGAGCGTGCGAACCAGCGCGTGAAGTCTTCGGGGGTCTTGGCCGCCAGAATGAGATGATCGAGCGCTTCATGGAGCGCGACGATCTCCGGGTCGTAATCAACGATCCAGGCGAGCGCGGGCTGACTCCAGCTCGCCAGCATGTAGCCCTGCTCGCTGCCGATCGCGATCATCGCCCCACCGCTGGCCTCGATGTGCGGTCGGAACAGATCAGGATGCCACTCGTCGGAGCAGTAAAAGTGCCGTCCCTGCGCGGCCGCGTTCATGCCGTCGAGGTAGGGGGGAACCGGATCATTGGGCAGCGCATCAAGGCGCTGAATGAGGCTCTTGGGCAACGGCCCGCTCGCCGCCAGCGTCGTCTCGGACGTAGCGTGCCGAGCCACATCGCTGGAGTCCGCGATGGACTGCGTCCCCGCGCCTGCCTGTGGCGCAGACCCGGTGGCATCCGACAAAGCGCCCGCCGTCTCGCCTGTGCTCGGGGCCTGTGCGCTGCTGGACGAGACCTCCCTCGCCTGCGACTCGCTCGCGCCCAGCAAGGACCGCGCCTGGTCGACGACAAAGCAGCCCTCACCAAGGAGGCACAGGGGGGCGAGGTAGAGCGGCCAAAACCTAGATGCGCGACGCGGGCCATGACCCTGCGCGGGCGTTGGAGCGGCGCCGCGCGACCCAGGCGATGCGGCCGATCCCGCGCACAGAGTGGAAATTTGGCGAGAGCGTCGCAAGGGACGCTATTTTCGCGTGACTCCGCAAAGCGCGGCAACTTCTTGCCGGATCGAGGGCGGCAGCCGCCAGGTACCTGCGCGTCTACGCAGCGGTTGCGGGTCCTGGTGGCGACTCTCAGTCGGCGAAGAGTCGCATCGGCTGCTCGAGATAGCCCTGAAGCGTTTGCAGGAAGCGAGCACCGACGGCACCGTCAACGACGCGGTGGTCACATGAGAGCGTGCACTTCATCCGCTTGTGCGCCTCCAGCTTGCCGGAGACGAAGACAGGCACTTCGCGAACCGAACCGACCGCGAGGATCGCCCCCTCGCCCGGATTGACCACCGCGGCGAACTCCTCGATGCCAAACATCCCGAGGTTGGAGACCGTGAAGGTGCTGCCTGACATCTCTTCGGGGCGCAGGGTCTTGTCCTTGGCCTTCCCGCCCAGCGAGCGGGTCTCTTTGCTGATGGCACGTAGCGACTTTTGCTCGGCGTGACGCACGACGGGGACCAGCAGCCCGTCCTCGATCGCAACTGCCATGCCGACATGGATGTCGCCGTGCTCGATGATTCCCTGTTCCGTGTAGGTCGCGTTCACGCGGGGGTGCTCCCGAAGTGCCTTGGCACTGGCAGCGATGACGAGGTCGTTAAACGACACCTTGGCGTCGGATATGACCTCGTTGAGCTGCGAGCGAAGCGCTGCAGCGGCGTCCATGTGCACATCAATCGTGAGATAGAAATGCGGTGCCTCGCGCTTGCTCTGCACCATGCGCTTGACGATCGTCTTGCGCATCTGCGACAGCGGGAAGCTGGTGTCGCTGCGACTCGCATAGGGACGGCCGTAGCTGTCGGCATCTGTGCTGAGCGTGGTCGCGGCGGCCGCTCGGGCCGAGGCCTTGCTGCTCCCCGAGGCGAGCGCACGATCGATGTCTTGTTTGATCACTCGACCACGGGGGCCGCTGCCATCGACGTCGCGCAGATCGACGCCGTGCTCCCGGGCAATCTTGCGGGCGAGCGGCGATGCGGCGATGCGCAGCGGAACTGGCTCTTGATCGACCCGATCCGCTTCGGGGGCAGGTGCGGCTGCAGCTGCGGCGACGGACGGCGCGGGTGCAGCCGCGGGCGGCGCGGGAGCGGTGACGGGTGCGGGCGCAGGCGCAGCCGCAGCGGCGGACGCCGCAGCCGAGCCCGCTCCGCCGTGATTTGCCAGCACGGCATCGACGTCGTCACCGGGGGCACCAAAGACAGCGATCGGGGCGCCCAGGGCCAGCGTCGAGCCTTCGGCGACGAGCAACTTGAGCACGGTCCCCGAATCAAAGGACTCAAACTCCATCGTGGCCTTGTCGGTCTCGATCTCGGCGATCACCTGACCGCGTTTGACCTTGTCGCCTTCCTTGATCAGCCAGCGAGCGACGACGCCCTCTTCCATTGTGTCACTGAGTCTTGGGAGCTCGACGACGACGGCCATGATACGTGCGGACTTTCTTTGCGCTTGGCGCGGAACTGTTCGTGAGGGGCTGCGAGTCGGTTGCCACTGGGATGCTACCCCCTGTGGGTCCAACCGTGCGTGGGGAGATTCGGCGTTGCGAGCGCGTATCGCTAGCTGCGATACGCGACCCGCTTGATGGAGGCGAGCACCCGCTGCGGCGTTGGAATCGCTTCGTGCTCAAGGTTCTCGGCGTAACTAAAGGGGATGTCTTCGTAGGTCTCGACCAGCACCGGTGCATCGAGATCATCGAAGCACTCCTCTTGCACGAGCCGAGCGATCTCACTGTGCACGCCGCCAAAGGGCCAGCCATGACACGCGACGACAATGCGGTGCGTCTTTCGGACGCTGTCGAAGATCGCCTGCGTATCGAGCGGACGGATCGTCCGCAGATCGATCACCTCGACCGAGAGGTCCTCGGCCGCCGCAAGCTCGGCGGCGGCGAGGGCGGTCGGCACCGACTGGCCCCAGCAGATCAAGGTCACGTCGGAGCCCGGGCGCTTGATGTCCGCCTTGCCGATGGGGATCAGGTACTCCTCCTCGGGGACCTCCCCCTTGACGCTGTACATCAGTTCGCTCTCGAAAAAGATCACCGGGTTGGGATCTCGGATCGCGCTCTTGAGCAGCCCCTTGGCGTCGTAGGGAGTGGCGATGCTCACGACTTTGAGACCTGGAATGTTGGCGTAGAAGACGTCGAAGGCTTGGCTGTGGGTCGAGCCGAGCATGTGCGCGGCAGCGTTCGGGCCGCGAAACACGATCGGCACGGAGAACTGCCCGCCGGTCATGTGGTGGATCTTGGCCGCGTTGTTGAGGATCTGGTCGAACGCCACCGCGGAGAAGTTGAAGGTCATGAACTCGATGACCGGACGCAGCCCGCACATGGCCGCGCCGATGCCGACGCCGGCAAAGCCAGTCTCGACGATCGGCGTGTCGACCACGCGACGCTCGCCGAATTCTTCCAGGAGCCCCTGCGTGCACTTGTAAGCCCCTTGGTAGTGGCCGACCTCTTCCCCCATCACAAAGACCCGGTCGTCGCGCAGCATTTCCTCCCGCAGCGCATCGCGAATCGCCTCTCTGATTTGCAGCGTTGCCATGACTAGCCTTGCTCCTGCGCGTCGTCGATCATGATGTTCTTGAAGCGATGGTCGAGATCTGGTTGCGGTGACTCATCGGCGAAGCGATAGGCTTCGTCCATCGCGGCGATGATCTCCTCGTCCAATGCCTCCAGCTCGTCATCGGTCTTGCCGTGCACTTCCAAGAGGCAGCGCCGCGTCAGCTCCAGCGGGTCGCGGCTGCGGAAGTCGTCCATCTCGACCTTGTCGCGGTACTTGCCCGGATCGCTCATCGAGTGGCCGCGGAAGCGGTAGGTTAAAAGCTCCACCAAGGTCGGCCTTGACTCCTTGCGCGCGCGCTCAATGGCGGCGCCGATGCGCTGTTCGACCTGAACGGCGTCGGTGACCGTGAATCGATCGCTCTCCATGTTGTATCCCGGTGCGCGCAGGGTGATGTCGTCCGCCGGCAAGGTTCGCTTGAGTGGCGTTCCCATGGAGTAGCGGTTGTTCTCCACCACAAAGACGACGGGAAGCTGCCACAGCCCGGCAAGCGTCATGCCTTCGTGCGTTGGCCCGATGCCGACCGCGCCATCCCCGAGGAAACAGAGCGTGACGGCGCCGTCCGAAAGGTACTTGGCCGCGAACGCGTGGCCGGCGGCGAGCGGCACGTGGTTGCCGATGATCGCGTAGCCGCCCCACACGCCCCGTGCCCGATCGAAGAAGTGCATCGAGCCGCCGATGCCGCCGACCAGACCCGTCTTTTTGCCAAAGAGCTCCGCCATGCAAGCGTTGGGATCGCAACCGTTGGCGATCGCGTAGCCATGATCGCGGTAGGTCCCGACAATCCGGTCGTTGCTCGCCATCGCGCGTTTTGTGCCGACGGCGATCGCTTCCTGACCGATGTAGAGGTGAAGAAAGCCGCTGATCTTGCCCTGCGTATAGGCACGGGCCGCGGTCTCCTCAAAGCGACGGATGCGAAGCATCTCGCGGTAGTCCTCCCAACAACGGTCGACGGAGGCCGTGCGTAGCGTCTCGGGGATTTGCACAACAGAGCTGGTCATCGAGATCTCAATTCCGAGCGGTCAATCGGTGGCGAGGGTATCAAAGGGCCCGCAGCAACGCTGGCTCCACGTTGCTAGCGCATGATTCGCGCGCTCCCCGTGAAGCACCCTGCACACTGACGTTGGGTGACCCAAGCGTGCGACTCACTCGGTCGGCACGCCGCGAGGGCGCGCGGTCCGGCGAACGCCTTGGACGCGCAGCGCAACGCGGTATACCTCCGCCCATGAGCGCAGCGCTGCCCTCCCCTTCGCAAATCGCGGACCGAATCATCGCCGGTGAGCTCGATGCACTCGATGAGAGCACCCTGGTCGCGTGGCTCGAAGGCCACGTCAACACGTGGGAGCTCTTGTCGGCGGCGGACCGCGTGCGTCGCCACGTCTTCCAGGACGAAATCCATCTCTGCTCGATCGTCAACGCCAAGCGCGGCGGGTGTCCGGAGGACTGCGGATTTTGTGCCCAATCCAAGCATTTCACGACCGATGTCGTCCCGGGAAAGTTCCTCGCCAATGACGAGCTTGTCGAGGCAAGCCGGGTGGCGGCCGCGCAACATGCCTCCGCGCTCGGACTCGTCACCGCGACACGCGGACTTGAGGATGACAGTACCGCACTCGAGAAGATGATCGAGGGTGTCCGTGCCGTGCGTGACGCCGGACACACCGAGGCGCACGCCTCCTTCGGCTTTGTTACGGAAGACGCACTCCGTCGGCTCAAGGAAGCGGGGCTCACCGAGCTCAATCACAACCTTGAGACGGGGAAGGACTACTTCGAGCAGGTTGTCACGACGCACACGTATGAAGAGCGCGTCGAGACTGTGCGCGCGGCCAAGCGCGTGGGACTGCGCACGTGTTGCGGAGGCATCATCGGAATGGGTGAACAGGCCAAGCATCGGGCCCAGCTTGCGCTTGCGCTGCGCGAGCTCGACGTCGATGAGGTACCGCTCAACTTCCTGGTCGGCATCGATGGTACGCGCCTCGCAAAGAGCGAACCGTTGTCCCCCATGGAGATGCTGCACGTCGTCGCGTGCTTCCGGCTCACGCTCCCCCGCCAGAACATCTTCATCGCCGCGGGTCGCCATCACCTCGGCCAGCTGCTGCCGATGATCTTCTCCGCGGGCGCATCGGGCATGATGGTCGGCGATTTCCTCACCACGCCGAATCGAAGCGTGCAAGACGACCTCGACATGGTCGCGCAGCTGGGTCTCACCGTTCGCAACTGCGGCGCGACCCGTCCCGAGATGGAAGCGTTCCCGGTCTCGGCTCCCGCTGCGACGCAAGCGCGCGTCGATGGCCGGACCGCGCTACGCGTGATCGCCTGACGGAAGGCGCGATTGAACTTGGGAGTCGGTGCTAGGCGATCGACGCCAGCACATCCCGCAGCGCGACGGCCAAACCCGGCACCGCCTGCAAGACGTGCTCGCGTGCGCTCGGGCGAAGCATCCGATATGCGCGGGCGATCGCCGGGCGTGCGCCATCGATCTTCCCATCGCTGACAGCCAGCAGCGCGTCGGCGACCTCGGCGGCACGTTCGTTGAGCCGCTGTTCCAGCCTGCGCGAACGCGCCGCGTAGGCTCCACCTTGGCCAGCCGCCGCCGGCTCGCTCTCGGCCACGGTTGCCGCCCACTGGGGCTGCAGCGCCCGACAAAAGGCAGGTAGCGTGGCGCGGACGATGTCCTCGACCATGGTCGGTTTGACGCGATCGACGACGGCGTAACCGGTGCGTACCGCGACGCCGCTGACCCCCCGCTTTCGTTCGACCTCGCTGCGGATCAGCGCGACGGTGGCCGCGACCGCCTTCTCTCGCACTGGCGAGGCCGACAGGATCTCCTCAAGGCTCACATCTCCGCGCTCGCTCGCGTCCGTCATCTGCGCGGCTTATGACGGCTTGGACCGGTCCTGACAAGCCAGAACCGCGGATGTCCGCGGCTTGGGGCCGGGGCCTGCGCGTATGGACAGGGGCCACGACGGCTGCGAGCATCAGCCGCCCCGTGAAGTACGTCCTCAAGGTTGCGCAGCCCAGCGCCAGCGGGCTCGATTTCGACAAGGATCTCAACGGCGAGCAGCGAGCGGTTGTGACCTCGGCGGCGCAGCGCCTCTTGGTGCTCGCGGGAGCGGGCACCGGCAAGACACGTGCGCTGACCTATCGCGTCGCGCGACTCATCGCGGGGGCCTGTCCGCCCGAACGCATCATGTTGGTGACCTTCACCAATCGCGCGGCGCGGGAGATGGTCGATCGCGTGTCGGCATTGCTGGGCGCCGACCTTCGGCGAAGCGCGGCAGGCACCTTCCATCACGTGGGCAACCGCGTGCTGCGCAAATATGGCAGCGCCGTCGGCGTCACCCCGGATTTCACCATCGTCGATCCCGAGGATGCACGCGAGATCCTTGGAAGCGTGATCATGGAGTTGGGGATGAGTGCCCTGACCGCCAAACGCTTCCCGACGCCCAAGGTTGTGTCGGCGATGCTCTCGCTGGCGAGCGGCACTCGCAAGCCGCTCATGAAGGTGCTTGAGCACCACTTCGAGCGCTTCTTGATGCTGGCGCCGTTGCTTGAAAAGGTCGCGGCGCGCTATCACAAGCGCAAGCGCGAGCTCAATCTCTGCGACTTCGATGATCTGCTCACATCTTGGCTCGCGCTCTTGGAATTGGGCGGCAGCGCCACCGAGGAACTCTGTCGCGCCTATGACCATGTGCTGGTCGACGAGTACCAGGACATCAACTCGCTTCAGGGCGCGATCGTGGACGCGATGGTCAGTCGCGGTGCCACACTGACCTGCGTCGGCGATGATGCCCAGTCGATTTATCGCTTTCGCGGCGCCGACTTTGCGCTGATCCACCTCTTTCGCGATCGTCATCCCGACGCGCAGATCCTGCCGCTCACGACCAACTATCGCAGCACCCCGCAGATCTTGGCCCTCGCCAACCGCAGCATCGCCTACAACAAAGAGCAGTTCCCCAAGCACCTCAGCTCGGTTCGCGCTGATGGCCCCAAGCCCGCCCTCGTCGCCTTGCGCGACGTCTACCAGCAGGCTGAGTTCGTCGCACAACGGGTCTTAGAGCTACACACGGAGCAGGGGCTCGCGCTGCGCCAGATCGCCGTGCTCTACCGCAACCATGCGCACGGCCTGGAACTACAGGTCGAGCTCACGCGTCGGCAGATCCCGTATCAGGTTCGCAGCGGCGTGCGCTTCTTCGAGCAAGCCCACGTCAAGGACGTCGTCTCCTTCCTTCGCGTTCGCCACAATCCACGTGATGAACTTGCCTGGGTGCGCCTGTTGAGGCTCTTTCCCGGGGTCGGGCAGCAGACGGCGGAGAAGGTGGCGGCGCGGATGGGTGGAACCATGCGCGACGCGATCGAGGGACAGCCCGGCTATTGGCTCGACGAGGCTCCCGCCAACGACACCCTGCCCTCCCTCAATGAACTCTTCGCCGGCGCGATCGAATCGCTCCCACCCCGAGCGCGCGCGCCGCTTGAGTCGCTCCATCGCCTCTGGGAGACGCTCTCGCAGGGGGCGTTTCAGGCGCCGGATGCTGCGATCCGAGAGGTCTTGCGCCACTTCTACAAGGACCACCTCGGACGGAC
>CAZVEM010000248.1:0-9206 GCA_964626165.1 uncultured Nannocystaceae bacterium
CTCATGCTCCGAAACGACGAGGGCGACGAACTCACGCTCGGTGAGACGCGAGATGGCAGCTACTCGGTCGGCGTGATTCCTGGAAGCTACTCCGTCGACTACGAACTGGTCGCTGGAGGCACGATGGTCCCTGCGAACACGCGCGCTCGCCTCCCAGACACGGTCGTGGTGCCGACACCCGCAGAGGCCGGTGGCAACCCGGTGAGCAACCCGATCAACGTGCCCGCGGTTACGCTGAGCGGATCCTTTAGCGTGGACAATGAGCCAACGCCCCCCTCGCCGTATGAGCGCGGCGCGGTTTGGCTCGCGAGCAATGACAACAGCGAGTGGACCGCCCCCCTCGGAGAGACCCACCTCCAGAGCTACAGCGCACTGGTTGTGCCCGGCTCCTACTCGGTCATGTACGGCCGCGTCGCTGGCGGTGTCACCCTGCCGAGCAACACTGCCGCGAAGGTCAAAGACGCCCAGATCGTGGGCCCATCCGTGCTCAACGTGGACATCCCAACCGTGACGTTGGATGGCTCGTTCACCGTCGATGGCGGCGCACCGCCGGAATCGCCGTATAGCACCGGGCGCATCGAGCTTGTGGCCGGTCGGGATCGGGCCGAGATTGGTTCGACCCATCTGGGCACCTTCAGCGCGCGCGTGGTACCTGGCAAGTACGTGGTCACCTACGCCGAACAGGCCGCTGGACCGGGCGTACCGACCAATCATGCCGCCGCGCTGCAAGACCTTGACGTGCAGACGGACGCAACGGGCCTCACGCTTGATGTGCCTACGGCGTTACTCGATGCGAGCTTCTCGCTCGGCGGATCGTCACTTCCCGGCAGCGGCTCAGTCGCCTCACTATTCCTCTACGGAATTGCGGGGGACATCGTGTACCTCGGGGTGACGACGGCCAGCGAGGTCTCGCGTCGGATCGTTCCAGGCGCCTATGACGTGTTCTACGGCGCGCAGAGCAACGACGGCTCGCTGCCGGTCAACACCAACGCCAAGGTCGCCTGCGTCGCGCTCTCGAGCAGCCCCTAGCGGGCTTTCGAAGCGCGCCGCGCGAAGTGGCGAGCTTGCGGTGGTATGACGTGACCTCGCGGAGGGCTCGGCGTGACCCCGCGCTCAAGTTCGGCGACGCGGGGGAGGGGGCGCCCGATTTGACAGCGTGGCGGCCCAGTGACATGTTCCGGCCGTGCCCTCTTGCGCCCAGCAGCGCCCGACGCTTCCGCTCACCGCACTGGTGAGTGGGGTGGCGAGTGACGCCCGTGAGGTGGTGGCGCGCGAGTCCATCGCGTCGAACCGCTGTGCACAGAGCATGTATCGCTACGCCCCCTCGCGGGCGTAGCCGGTGCTGACCTTCGTCCCACCCGAGCTTGCCCGCGATCGCGGCGCAAGCTCTCGGGAGTCGAGTGTCTTGTGTCGTCCGCGGGTGGCTCGCTTTTCCGCAAGCAGCCACGACCATGTCATCGACCACCCAAGAACCCAATCTTCGTCCCGGCGCGCACTCCGATCCTCAGGGAATCCCCGCACGCGTACGTCCACGCTTTGATCCCGACAGCGCACATCCAGGTTTTCATGACCTTGTCTACCGGGCGCGTCGCGACGCGATCGCAGACCTCGCTTGGGACCATCTCGACGCCAGGCACCGGTTTGCCGCGCAGGGCAAGCTCCTTGAGGAGTCCGCGATCGAGCCCCGTGTCCCTCTCGTTGTGTACAGCGATGAAGAACACGCACTGTGGCGCTACCTCTCGGGCAAGCTGCGTGGACTTGCAGCGCGCCGCGCCGCTCGCGAACTGATCGCTGCGAGCGACGTGCTCGATCTTCCCAGCGAACAGGTGCCACAGCTACGCTTCGTCGGCGACGAACTCCATGCGCGCGCGGGGATTCGGATGGAGCCAGTGCCCGGCCTGGTCGAAGTCGAGCCCTTTTTCGCGGCACTCGCAGATGGCGTATTTCTCTCGACGCAGTACCTGAGACACCCGTCGCGTCCGGACTACACGCCGGAACCCGACATGGTCCACGAGCTCGTCGGCCACGCAGCGACGCTGTCGATTCCGCGAGTGGCGGCGCTGCATCGCCGGCTCGGGGCCTTCCCAATGACGGCGCCGCCGAAAAAGCTAACAAAGTTTGAGCGACTCTACTGGTTCACCTTCGAGTTTGGCGTCGTCGAGGAGGAAGGTGAGCTGCGTGCCGTGGGGGCAGGTCTGCTGTCCTCCGCTCAAGAACTCGAGTTCTTTGACCGCGATGCCGTGCTCGCGCCCTGGGACGTCGCGCAGATTCTCGCGACCGAGTACGACACGCAGCGCGCTCAGGACCGACTCTTTTTCGCCAGGTCTTTCACCGCGCTCCTCGACGGATTTGAGGCGGCGCTCGACCGAGTCTGAGCGCAGCACATCACCGGCTCGCGGTCGGTGAATCGCCCAACGAGGGTCGTGCGCGCACCCGCTCGTACCTCACCACATGTAGATCATGCTCGCGCGCACAGCTCGGGCTTCGCCGACGTCGAGGACGAAGTCTGCCTCGTCAAAGCGCGGCTCCCGGAGCTTGCTGCGGGCCTTTCCGGTGATGGCGTAACCCTCCAACGGGATACCCATCGCCGACTTGTCCATCTCCCCATTCTCATTCTCGTCGTGCAGAACAGCCGCGGCGTAGGTTCCAGGGGCGAGGTTGTCGAACGTGATCTGGACTGTGCCGTCGACGATGTTCGCGCTGTGGATTGCCACCGCGGCGCTGCGACGATTCGGGAAGGCCGAGGCCTTATCAAACAGGGCGACGCGCACCTTGCCCTTGTTGTTGCGCAGACCGGTGACCGCGACGATGACGCTGGCAGTCGAGCTTGGCTCGTCAGCCACGAACCACGATGCCGTTGTAGCGCCGTGTGTGGCGCCGTGCTGGGAGCGGGCGGGGGGCGACGCGCTCGACCCCGACGGGTTCGCTTCGTTCGCATTGGCTGCTTGGCTTGACGCGAGGACTGCGATGGCGGCGGCCGTTGCGAGGGCGCGCCACACCGCGCGCCGAGTGCCGCGTCGTGCATCTCCGGTCGTCACGATGCCGTTTCGAGTCGACGCATGAGACGAGCCGATGGCAGTGTCACGGCGACGTGCGGGCTGGGACAACGATGGCGCCAAGACCTCCATAGTAGGGGCACTATTCACGAAGGTCCCCGCGGCGCAAGCAATCGCCCGTAGGGGGACAGGCGCGTGGCCGCTCGCAGCCCTGTCGCGCGGGAGGGGCACGAACGCCGCTGTGTTGCCGCTGGATGCCCGATAGAGCAACCAGTGGCGTGGCGCTCGCACCCCGACCGCAGCGGCACACCCAGGCGAGCTATGATCCTGCGATCATTGCCTAAGTCCCCACCGAACATGGCTGACACGCAAACCGCAGGCAGGCTGGCCGGCAACGTCGCCCACTGCGTCGGAGACGAGGCCTTTGCGCGCGATCGCCTGGGTGCCTTACTGGACGAGGCATGGCCCGGGACCTCGGAGCGGCTCGCACGCGCGTATCAGCTGGGTGTGTGTTGGCATCGCTGCTTTCACAGCTGGGCGATCTTCGACGCGCAAGGAGACTGTCGCGCCCACGCAGGCGCTGTTGTGTTGCCCCTCGGTGCGATGGGCGGCGAGTACGTCGAGATCCTGGCCCTCCAGGCGGTCGCGTGTCGGCGCTCCGACCAAGGACAAGGCCTTGCCACCGCGTGTGTCGAGGCGGCGCTCGCGTGGTGGCAAGACCAAGGTGGCAGCGTCCCGTCGATGCCTAGCGACTCTCCGGCCCCGCGGCCGGCACTTCTCCACGCATTGGCGCCAAGATTTTATCGACGTATTGGCTTTCGCGAACACACCGAGCGCCGTTATGTCCTCAAGATTGCGGCAAAGGAGCAGGTCGAGGGGGACTGGCGCGCGATGACGTTGGAGGATGTGGGAGGGCGCGCAGTGCTCGAGGATCTCGGTCGTCGTCGTGCGCCCAAGACCCACCCCTATGCCTGCATGGCGCCGATGGAGCTGCTGATGCTTGACGCGATCTTGTCCGGACGTGAAGCGTCGCTGTGCTGGAGTCCTCGCCTCGATGCGGCGATCATCGGCGATTTTTCAGAGACGCACGCGGACCTCCGAGATATCGTCGCCACTCAATCAACCTCGATCCCAGACCTCCTCGCGTCGCTTCCGCGACGACCACGAGAGGTCACTGTGCACTGCCCGCTTGCCGCGGAGTACCTTGGACAGGGAGGAGATGCGGGGTCGGCGTCCCCTATGCACATCGACGATGTTCGCCGCGAGCGAGCCTTCGAGCGCGGATCTCTGATGCGCGCTGGGCACTGGCCCGCGGCCCTCGACGATCTCTGCCTGCCTCCGACCATGGGGGTCTAATCGGGCGCCAGGAAGCGTTCTGGCGGCAATTGCGGTCCTGCGACCCGAATCGCGCGGAGCATGGATTGTATCGCTGAGTACGCTCGGGCGACGTGGTGATGCGGCCTATTGTGAGTATCTCCACAGCTGCTACCTAGCGGCGCTGAAACCCTCCGCGCCGACACCTCCTCCGAGGGTCGAGCCCCAAAGGACCACATGATGATCTCTGCAACTCTGATCTTCGCGGCTGGACTGTATGCCGCTCCCCCTGTCGCGACCAAAGGCAAGGGACCCTCGATTCCGCTGGAGCGCTACACGCTCGAGAACGGTCTGAAGGTCGTCCTGAGCGAAGACCACTCGGCGCCCGTCGTCACGGCGTACATCACCTACAAGGTCGGCGCTGCAAGCGAGCAAAAGGGCCTGACCGGCTTTGCGCACCTCTTTGAGCACATGATGTTCAACGGCAGCGAGGGCGTGCCTGAGGGTGGCTACTCCTGGTACATCGATGGCACCGGCGGCACGCTCAACGGCAACACCGAGCCGGATCGCACCAACTACTTCGAAACCGTCCCCAGCAACTATCTGGAGGGCATCTTGTGGCTTGAGGCGTCGCGCATGCGTTCGCTCGACATCACCCAGGCCTCGCTCGACAACGAGAAGTCGGTGGTCAAGGAAGAGGTTCGCCAGCAGCAGGAGAACCAGCCCTTCACCAAGACGATCCTCCTGGATTGGCCGGCCACGGCGTACTCCAGCTGGGAGTACTCGCACTCGATCTACGGATCGATGGAAGACCTCTCCAACGCGCCCGAGCAGGCGTTCAAGGACTTCTTCGCGCGCTACTACGTGCCCAACAACGCCACCCTCGTCATCGTGGGCGACTTCACCGCCCCCAAGGCAAAGGAGCTGGTCAGCAAGCACTTTGGTCCGATCAAGCGCGGTCCCGATACCCCGATCTCCTTCCCGACCGAGGTCGAGCAGACCGAGGCCGTCGTCAAGCGCGTGACCGATCCGCTCGCACCGATTGCGCTCGTGATGGTCTCGTTTGACATCCCCGCGCCGCGCACCCCGGATCGCGATGCGCTCGACCTGCTCGCCACCGTGCTCAGCGACGGTGCGGCGTCGCGCCTCAACCGACGCATGGTCGACCAAGACAAGCTCGCGCTGCAGGTGATCATGCAGGCCGGCTTCCCGATCCCGACCTATGGTCCAGGCCAGATGGCCGCGCTCCTGATCGCGGGTGACAAGGCAACGCCCGAGAAGATGGAAGCCGCGTTCTGGGAGGAGATCGAGAAGGTGCAAAAGGACGGCGTGACGCCGGCCGAGCTCAACCGCGCACGCGCCAAGCTGCAAAAGCAGTATGTCGATGGTTTGGGCGACACGCTCTTTAAGGCGATGCAGCTCGCCACCTACGAGACCTTCTACGGTGGTGCGGACAAGTTCATCGGTGACAACGCCCGCTTCGCGAAGCTCACGCCCGCGGACCTCAAGCGCGTCGCGGAGAAGTACCTGACCAAGCCGCGCAGCGTCACCTTCGAAATCCTCCCACCCTCCGGCAACGGAATGCCCGGCCTTGGCGGCTGAGCCTTCGTCCACGCCAATCCAGCAGGAACCACACCATGCGTACTTTGAACTCACGATTCTCCAGCCCCCAGATGCGCGGCGCTGTTTGCTCGGCGCTCGTCGTCGCGCTCGCACTCCCGGCCTGTGACAAGGGCGGCAACACCAACAACCCCGACGGCGGCGGACAGGCCGATGGCGGCGGCAAGAACGACGGTAACGACGAAGCCGAGCGCAAGAAGAAGGCCGAGGAGATGGCGCAAAAGCAGGCGATGCTGCAGGCGCTTCCTGACCTGCCGGGTATCGAGGCGCCACGGCCGGTCGTTTTCCCCGAGCCAACCGTCTTCACGCTCCCCAACGGCCTTGAGGTGATCGTGCTTCAAGACAAGGAGATTCCCGCGGTGGACATCTCCTTGCAGATCCGCGCGGGCGACATCTACTCGCCCGCCAACATGCCAACGCTCGCGGGCTTGGTTGCGTCTGCGCTCAGCGAAGGCACCACCAAGCGCGAGAAGGCCAAGGTCGACGAGGCCGTCGACGCCACCGGTGGCACGATGAGCGCAGGTGCAGGCAGCGAGCTCACCGCCCTCAACGCGTCCTTCCTCTCCAAGGACCTCGACACGATGATGGGCATCCTCGCGGAAGAGGCGATGTTCCCCGCGTTCCCGGAGGACGCCATCACCAAGCTTAACGGTCAGGTCAAGCAGGGCGTCCGCGCAGAGAAGGGACAGCCTCAGGCGCTTGCGAATCGCCTCGGCGCTCGTCTGCTCTTTGGCGAGAACAGTGCATACGGCCGCGGCTTTCCGACCGACAGCCAGATCGATGCGGTCAAGCGAGCCGACGTGGAAGCCTTCCACAAGGCGCACTACCTCCCCAACAACGCGATGCTCGTGGTCGCGGGCGACGTTGACCCCAAGAAGGTCGAGGCGCTGGCCAAGAAGCACTTTGGCTCCTGGGCCAAGGGCGCGGACGTGGCGGTTCCCGTCAACAAGGCGCCGCAGCCCGCCGCAGCCGGCGTTCACATCATCGATCGCAAGGCGAGCGCACAGGCCAATATCTACGTCTTTGTGCCCGCGCCCAAGATCGGCGATGCAGGCTGGCTTGAGATTGAGGTCGCAGAGAACGTCCTTTCCGGCGGTACGCTGACGACACGACTCAACTTCGTGCTTCGTGAGCAGCTGGGCCTGACCTACGGCGCCGGCGCTCGCTTCAACTACGGCTTTGAGGGCGGCTGGTTCGCGGCCGGTGGCGGCACCAAGAACGAGACGGCCAACGAGTTTGCCGACGCGCTGATCCCCCTGGTGTTCGACCTCGGCAAGGAGCCGGTCGCGACCAAGGACCTTGAGCGCACCAAGTCCTTGGTGTCGGGCCGTTTCGCGCTGGAGGCCGAGGGCCTTGGCACGGTGGCTCGCCGCGCGGTCGTGTCCCGGCTCTACAACCTGCCGACGGACTTTTGGACCCGCTACCGCAGCGACGTCGCCTCGATCGACTCGGGACGCCTGTTTGAGGTGTCCAAGACCGTCTTCGACCGCTCCAAGATGCAGATCATCGCGGTCGGCAAGGCGAAGGTGCTCGAGGAGCAGCTGAGCAAGTACGGCCCGGTCTTCGTCTACGACGCGGACCTCAAGCGCATCAAGTAGCGCGCCACAAGGCACGCAGCCGCTCGACCTCGCTCTCCGACTTCAGGTCGAAGAGCGGGGTCGAATCATATTGTTCGAAGAACACGCTCGAGGGTGTCTCTGCCAGGTCGAGGGCGGCCTTGGTGCGCTTGTGATCCGGCACAAAGCCGCGGGCCAAGAGCCGCTCGATCGTGTGTGCCACCGTGCCGGTGAGGCCGCAGATGAGCACCACGCAGGACCTGGGATTGAGACCCCCGGGCTCAAGCCCGAGGCGCGCTTCGGTGTCGGCGATGCGCTCTGGCAAGAAGAAATCCTCCACCCGTCCTCGCGCCCCGGTCCAGTCCGGTCGCTCATTGGGCCGCGAGATCGTTGGCAGGTCGCGCAGCCCACGATCGCGCGCGAGCTTTTCCAGTTCTTGGCGATAGCCGAGCTCCTCGGAGTAGCTCGCGCCGTGGAGCACGGCCCACTGATCGAGCGATGCGCTGGGATCCTTGCGCGCGGCATCGAAGACCATGGAAGTGAAGGGGGCAAGGCCGGTACCCGCGGCGACGAGGATACGCTTGCGGGTGTCCTCAAGGCCGCAGGTGTGCGCGACGGTGAATCGACCCTGGGGGCTGGCCCGGAGATGCAGCCGATCGCCGGCTTGGAGCTCGAAGAGCAGATGTGTAAGGGGATTGTCGGATGCGGGGGCCGATACGTAGCGGACGTAGAACTCAAAGACGTCGCCCGTGTCGGGCGCACTCGCGATCGACATCGGGCGGCGCACGCTGCCCTTCTCCGGCGCCTTGGTGTTGTTGAGGCCCAGCGTCATGTATTGCCCGGGCTCGAAAGTCGCGACCGGTGTCACGTCGGGCTGCACGCGAAAAAGTGCGAGCGCTGGAGTGAGGTCTTGTCGAGAGACCAGGGTTGCGTTGAGCTCGACGGGGGCCGCCATACGCGCGCGAGCATAGCGATCTCTGGTGCTGCGGGCACGCGTGCCGATCTGGGACGGTGCGCGTGGCCGCGGAGCGGATTCCTTGGCATCATCGCGCTATGACGGACTCGGACACAGGCGCAGTAGCATCGTTGCTGCTGTACGACACGCTCACTGCAAGCAAGCGGCCACTCAAATTGGCGAGTGCGGGCGAGTGCGGCGTGTACTGCTGCGGTCCGACGACCTATGACATGGCCCACATTGGCCACGCACGCGCTGCGATCGCGCCTGATCTGCTTGTTCGCTACCTGCGTTCCACCGGGCTGAAGGTCAAGTACGTCCGCAACGTCACCGATATCGACGACAAGATCATCGCGCGCGCGGCGGAGGCGGGAGAGACCCCTGAGGAACTCTCGCAGCGATTTACCCGGGCGTATCGCGAGGACATGGCCGCGCTTGGCAATCTCGCGCCGGACGTCGAGCCCTTGGTCACGACGCACATCGCAGAGATCATCGCGATGGTGGAGACGCTGATCGCCATGGGGCTCGCGTATCCCGTCGATGGCGACGTCTACTACCGGGTCCAGCGCTTTGAAGGCTACGGACAGCTGAGCTAACGCAAGCTCGATGACATGCAGGCTGGCGCGCGCGTCGATGTCGACGAGCGCAAAGAAAACCCGATGGACTTCGCGCTGTGGAAGGGGGCCAAACCGGGCGAGCCGAGCTGGGAGAGTCCCTGGGGCCCAGGGCGTCCGGGCTGGCACATCGAGTGCTCGGCCATGAGCT
>CAZVEM010000249.1:0-9178 GCA_964626165.1 uncultured Nannocystaceae bacterium
TCGTAGGCCGATGCGGGTGGCGTTGCGCCGGCAATCTTCACGTCACCCGTCAATCGCGTCATCGGAATGTCGATGTCAACTGTGCTCACCGCGTCGCCAGCATCGATGGTGACGCCCATCATGACTGTTGCCCAGCCATTGACAGGCACGTCGTCTCCGCCCTGCTTGAGCTTGTATGCCACGTCGTAGGTGCCTGCGAGCACGACCGCGGAGTAGCTCCCGTCACGCGTCTCACCCAGCAGCGCCGTGTCACCCGTGATCGGATCTCGGAGATAGAGTTCGCCATAGTCATACGGCGAGGTGGGCGGTGGCGCGCCATTGATCTTGATGGTGCCGGCGACGTAGGCCAAGTTCAGATCGACGTCGATGTTGCGATTGCTGTCGACAACGACGAAGCCCAAGGGCGCGGCCGTATTGCGCGGCACCCCTTCGCCACCTTGCGCGACCTCATACTGCAGTCGGTAGGCCCCGCGCAGCAGCAGCGCACTGATGTTCGGGCTGCGGGTATCGCCCAGAACCGCCCGGTCCTCGCCGTCCATGCTCACTGCCACGATGCGCCCATAGTCGTACGGCGTTCCAGAACTCGGCACGCCGCTCAGGTACACGCCTCCCGTGACTTGATACGCTACGATAGGGACGTCAACGCCTCCGTCGGCATCGCTGCACGACGCGCATTCATAGCCATCGAACTGCGTGCCCGCTGGACAGACGCAAACTTCGTGGCCGGTCTCCGCAAAGCATTCTCCCGAGCCGCAATCGACAAAGGTGCACCCACCGTCGAACTCCGGGCTGGGCGGATCGAGACCGTCGCCGTCGCCATCGCCGTCGCCGTCTCCATCGCCGTCTCCCCCGTTGTCCCCACTCTCGGTGGTGTAGCCGTCGCCGTCTGTGTCGAGCGGGTCGTCGTTGGCTCCCGCATCGGCAGAAACACCGTCGCCCGCACACGCGGGCATCAGTACCGCGGTGCTACTGAGGGCCGCGGCCGTCAGACACAGTCCAGATAGGCGCAAACTAATCATGGGACCAGCCTAGTGGGTTGGGACGAGTGCGTCAACGAGAAGCGACAGCGGCGATTCGATCGGCCGCTGAACAGCATGAACAGCAACTGAACCAGGCCACGCCCGGGTGCGGTGCGTGCCTGCAGATCAGATATTCGAGACAAGGACCATCACGCCGCCGCCAATCCCGGAACTGGCGCAAGCAAGGTCATCGACGCCGTCCGCGTTGAGGTCAAACGCAGCGAGTGCGCTCGGTGCCGGTAGCACACCGTAGGAATCGATCCCGAACCATCCCATGTCGCGCTGCAGGCGGATGGAGAGGGCATTGCTGCCGTGAACGGCAGCAGCGAGATCGAGGCTCCCTTCGCCGTCGTAGTCACCGACTTCGACGGCCCACGGATCGTTGCCGATCAAGATCTGCTGCGGCGTTGCAAAGCCGCCGCCGTTGAGTCCGTAGAGGATGCCGACGGTATCTTGGTCAGCGTTGGAACTGATGAGATCGAGGAAGCTGTCGTCGTTGAGGTCCGCGACGTCGAGGTCTCTCGCGCCGAGCATGTTGGCAAGCAGGATCGGGGCGCCCAGGATGTCTCCGTCCGTGGGAATGGCAAGTAGGGCATCGCTGCCGAGTTGGGCCGCCGCAATCTCGGGAGTACCCGACGCGTCGATATCGATCACGGCCAACGCAGAAATTGTGTCGCCAAGCGTGGCTTCATCCTGAACCACAAAGCCGAGCGCGGTATCGCCCCGCGCCAGGACCAACGAGCCGTCGTCGGCCCCCACGACCGCATCGATCGGCGCGCCGGTCACCAAGGGGCCCAAGGCCAGCGATCTGGGTACAAAGCCCAGGGGTAGCTCGCCCTCGATCTGCGGGGCACTGCTCGCGAGGATCCACGCCATCCGCTCCGAGCTGCCATAGAGCACGACGAGATCTGGCGGTCCGCTTCCGTCGACCTGTCCAACTGCGAGCGCGACCGCGTCGTCGCCGGGGCCGATCAGCTCGCAGGGAGCGAGCGCGCCCCCGGCTTGCGCAGCGCACAGATAGACGCCGGTGGCCGTGGCGGCACAGAGATCGGTCCGACCATCATCGTTGAGGTCCACCCAAGCGAGATCGCCGACCTGCACCCCCCGCAGCAGGAACTGCGGGTCACCAAAACAAGTCTCGCCGACAGCGGCGCTACCATCCCCGCAGCTGCCGTTGTTACCGGTCGTACCGCTATCGGTCGTCTCTCCAATCGAGTCCGTACTCGTCGGGTCGGGGATGTCCTTGATGCCTCCCGTATCCGTGGTGCCGGCGCTGGTTCCCGAGGTGTCGGTATCGGTCGCGCCGCTGTCGTCCTTGGGCGGATCTTCCCGGCAACTCGTGCTTGCGACCACGACCGCGAACAGGCAGCCCCCAAGTCCCAAGGTCGTCCACCAAGGTCCCCCGACGTGCCCTGGGCCTGAGAGATGCTCCACCGCAAGATCATAGGCGGGTGCATCCTCCTTGGATAGCGTCCCCTGCGACGGCCGTCGCGATGGCCCGCGCTGAGTCGCCACGAATGGGTCGTGGCAGCCCCGACCCATTCCATCGCTCCCGCCTGGGCGCCAAGCGACGCGCCTGGAGGAGCGCCAACATGTTATGGTAAAGCTTCATGCTCGGGCTCGACTTCCGGCGCGTGGCTGTTGCCCACCCCTCCCGCAGGCCACTGCGGAACATCGAGGAAGCAATGCTCAAGCGGCGACACAGCGGACGTTCCACGGGGGCCGCCTGGCAGCTCGGCGAGCGCGGAAGGGCGCTCGTGATGCTCGCTGCCGGGGCGCTTGCTGGCTGGATTCCCGTCGCCTGTTTCAACGGTGCCGATGCCCAGGGCCTGCCATGCGAAATCGATGCCCAGTGCGGAATCGGGCAGGCCTGCATCGAAGGGGTCTGCGGCGGACGCCAAGGCGATCCCGCATGCGGTGACTTTGTCGTGGACGATGATGAAGAGTGCGACCTGGGCAGTGAGAACTCGCCGACGGGCGACTGCACCCCATCCTGCATGCTGCCGGCCTGCGGAGATGGCTTTCTCCAGGTCGGGGAGGAGTGCGACGACGGTGACACCGTTCCTGGCGACGGCTGCAGTCCGGCCTGCTTGTTCGAGAGCTGCGGCGACGGCGTGATGGATGCGGGCGAAGAGTGCGACCAGGGGAGCGCCAACAACGACGAGGGTGACTGCACAACACTGTGTACGCTCGCGACCTGCGGCGATGGGTGGGTGCATATGGGGGTCGAGCCATGCGACCCCGGCGAAGAACCCTCCGCGAGCTGCGATGTCGACTGCACGGTGCCAATGTGCGGCGACGGGCTGCACAATCCCGCGGCCGGTGAGGCCTGCGATCCAGGAGAGGCCCCCGATTCTGCTCAGTGCGCGAGCAACTGCACCGTGCCCCGCTTCTTCGATGACGTCGAGGACGGCAATGTCGGTTGGACGGTCGAAAGCTTGGTCGTCAGCCCTGCCCCGGCCGGTGTCGTCGACTGGTCGATCAACACAATGGTGTTCGCGAGCGGTTCTCGTGCCTGGAAGGCCAAGGGACAGCCGGTCTTACCCAACGATGGCGTATCAGACGTGCGACTCATCTCGCCCGTCATCGATCTGCGTGGGGCACAGACGCCCGTCCGACTGAGCCTCATGCATCGCTACGAGTTCGACAACCTTGCGGGTGAAGAGGGAGACGGCGGCATCGTCGAGCTCTCGGTCGAAGGAGGCCCGTGGATGGCACTCGCCCCCGACGGCGACTATCCGGGCACCATCGCGTCGACGGGCTGCGGGGCGCAGAGCAATCCGCTCCAGGGCCAGAGCGCCTACGTGGGCACGACCAACGGGGCCTTCGTCGCGGAGTCTTTCGATCTTTCCACGGCCGCAGGGCAGCAGGTTCGCCTCGGATTTCGTGTCGCGCATGACTGCGGCAATCAAGCCGCCGCCGAAGGCTGGTTCATCGACGACTTCATGGTGCTGGAACAGGCTCCGTAGACGGCGTCCCAAACTCCGCGAATCTGTGCGCCGGTAGT
Source organism: uncultured Nannocystaceae bacterium (assembly GCA_964626165.1). Classification (GTDB taxonomy): domain Bacteria; phylum Myxococcota_A; class Polyangia; order Nannocystales; family Nannocystaceae; genus CAZVEM01. Next base: position 4,027 of record CAZVEM010000249.1, read on the forward strand.
CCGTCGCGGACTCCGGTCACGCGATCGGGTTCCGCGAACGGATCACGGGATCGGATCACGGGATCGGATCACCTCGACCCCGTCAGAAACGGCCCGAGAGCACAAGGCCAACGTCGCGACCTCCAAACGCCGGCGCGACCATGACCTCCTGTCGTCGTCCCTCCGCACGAGCATTCTTCTGTGCACGCGCGGCATCGCGCCGGCGCACGCCGATCACAAGCAAGGCAACCCCAGCTCCAATTCCAAGCGTGCCGACTGCGGCCCCCGCGATCAGCATGGTGTTGCCCATGCGACCGCGCTCGAACTGCGCCTGACGGGCCTCAAGATCGCTGACGGGAACGCCTGAGATGTCGTTGGCCTGCGCTCCGATGACAGCGCCAGCCGTCAGCAGTGCAGTCCCACCTACCCCCACCGTCACCGCGACGCTCCCGAGCGCAATCATCGGTACGCCCGGCGAAGCGCGTCGTCGTGAGGCGGCACGCTCTTCACGAAGGCGTCGCTCCTCCTCTTTGTCAAACTGTTCAAGCCGCGCCACGAGTTGGTCGAGACGCGACTGCGCGGCACCACGCTCACGCTCCAGATCGACCATCGCAAGACCGAGAGAGTCGATGTTCTCAAGGTAGGTCGCAAAGAGAACCCTCGCTTGCTCAAGATGATCGCGGCGACGATCGATCTCGAAGGCTTTTTCTTGTGCCGCGGCGATATCGTAGATCAGCTTGGTCCGAATATCGGCATTGCCGGGCACCGCAGGCACCAACGCATAGGCCTGGGTCCACGCATCGATTGCCCCGGCGTAGTCGGCCGTTTCATAGAGCGCGCTGCCTTCGGCGAAAAGCTCCTGCGCCCGTGCAAGATCATCTTCCGGTGCTGCACCACCGCCGGAGTCGTCGCCCGCCTCGCCCTCAGGTGGTGGCTCAAGCCCAAGCCACCGCTCGTAAGTGCTGTTCGAAGCAAGCTCACCAAGGGGCACGGCTCTGGTCGTCTCGAGCTTGGCAATCGGCAACCGTCGCGCCTTGGGCAAGGGATTCGCCGCGGCAAGGTCGGCACCCTGAGCGAGAAGTCCGACACTCGCGGCCACAACGGTGATGCAGCGGGCGAGCGCGCCGCGGCCCCGTAACCCAGCGGGGCAGTGCGAAAAAAAACGGGGCGAGGCCGTGCGCGGGGCTAAGGGCGACTCGCGGGACAACATCTCCCGCATCGTAGTTCCCGTCTGCGCGACTTGGAAGTTCCGGGTGCAGCACGACGCGCTGCCGCCGACGCTTTCCGCTCGGGCCGCGCCGCCCCTCGCCGGCGGACGACCGGATGTTGCGCTCGACGGTGACGAAGTCGCGCGCCTACCTGCGTGCAGTCACGATCGTCTTGGTGTTCGCAAGCTCACCCATGCACTCACGACCGAGCTCACGTCCGTAGCCCGATGCCTTCACCCCACCAAATGGAAGGCGAACATCCGAGCGAACGCTCAAGTTGACCCAGCACATGCCCGCTACGAGCTCTTCCCGGGCCAGGGACTGCGCGCGATCGGGATCGTTGGAGAGCAGGCAAGCACCCAGGCCGTAGGGCGTGCTGTTGGCCAAGGCCAAGGCTTCGCGCTCGGAGCCGGCGGGAACGATCACCGCAACCGGGCCGAAGATCTCCTCGTCGAAAGCGGCCATGCCGGGGCCGACGCCGCTGAGCACCGCGGGATGCAGCCACGCTCCGGGCTGCTCGCCGGGTGGATGGGCCGTCAGACACTTCGCGCCCTGCTCTCGTGAGCGCTGGACCTGCGCCCAAACGCCGTCGCGAAGGTCCTCCCGCGCGAGCGGCCCGAGCAGGGTCTGCGGATCCATCGGATCACCGATGCGAAATGCACGAACCGCCTCGAGCACGGCGTCCTCGAACTCCGCAAGCCGACGCGAGGGCACGATCAGCCGCTTGGCGGCAATGCAGCTCTGACCACAGTTCTGAAGCCGAGCCGCGACAAAGATCCGCGCGGCCTCATGGGTATCAAAATCATCGAGGACGACGTAGGGATCTGAGCCGCCCAGTTCAAGCACCGACTTCTTGAGCGCGGCGCCTGCGAGCGCCGCAACCGATCGACCGGCGCGCGTGCTACCCGTGAGCGTGACACCGGCGATGCGCTCGTCTGCGATGACGTCGGCGACCTGGGAATCGGAGAGACGAAGCGACGCAAAGGCCTCCTCGCAGAGCCCCGCCCTCCTTGCGATGGACTCGAGCTCGACCGCGACTCCCGGCACGCACGGCGCGTGCTTGAGCACGACCGCGTTGCCGACCAGCCACGAGGGCAGACACGCGCGGACAACCTGCCAGACCGGGTAGTTCCAAGGCATCACCGCAAGCACGGTTCCAAGCGGCCGGTACTCGACGCGTGCATCGGCGTCGACGAGTTGCACGTCACGAACGCGCATCCAATCGTCGGCGTGAAGGACCACGTAGCGACAGGCGTCGATCGTCTTGTCAATCTCAGCGAGGGATTGCGCGAGTGGCTTACCCATCTCGGCCGTGATAATCGCTGCGAGGCGATCGCGTGCCGCGATGAGCTCGTCCGCAAAGTTCGCGATGCGCTCGCACCGCGCGCGATAGGACTCCCGCGGCCAACTGCGCTCGGCTGCGCTCAAACGAGCGAGCGTCCGGTCGACCGCCTGGTCTTCGTGCAGCTGGTATCGCGCAAGCTCAACGCCGGTGGCCGGGTTGACCGCTCGAGAGTTCGACGGCGTCGTTGAGGGCAGCACTGCCCTCGACTCTACGACACGGCCGCATTCCCCGTGTAGCGGCGAGCAGCGGCGCGGGAACAGCGGCAACTTCGCGTCCACCAGCGACAGCGGCGTGGCTATGCTTCGCCCATGCCGAGTGTCACCGAGCTGACCATCGAGCGCCTGCCACCGGGCACGTCTTCGCAGCGCGTGCCGCTGCGCGGTGGGGGCTGCCTCCAGGCCTATTCGCTCGGCGAAGGTCCGCCCCTACTCTTCCTGCATGGCTTTCCTGAGCTTGCGGTGAGTTACAAAGAGCAGTTCCACGATCTCGCCCGAGATCACCGCGTGATCGCGGTGGACATGCGCGGATACGGAGAGAGCTACAGCCCGCACGATGTGGCCGCGTATCACCGCGATCGGCTCGTGGAGGACGTTATCGATGTCCTCAATGCGTTCTCGATCGATCGCGTCCACCTCATCGGTCATGACTGGGGGGGAGCGCTCGCGTGGGAGGTCGCCGCCCAGCAGCCGCATCGGCTCGCAAGCCTTTCCGTGCTCAACTGCCCACCGGCGTCGTTGATGCTTCGCAGCATCGCAAATCCGCGCCAGGTCGCGATGAGCTGGTACATCTTCTTCTTTCAGCTCCCCCTGCTGCCAGAGTTCCTCATCGCGCGCGATCCCGAGTCCTTCGTCCGCTCCGTGTTTGAGAGTGCCGCGCTGCGACGTGAGTCCTTTGACGAGTTCGTCCGTGCACCCTACGTCGAACAGATCCGGAGCCACGGGCTGTGCGGTCTCAACTACTACCGCGCTGCCATGCGCGCGCCAGCGACGGCGTTGACTCCACTACGCGTCCCCACGCAGCTGATTTGGGGCATGAGGGACCACGCGCTCGGCCCCTGGTTTGCCGATGGCGCGCGCTATCGAAGCTGGGTCAAGGGGCCCTTCTCAATCGTTCGCATTCCAGACGCGGCGCACTGGGTGCAGCAAGAGGCCCCCGCGGAAGTGAATGCGGCGATCCGAAGCCACGTGCACAAGTTCAGCGCTCAGGCGCATGGTCCGTGAGTCCCGAGGGAGCAAGACAGCGGGGCTCTCTCGCGATCCCGTCCCAACGAAAGAAACCCAGCCTGCCGCGGGGCCAAGCTGGGTCTATTCATTGGAGTGGACTGCCCCGCAGCCGGCGTACTAGAGGCGGGTGAAGACTTGCACCGAGTTGTCGATGTAGCCGGTCACCACGATCTCGTTGTCGCCATCCTTGTCGAGGTCTGTGACCAGCATGCCGCCGGCTTGCTCGATGCCCTCGGCGAGGAAATGCGTGGTCCAGGTGTTGTTGGCAGCCTGCTCAAGCCAGTAGACGTTGGGATCGCCGTCGCCTGAGACCACGATGTCGATATCGCAATCGCCGTCAAGGTCGCCGGTACCAAAGATGCCTGGCGCTCCCTGTGGCGCCATGGCGCTCCCGGGGACGGAGATGATGCCATCGGAGATCTGTGTCTTGGTCCAGGTCGAGAGGGGATCGGAAGGCACCTCAAAGACAAACACCGCCGACTCCTCAGGATCGGGATTGTTCATCTCGGTGTTGGTATGATTGGCCCCCACGGCGTAGAGCTGGCCGTCGCCGTAGAGATTTGGAACGAAGCTGAGCTGGATCGACGGCCCAGAGCTTGAATCGATCACGTGCTTGACCCAAGCGTCGCCGTCACGCTCGAACCAGACAAAGGACTCGCCATCGACGAAATACTCCGCGGTCGCGATGTCCAGATCGCCGTCGTCGTCGAGGTCACGCAGCCGAGGGAAGCTACCGCCACCGTCGGCCAGCTTCTCAAAGCTTCCGGCAAACTTCTGCGCGTCATCGGTGCCCGGAAAGAGGTGGATTTCCGCCTTCGCAGATCCCGTCGTGGGCTTCAGCTCGCCACCAGTCAGCAGGTCGGGTCGTCCATCACCGTTGAGATCTGCAATCTCAGCCCAATGGTAAAAGAGCGCTTGGTTGTCGATCAGGCGGTGCTCAATCCACGCCCCGCCCTCCTGCTCCAGCCACAGCATGGAGCCGCACGGCGTGCCGCCTGGGATCGCTGCGCAAACCAGGAAGCCCGCCGGTACAATGATGTCGTCGTCACCGTCGTCATCGACATCCATGACGCGAGTCTGATTTGGGAATTCGACGCCTGCGCTCGTGGGCAGCGCGGTCGTCTGCGTCCACGTCATCAGGTTGTCCCCCATCTCAAAGACCCTGACGCGCCCCGCGGGCAGCGGGAAGCTCAGCATGCCGAACTCACTGATGACCAGCTCGGGATGGCCATCCTTGTCGAAGTCTGCGAGCGACGCATAGGCCGGCCCCGCGGCATCCTGGGTCACATCGTAGCGCACAAAGAGCGGCGCGCTGGTCGAGGGGATGCAGTCGCCATCGCCATCGCCATCACCGTCGCCGTCGCCGTCGCCGTCGCCGTCGCCGTCGCCGTCACCGT
>CAZVEM010000250.1:0-9139 GCA_964626165.1 uncultured Nannocystaceae bacterium
TCCGTTTCCAGGGCGCGGCGAAGAAGAAGGCCTTCGTGGCGAAGATCGACATCACGTACGAGGAGCACCGGTAGCCGGAATCCCGATACTCGAACATCGGCGGACGAAAATCCGACGGGCCCAAACCAGTCTCGCGCCCGCTACGCTCGAGGCGCGGAGGCGCGGAGATCAGAACCTCCGCGCCATTGCGCGAATCTCCAGCCTTGGCCTGACGCGAATGACGTCGCCCTCGGCCTGATATGTTTTCCCTTGACGTTCTACAGGAGCCGCGGCCATCGCTTCTGTCGAACATCTAGGGAAGACCCATGCCCAACGAAAAATCCGACCTCCTGCAGGGCACGCTCGACCTGCTCATCCTCAAATCGCTCCAGCACGAGCCCATGCACGGCTTCGGGATTTCGGTCCGGATCCGGCAGATGTCGGACGAAGTGCTGCAGGTGGAGCAAGGCTCGCTCTACCCGGCGCTCTACCGGCTCGAGGAGCGCGGCTGGATCACGGCGGAGTGGGGCGTCTCCGAGAACAACCGCCGCGCGCGCTTCTACGAGCTGACCGCCGCCGGCCGCAAGCAGCTCACGGCCGAGACTGATGAATGGCGCCGGGTCTCCGCCGCCATCAACCTCGTGCTGAAGGGTGCGTGAGAGGCCCGGTTTAGGTGCCTCGAGGTCCGGCCATGAAATACCTGAACCGACTCCGCGCGCTGTTCCGCAAGAAAAACCTCGATGCCGAGATGGCCGAGGAGCTGCGCTCGCATCTCGAACTGCAGACCCGCGAGAACATCGCGGGCGGGATGTCGCCCGACGAGGCGCATTACGCGGCGCGGCGTAGTTTTGGCGGTGTCGAGCAGATCAAGGAGCGCGCGCGTGATCAGCGTGGGTGGCGGTGGCTGGAGGAGTCGGTGCGCACACTCCGCTTCGCGCTGCGTTCCCTGGCAAAGGCCCCGGGCTTTACCGCGGTCGCTGTCTCGATGCTCGCGATCGGGGTCGGCGCCAGCACCGCGTGCTTTTCGTTTCTCAATGCGTTTTTCCTCCGGCCGCCGCCGTTCGAGCGTCCGGCGGAGCTCGTTTCCCTGCATTCGACCGAGGAAAAGATGCCCGGACTGATGCGATTGTCCTACCCCAACTTCCTGGACTATCGCGCGCAGAACAACGCGTTCACCGATCTGGCGCTGCACATGTTCGTCGGCGTGCAGTTCACCGAAGGTGACAGCACCGCCAACCTGTTCGGCGAACTGGTTTCCGGCAGCTACTTCGAGGTGCTCGGTGTGAACACCGTCCTGGGCCGTCCGCTCACGCTCGCCGACGATCGCCAGGGCGCGACGCCGGTCGTGGTGGTGAGCCACGAGTTCTGGCAGACCCGTCTCGGCGCGAGTCCCGCGGCCCTTGGCCGCACGCTGCTGTTCAACCAGGTGCCCTTCACCGTGGTGGGCGTGGCGCCCGCGGGATTTCGCGGGGTGAACACCATCGATGCCCCGCACTATTGGGTGCCGGCCGCGGCGTATCGCGAGGTGTTCGTTGGCGCCGGCCGGGATTTCTTCGTGAGTCGACGCGCCGTGACGGTGTCGGCCTTTGGCCGCCTCAAGCCCGGGCTCACGATGGCGCAGGCCGCGGCCGCGCTCAAGCCGGTGAGCGACAAGCTGGCGGCCGACTTTCCGGCCGACAACGGTGGCCGCTCGCTCCGGCTGGTGCCCCTCACGCAGGCCATGATCGATCCCAATCGTCGGGCGGATATCCTGCGCGCGGGCAACCTGCTCATCGCCCTGTCCGGCCTGGTCCTGCTCATCTCGTGCGCCAACCTCGCCAACCTCCTCCTCGCCCGCGCGGGAACGCGGCAGCGCGAGATCGCCCTGCGCGTGGCGCTCGGCGCGAGCCGGGGGCAGGTGGTTGGGCAGTTGCTCAGGGAAAATTTTCTCCTTGCCGCGCTCGGCGGCGGGTTGGGTGTGCTCGTGGCCGTCTGGTTGCGAGACGTGCTCTGGATGCTGCGCCCGCCCGGTTATCCGGATAATTTCGCAGTGGCCCTGGACGGCGGGGTGCTGGTGTTCGCGCTGGTCGCAACGCTCACGACCGGTCTTCTCTTCGGAGTGCTGCCGGCGTTTTCCGCGGCTCGGGTCGACCTCGTTTCAGTGCTCAAGCGCACGCCCGCGGCCGGCGGCGGCCTGCCGCTGTTTTCCCTCCGTCATTTGCTCGTGGCGTCGCAGGTGGCGCTCTCGGTCGTCGCGTTGGTCATCGCCGGGCTCTTCGTGCGCAGCCTCAACCAGACCAATGCCGTGACGCTGGGGTGGAACAGCCGGAATCTTGCGCTGCTTTCGGCCAATGTGAGCGGGCAGGGTTACGATCAGCCGCGCACCGTCGACTATTTCCAGCGCGCCGTCGCGCGTTTGAAATCGGTGCCCGGAGTGGTCGATGTGTCCATGGCGAGCCGCCCGTTCCTCACGGGCGTGAACCCGCAGCGCACGCTCCGGCCGCAGGGGGACGACGTGACGATGCGGACGCGCGGACAGTTCATGAGCTACGCCTGCGTGCAGCCCGACTTCCTGCGTTTCATGGGCGTGGAGTTCGTCGCGGGGCGCGACTTTTCCGTCGACGACAACGAGACCCATCCGCGTGTCGTCATCATCAACGAGGTCCTGGCGCGTCGCAGCTGGCCTGGCCAGGACCCCATCGGCAAGACGATCAAGCTCTTCAATGACGAGACGCCGCTGCAGGTTGTCGGCGTCACGCGCAACATGCGCGACGTCGAGCTCCGCGCCGAACCCGCACCCTTCGCGTTTTTCCCGGTCGCGCAGGTCTTCAACGCCGCGAACGTCTTTCACGTGCGCACGGCGGGCAATCCCTCCGATCTGCTGCCGACGTTGCGCAAGGAACTCCAGTCCCTGGACCCGGCCGTGACTATCTACACGATCGACTACCGGGACGTGATCGGGCGCGCCATGTGGGGGCCGCGCACCGGCGCCACGCTCATGTCCGTCTTCGGCGTAATCGCGCTGCTGCTCGCGTCGCTGGGCATCTACGCCGTCATGTCCCACGCGATTCTCCAGCGCACCCGGGAGATCGGCATCCGCCTGGCCATCGGTGCGCAAGCCCGCTCGGTGCTCGGCCTGGTGCTGAAGCGTGGCGTGCTGGTCGCCGGTGCGGGTCTCATCGCGGGGCTCGGGGCGTCCGTCGGCCTGACGCGCTACGTCAGCAGCTTTCTGTTCGAGGTGAGCCCGACCGACCCGCTGGCGTTCGCCGCGGTGGCCGTGGTGCTCGGCGCTGTCGCGCTGTTCGCCTGCTTCATCCCCGCCCGACGCGCCACGAAGGTCGATCCGATGGTGGCGCTGCGGTGCGACTGAACTGGTTTTCTCCGTCGTGCCATGAACGTCCTCCGCACCCTCCGCACGCTCCTGGGCAAGGACACCCTCGATGCTGAAATGTCCGAGGAGCTGCGAACCCATCTGGAGATGCAGGCGCGTGAGAACATCGCGCGTGGCATGACGCCCGACGAGGCGCGCTACGCCTCGCGCCGCAGCTTCGGCGGCGTGGAGCAGATCAAGGAGCGCGCGCGGGATCAGCGGCGACGCTGGGCGGGGGCGGGAGAATTCCTCCGCGATCTGCGTTTTGCGGTACGCTCGCTGCGGCGGGCGCCCACGTTCACGATGGTGACCATCCTGTCGCTGGGTGGCGGGCTGGCGCTGGCTGGGACCGTGCTGGCCGTCACGCGCGCTTACTTTCTCCGCGAGCTGCCTTACCCGCAGGGGGAGCGGCTCTATCATCTGCGCTACGCGCCACCCGGGCCCTACGAGCCCCGCGGCATGAACGCGATCGACTGGCGGGCTTTGGCCAGCGTCGTGGAGGCGCCGATCTCTTCGACGGGCGAGGGCGTGTACCTCGGTGACGGTGCGGCGACGCAGGCGCTGCGCGCCTTGCGGGTTTCGCCCGGGTTCATGACGGGGTTGGGCGTGACGCCCGTCTTTGGGCGCACGTTCACGGAAGAAGAATTCGCCGCGGGTGGGCCGGAGGTGGCGTTGCTCGGCCACGCGGTGTGGCAGGCGCGGTTCAACGCCGATCCCGGGATTGTCGGGCGTACGCTGACTCTCCGCCCTGAGAACGAAACGGCCACCGCGCGCAGCGTCACGATCGTGGGCGTGTTGCCGCCGGGCTTCTGGTTCGGGCGCAACAGCAGCGCCGTGGTCGAGTTCATGCTGCCGCTGCGATTCGCGTATCGGCCCTACGTGGTTCGCTTGCGCGAGGGCGTGCCGGTGGCGTTGGCTGAGCAGCGGATGACCGAGGCCGCGCGGCAGGTGGGCTCGGATTTCCGACCGGGCTGGCAGGGCCTGCAACTCGACTCGGTGCACGCGCGCTACGTCGAGGAGCTGCGTCCGCTGGTTGAAGGCATCAACGCCGCGACCGCGCTCGTCGTGGTGCTGGTCTGCACCAACGTCGCCGTGCTGGTGCTCCTGCGCGGATTGCGCCGGCGGCGCGAACTGGCGGTGCGCGCGGCGCTCGGAGCGGGACAGCGACATGTGCTGCGATTGCTGCTGGCCGAGGCCGTGGTGCTGGGCTTCGCGGCGCTCGCTCTGGCCCTGGGTTTGATCGCAGGGGGAATGCGCGCGGCGGCGCCGATGATCGAGGCGCAACTTGGCCGGCCGCCGCCGGGAGGTGTGGGAACGATCACCGTGGACTTCACGGTCGTGGCAATGGTTGGAGGGGTGGGAGCGGTCGTGGTGCTGGCGCTGGCCCTCTCTCCGCTCCTGGCGACGCGCGGCTGGCGGCTGGCCGAGGCCCTGAGGGTCGGAGGGGTGGGCTCGACGGATGGCCGGGCGATGCGGCGGCTGCGTTCCCTGCTGATCGCAGGTGAGGTGGCGGGAGCGTTTCTCCTCCTGGTAGGCGGTGGGCTCATGCTGCGCAGCGTGCTCAACCTGACGCAGACGGAGCTGGGTTTCGACGCGGAGCGGGTGGCCCGGGTGCAGATCACCCTGCCGGCGGCGTATCGCGACGCACCGGCGCAGGCCCGGTTCTTCGAACCGCTGGCCGAGCGGCTGGCGGCGGCGCACCCGGCGGCGGCGCTGGGCAGTTCGTATCCGCCGTTCTACGAGAGCCAGAAGCGGAACTTCGAATGGGAAGGAGGCCCGGCCGAACCGATCATGATGGGAGGCCTTACGGTCGGGGCCGGATACTTTTACGTCCATGGCATCGCGGTGCAGCAGGGTCGCGAATTCTCGCCGGCGGATCGATTCGGCGCGGAACCGGTCGCCATCGTGAGCGAGAGCCTGGCGCGGCACCTGTGGCCCGACGGCGGGGCGCTGGGGCGCCGCCTGCGCGGCGTCGAAGTGTCGGAGCCCGGTCGCGAGCCCGGACCGTGGCGCACGGTGGTGGGCGTGGTGCGCGATGTGCGCCAGACCTACGGCGATGAGGATCGACGCGATGTTTACTTTCCCTTCCTGCAATCGCCGACGCGCTTTGGGAGCGTGCAACTGCGCCTCGATCGCACCGGGGTGGTGGCGCCCGCGCAGGTGGCCGCGCTCGTCCAGGCGATCGATCCGCTGGTGCGGGTGGGGAAGTTGAGCCGGCTCGCAGACGAAGATGTCCAGTTCACGAGAGCGCGCTTCCTGGCCTGGCTCGTCGGCGGTTTTGCGGGGTTCGCCACCTTGCTCGCGCTGCTCGGACTGTATGGCGCCACAGGATACACGGTCCAGCAACGCGAGCGCGAGATTGCGATCCGGCTGAGCCTGGGCGCGACGCCGCGGGCGGTGCTGCGCCTGTTCCTGCGCGACGGTGGCTGGGTGATCGGCGGGGGGATCCTCGTTGGACTCGGCGCGTCGCTGGCGGCGGGCCGGGCGATCGAGAGCTTTGTGTTTGGCGTCCGCGCCTTCGATGCGACGACCCTGCTGAGCGCCGGCGCGCTCCTCGCTGGCGCGGGCCTGCTGACCATCTGGGGCCCGGTGCGGCGGGTGGCCCGCATCGAGCCGAGCGTGGCGCTGCGCGCGGAGTGAAGAGACGGGGCGAGGGAAGGGTGACAAGTGACAAGTCTAACCAAACAGATCTCTCCGGGAAGGGGCCTGCACGCGCGCATGAGCGACCGCGACGCGGAGCGGCGCGGAGCAACTCGGCCGCTGGCCTGACGCCCTAGCCGCGTCTCGCGCACGCGATCACGGCGGAAAAGGTTCTTGGACGAGTCGCAACGCGCAGTGCTCCACGCTGCCCGTGATCGAAGCGGGCCGCGACTCACCGTCTATTTCGTGGCGATTTCATCGTGACTTCATGCGGAGTTCACCGACCTGGGGCAGGCTCCGAGCGACACCTCGTCCGCTCTGCACCGATGGGCCCGACGTGACTACACTATGACACTCAAGACACTCCTGGTCGCTTCCGTTTTCCTCGTGGCCTGCGCAATCGCCCCCGCGCAGGCACCGGACACCTCCCAACTCGACGCGTTTTTCGATCGTCTCGCCGAGAAGAACCAGGCGATGGGCAGTCTCGTCATCGTCAAGGACGGTGCCGTGGTCTACTCCCGCGCGATTGGTTACGCGCAGACCGACGCCGGCGTCCAGAAGCCACTGACCCCGGCGACGCGTTTCCGGATCGCCTCGATCACAAAGACTTTCACTGCCGCGATGATCTTTCAACTGGTCGAGGACGGGAAACTGAAGCTGACCGACACACTGGCGCGATTCGTTCCGACAATCCCGAACGCCGACAAGATCACCGTCAGTCAGCTCCTCGGGCATCGCAGCGGCATCCCGAACGTAAGGCGTGAGCAGAATCTCCGGGGGGACGTGAATACGACCCCGATCACCAAGGATGAGATCCTCGCCCTGATCGTCGAAGCCCGCCCGGATTTCGCCCCCGATGCCCAGCAACGCTACAGCAATTCCGGATACTTCCTTTTGGGCCTCCTCATCGAGAAGGTGACCGGCAAGTCCTACGCCGACGTCCTGCGGGAACGAATCACCTCGAAGCTCGGGCTGAACGATACCTACGTCGCGACGGGTGCCATCGACGTGAACAAAAACGAGGCGCTGACCTATTGGTATCTCGGCGGGTGGAAACAGCACGCCGAGACCCATCCCAGCATCCTCTTCGGCGCGGGCGCGATCATTTCCACGCCGCACGACATGGCCAACTTCATCCAGGCGCTCTTCGATCTGAAACTGGTCGCGCAGGAAAGTCTCACGGCGATGAAGACGATCCGGGCTGGCGACAGCCTTGGCCTGGGCCTCGAGGCGTTTCAGTTCGCGGGACGGACATTCTACGGACACGCGGGTGGCGGCGACAATTATGGATCATGGCTGGCCTACCAGCCGGAGGAAAAACTGGCGATCGCCTACACCACGAACGCCAAGGGATACCCCGTCGTGGAAATCATGCAGGGCATTGCCGCGATCTACTACCGCCAGCCGTTTCAGATTCCGGCCTTCGACGCCATCGCGATCAGCCCGGACGTGCTGGATAAATACGTCGGAGTTTATGCGAGCGCGGAATCGCCCGTGAAATTTACCGTCACGCGCGACGGCTCCACGCTCTTCGTGAAACCGGGCGCGCAAGCAGCGGCGCCGCTCGACGCGATCGCACAGGACAGATTCCGGGTCGGTATCAACAGCGCGGGGCCATTCTTTGAGTTCGATCCGGCGGAGAACCAGATGATCGTCCGGCGCGGCGGACAGGTGCGGGTGTTCAAGCGGGAACACTGAGGTCGTGACGACTCCGCTTTGAGGGCTGCGCGTGGATGGGCGGGCCGAGAGTCCCAGCCCTGGGACCCAACGAAGACCGCGACGCTGTCGTTGCCTTAGATATTCTGAGTAAAAAGGCTGGACTCAGCCTTAGAGCATCTAAATGAAGAGTGCACGATGGCGAAAAAAGCGGATCTTCTCCAAGGCACCCTCGATATGCTGGTCCTGCGCATCCTCGCACGCGGCGACCTGCACGGGTGGGGCATCACCCAGAAACTGGAGCAGCTCTCCAAGCGCGCGCTGCAGGTCGACGAAGGCTCGCTTTATCCGGCGCTCTACCGGATGGAGGACAAGGGCTGGATCGAGGGCGAGTGGCGCATGACCGAGAAAGGGCGTCGCGCCAAATTCTACACGCTCACCCGCGCCGGCCGGAAGCAGCTCGAGGCGGAGACGGCGAGTTGGAACCGCATGACCGGGATTATCGCGTCGGTCATGGAAGCGATCTGAGACGCACGAGGCGCGGCATGAATTTCGTTCCGAATGCTGCGAAGCGAAGAATTTCCCCATGAAATCAAACCTTATCCCGTTCCTCGCGATTGCCATGGCGGCTGCTGGCATCGACTGCGCTGCGTTGTACGGCGCGGAAGCCATCGCGCCGAACCTCGCCAACGTCCCGAAAAACATCGGCTGGTCAGGCCCGGGCCAGTCGACTGCCCGCTGGAGGGGCGACGTGAAGGGCAAAGCTGCGCTGTTCGCGAAGGGCGTCGTCTGGCTCGACGGCCTGAACTTCACCGAGGGCACGATCGAGTGCGACATCCTGGGCCAGAGCACGCCGCGGGGCAGCAATTTCCTCGGCTTGGCGTTTCACGGGGCGGACGACGTGACCTATGACTGCGTCTATTTCCGCCCCTTCAATTTCCGCGCGCCGAGTCCGGAGAATTCGAATCACGCCGTGCAGTACATCTCTCACCCGCAGTGGACCTGGCAAAAACTGCGATCGGAACGAACCGGGCAATATGAGAAGCCAATCGCGCCCGCGCCGGACGGCGAGGCGTGGTTTCACGTGAAGATCGTCGTCGTCGGCCGGAAGGTGAGCGTGTTCGTCAACGGCGCCGCGCAGCCGAGCCTCGAGATCGAGAAGCTGAACGACCGCACCGGCGGACGCATCGCCATCTGGGGCGGCGACGCGGGCGTGGGCGGGCACTTCGCGAACCTGAAAATCACTCCGGCTTCGGTCGGAGGTCGGCCCGTAAGGAAGGCATCAGCCGAGGCTCCGCTGCGTCGGCTCTGATCGAGGCAGAATCATGAACCGCATCCTCGCCAGGCTTCGCGCACTCGCCCGCAGGAGGAGGCCCGACGTGGAGATGTCCGAGGAGATGCGTTTCCACCTCGATGAGCGCGCGGCGGACAACCGCGCCGACGGCCTGCCGCCGGACGAGGCGCGTTACGCGGCACTGCGCCGGTTCGGCGGGGTCGAACAGGCGAAGGAACTCG
>CAZVEM010000251.1:0-9092 GCA_964626165.1 uncultured Nannocystaceae bacterium
GTCGCCGAAGGTCCGCTCCCGGCCGCGCGACTGGTCGGCCTGTTTCGCCAGGTCTGCAAGGGACTCCAGGCAGCTCACGCCGCAGGGCTGGTGCATCGCGACATCAAGCCCGAGAACATCATGGTGGGCGAAGTTTCCGGGCGCCGCGATGCGGTCAAGCTCGTCGACTTCGGCATCGCCACCATGTTGGGCGAGCGCGCCGTTCGGCTACTCGGGACGCCGTACTACATGCCGCCCGAGGGGCTGATGCATGACGAGATCGATGGTCGATACGACATCTACTCGGTCGGCTGCGTCATGTTTGAGCTCCTCACGGGCAAGCCGCCCTATCGCCACCGCGACCTTGAGCGCGTGCTTGAGATGCATCTCTCGCAGCCGGTGCCCGAGCTCGTCGTGCCCAATGGCAGCGTGCCGGCCAAGCTCAGCGAGGTCGTTCGCAAGTGCTTGGCCAAGTCGGCAGCCGACCGCTACCAGAACATGGCCGAGCTTGAGGCCGCACTGTGTGAGGCGCAGGTTGAGGCCAAGCTGCGGACCACATGGGACGATCTGCCCCTTCCGGACATCGACCCGGAGCGCCGCGCCAAGCTGCTCGCGCGCATGCCAGACCGCATCGTCAAGCGCGGCGTCTCTGCGTGGTGGATCCCGGTGCTCTTGGTCGCGGGGGTAGCCGTCGGAGCAGTGATTGCGCTGCCGCTGCTTGAGCGAGAAGCGCCGCAGCCCGCGCCTGCGTCCGCAGTCTCGGAGGTCGAGATCCTCGCGGGCCAGATTCACACCGCTGCCGCACAGGCCTACTACGTGTATCCGCCCGTCGAGCAACCCGACGCGGACACGGCCTACAAGTTGCTCAAGCAACTCGAGCGCCTCCCCGGCGACGAGGCCGAAAGCCAGGCTGCGGCGCTGCGCCAAGAGCTCGCGTCGACCCTGGTACGCCTCGGCGATGAGATTTGGGACAAGGAAGGTGGCGAGCCCTTCGCGCTCGACTTCTACGTTCAAGCGATCATCTTCGAGCCGACCATCGAGCCGGCACGAACTCGGGCTTCACTCTCGCCTGGCGAGCTCCTCACGCTCCGTCGCAAGGCCGAGACGGGCGATTTCAGCGAGTCCGAGCTCATCGCGGTCGAGCCTCTCCAGGCGCTGGCGGAGACCGACACCGTCGCGAAGCAGAAGAAGCTGCAGAGCATCCAGATTCGCCGCAAGAGCCGCCGATCGGCCAGTGCAAGCGCGCAGCTCGAGGAGTTCATCGCGGCCGAAAGCGGCGGAAGCAAGTCCAAGCCGGCAAGCGCGACTGTTGCGGATGCCTCGACCGCTGTAGATGCGGTGGCGCAAGATCCCGCGACAGTCGCCACTGCGGAGGCGCTCCCCGTTCCTGCAGAGTCGGGCGTCGCCGCGCCAATGGACAACGAGACCAAGGCGGCGCGCAAGGCCGAAGTCGATGCGCTCTTGGTCGAGGCCGATGCGGCGCGCAAAGCAACCCGTCTCGCCGATGCCGAAAAGCTCTACCACAAGGTCCTGCGCCTCGAGAAACGACGGCTGGAGGCGCTCTCAGGCCTTGGTCGCGTGTACTTCGAGCAGGCCAACTACGCCAAAGCGGTGCAGTACTACGAGCTGGCCGTGGGGCAGTCGGGGCGCAACGCCGAGCTTCGCATCGCACTCGGTGACGCGTACCTCAAGACCTTGGCCTACGACGAGGCGCTGGAGCAGTACAAGGCCGCCAAAGATCACGGAAGCCTCAAGGCGGACAGCCGGATCGCACGCGTCGAAAAGCGCACGGGCGGCTGAGGTCGCTCGCGAGTCCGCGGCGGCTCGGTGATCCGCCGGGGCCCGAGTCCCGTGCCATCCGCGTTCCCGCTACGACGCGTGATACTGGCGATGCAGTGCGATCGCGACGCGGCCGATCAGTGCGATCGGGAGCGGCTGGCTGTGCTTGAAAGCCAAATTGCCCTTCGGTCCGCGAAAAGGGGCGAGCTCGGCGACGAGTTTGCGATCGCCAGGCACCGGATCATGCACCGGCGGATAGATGCCGACGTGCTGCTTGAACGCGGCGAAGTAAAAGAAAACCTTCTTGCCACGATAGGCCGGCATCTTGTAGCTGACGCACCGCGTGACTCCTGGTAGCAGCGACTCGACGTGCTGCTGAATTTCAAGCAGGCGCGGCAAGATATCGGGCGCAACAGTGTTGAAGTAGTCCTCGTGGGTCAGCATCTCGCGCTCGATTCCATGCCCGTCTTCAAAGGAGAACGTTCCTCCGATCGCTGAGAGGCATCGTTGTTTCACCTGTTCGTGAACCGCTCAGCAAATCGGGTGAGCGGAGCGCGACGACGCGCGGAGAGGCGTTGGAGGTCGCGTCGCGACTCGCGATCAGGCGCGGGAGTGGCTAGCCCTTGTCAATCCGGGCCTGAAGGCGGGCGACGTTCTTCTTCGCGTTGGCGGCGTACTTTCCAGTCGGCGCCAGCTCAAGGTAGGACTTCCACGCTTCGAGCGCGCGCACGTCGTTCTTCTGCTCTTGGGTCACGACGGCGATGGTGAGCCAGCAATCGACGTTGTCGGCCGCCGCCGCAACGCATAGGTCAGCACTGGCGAGCGCTTCGTCAAACTGGCCGAGTTCGAGCTGCGCCTGCGAGAGAAGGACGAGCGCGTCAGGGTGGTTGGCGGCCATCACGAGGGCCTCTTGCGCGGCCGCCATCGTGTCTTTGAGTTTGCCCTTCTGATATGCGCGCTGGGCCTGTGCCACCTTGGCAGCGAACGCCTCTGCATCTGCCGGCACGCCGACGACAACTTTGCCCGCCGGCTTTCCGCCATTGGCATCTGCGGGTGGAGGATTTTCGGCACCCGCGTCCGAGCCGCCATTTGGCGTCGCTGGCTCGCTGCCCACAGCACCGCCGGTTCCAGCGCCAGGGTCGGCGTTCCCACCCGTGCCGGCACCCTCGGGCCCCCCCGTCGCGGTGCCGTCGGTGCCCGCGGCGGGTACCGGATCCGGCGTGGCTGTGCCCGCAGATGTGGCGGGTGCGGGCGCGTCACCGGTGCCTGCATCCGTATCCTCCACAGCAGCATCCGTGCTTTCGCTGGTGGCGTCGTTGGCGGCTACGGTTGCTGCCGCGCCCCCGGGAAGTTGAATGATGCCGGTTGCGACCAGCGTCCCGAGCCCGCCGAGGCCGAGGACAACCGCAGCGATCGCAAGGTAGAGCGGCATGCGAGAGGGCGCAGACGCTGCGATCTGGGACATGTCCACCGAGCTCGCGTCGTCGTCGTCGCCGTCGTCGTCGCCGTCGTCGTCGCCGAGGAAGGCCGCCTCGAGGGCAGATTTTGGCGCTGCCGCGGGTGTGGCTGCAGCCTTGGCCTCGTTCGACTCGGTCGCCGCAATCGAGGGGGCTGAGGGCATTGCGCGGAGTTCCTCCGCGGCAGCAGGGCCATCGGCCGCGACGACCGGTGCCATTTGCTCCGTCGCGGCCGCGCTGCCGCGCGGATCGTGAAGCTCCGGCTGCGCTCGCTGTGCCGCCTCGATGGCGGCATTGCGGCTTGGCATGTGCCCGTCTGCCCCTGCCAAGCGATCCAAGTGATTCAAGGTATTCACGCCCGCATCCGCCGCCGGGCGCGGGGCAGGTGATGCAGGGGCGACGTGCTCAGGCCCGTTGCCGACACCGAACGCGGGTGGCGGCGCCATCACGTCGGCAAGGTCGCTCGCCGGCGCGCGAGCATCGGAACGTGCGCCTGGATGGCGGACATCCGCATCGTGGTGGAGCACAGGATCAAGCTTTGGCACATCGAGCATCGAGGCCATCGCCGCCGAGTTTCGTCCAGGCCCGGACGCGTGGCTCTCGATTGACGGCGTGATCGGGGCCAAGCGGCCCTCAGCAAGGTCTCCGTGCAGGTCCCGAGGTTGCCCCGCATGACCACTCGGCGCTGCGGGGCGCTGCATGATCGCAGCGCGTACTTGCGCATCGTCGGCGGCGACGGTCTGGGTGAGACTCGGCGGTGCCGCGAGCTCGATCCGTATCGTCCGACCTGGCTTTGCGGACATCGCCCCCGATACGGTGCTCGGGAGCGCCGAAGCAGCGATGCCACCGGCCTCCTGTTGCAACGTCTTGCCACGCTCGCGCGTTGGCGGCAGTTCCTCCGCGCCCGCAGTCGCGTGCTGGGATGCCGCCGGATGGGCTCCCGACTCGATGCGAGGCACGAGGCGCACCGAGGACATCGAATTGGCTGCCGCGCTCGCTCCTGGGACAGCTGTTGCGGGCTCACTTGCGACGGGCGCCGCGTACTGGGGGGAGGCCGAGCTGGGTCCCTGCTCCGGTGCGCGCCAGATCGGCGGTGCGCTACGCGTTGGCACCGGCGTAACGCCTGGACCGACGGGCGTCGGCGGCATCGACCATCCCGTGACGCTCGGCGTCGCTGCCGGAGGCGTCGCCGCAAGTTGCGGTCCGGCGGGCGGCCGGGTCGCAGCATCGACCGCGTGCTGTCGCACGATCTCATCGGCCGGAGCACCAGGCGCCGCACGCCGCTCTGGAACAAGCCAGGTCGGAGGCTCCCAGGTGGGCCGGGGGCTGTGGGTGGCCGCGGGCTCCGGGCCGCTCTCGGGCTCGTGCGACACCGGGGCGGGTCTCGCTGAAAAACCCGACGACGGTGCGTGTGCATCTTCGTCGCGCAAGTTCGACGGGGGTGCGGAGGCACTCAGGCCGTGCACGTGGGCGGCGGCGCTGGGCAACTCATCGTCGTCGCGCGGGACTTCGATCGCATCGATGGCGCTGGCGAAGGTCGGGGCGCCATGATGCTGCTCCGACCCCGCACCCATGTCGGCGGCGCCGGTGCTCCACGGCCCCAGGTGTCCGGTGGGCGCGGGCTGCATGCGCGCCGCAACGGCGGCCGCAAGCTGCTCAAGATCGATCGGTGGACTTGCCTCGCGACCGTCCAGCCACTCGCCGCAGTAGCGGCATTTGATCGCCGCGGTCTGGATGCTCTCTCCACAAAAAGGGCAGGTCTTCACGAAATCCTCCGGCGGCTGGATTCGCCACTCGGGGACCGCGGAGGGTCGTCCAGGGGGCTGCACCCACCCAAGGACCGTACCACAGCCAATGCTGTGCGGCAGGTCCGCGCGCCGCGTTGGCGGCGGGCACGATCGGCGGGCACGGGCTCGCTGCCGCGATCCTTGAGTGCTCAAGGGTGCAGTGCAGCGAGCAGTGCACAGAAGCACACGGCATGCCCCTCGCCCAAGGTACCACTGCCCGGCGGCGGCGCTGCTCGCCGGACTGCGGTGCTCGGCTCGTGCGGCGCGATCGGCCAGGAGCACCCATCCATCCGCTACGCGGCCTCCCTCGCCGTGGCTGCACGCATTCGCAGGCAGTCGAAGCATCGCTGCGGCGTGCGGGGTCGTGCACTCGTGACGCATCGGCACGCGCGAGATGGGAGCGTGCAGCCGGGAGCAGACCTGGTCTCGACACGCGGCGAGACCTCCGGCGCGAGGTCATCCGCTACGGACCGCTCGGCACTGACCTGCTAGATTGACGATGTGCCCACATCGGCATCCGAGCTGCGGAGACAACTCCGCCAGCAGATGCCCTCGCTGGCCGCCGCCGCGTGTCGGGTGCCGCGGCAGGATGATTTGTCGGGCCGCATGCTCCGCGGTCGCCCGCGCCTCAGCTTGGCCAACCTACCTACGCCAATCGAGCCGCTCACGATGCTGGCCGATGGCGCTGTGGCGCGCAGCGAGGATCCACACGGCCGCGGGGGTCCCCGGCCAGCGCTCTGGGTCAAGCGCGATGATCGTTCCAGCGAACTGTACGGCGGCAGCAAGGTGCGCAAGCTCGAGTGGCTCCTCGCCGAGCAGGCGTTCCGCCAAGGGCCGCTGCTGAGCGTCGGGGCGACCGGAAGCCACCACCTGCTCGCGCTCGCTCTCTTCGCGGCGCTCCGCGAGCAGCCCCTGCACGCGCTCGTGTGCCCGCAGCCGCGCAGCGAACACGCGACGCGGAACTTCGCCGCGCTCTTGAGCGTGGGCACGCGGGTGATACCGATGCGGTCGCGGCTCTCGCTACCGTGGGCGCTCGCACGAGAGCGCGTGGCAGAGCGTCTCGGGGGGAGAACTCCCGCAGCTTGGGTTCCTGCCGGAGCAAGCGATGACGCGGCGCTGCTCGGATTTGTGGTTGCGGCGCTCGAGCTTCATGATCAGATCACGCGCGGCGAGGCGCCTGCCTTCGACCGTATCTACATCACGGGCGGGACGCTCGGCGCGAGCACGGGGCTCATCCTCGGACTGGCGCTCGCCGGTCGCCGAGCGCAGGTGCATGTCGTCTCGGCCGTCGAGCGTATCGCGTGCAACCCACTGGTCCTGGGCCGCAAGCTGGAGGCGGGGGCGCGATATCTCGCGGCCCTCGGCTTGACGCAGTTGCGCGGTGGCGCTGCGCGGTTGCTCGAACGGGTTGGGATCGCGCTTCGAGTTGACGGATCGCAGGTCGGAAGGGGCTACGCGGCGTCCACTCCCGAGGCGCTGCACGCGGTGATGCTCGCCGAGCAGGTTGGGCTCGAGCTCGAGACCACGTACACGGGGAAGTGCCTCAGCGCGATGCTCCGAGACGCAGCACGTGAGGCGCCCCCTGTGGACGAGCACTGGCTCTTTTGGAACACGCACGGAGGCGCTGCGCGACCCGGGTGGATCGTCGACGGCTGGCGCGAACGCGTGCCGAGCATGTTGCTGCGCG
Source organism: uncultured Nannocystaceae bacterium (assembly GCA_964626165.1). Classification (GTDB taxonomy): domain Bacteria; phylum Myxococcota_A; class Polyangia; order Nannocystales; family Nannocystaceae; genus CAZVEM01. The sequence continues at coordinate 6,690 of CAZVEM010000251.1, forward strand.
GAATCGGCTCCAGCGCGGACTAGCGAGCTGTCGGCGCAACCGCGCGGAACAAGGCCGCGCACTCGCCCTGCAGCCCTGTCGCTCGCTGTTCACGTACGCCCGGCACGCCTCGCTCGTGTGCCTCGTGCTGCAGGGCGATTGCCCGCCCATGCGAGCCACTGGGGCCGCTTTACAACCTGCTACGGCGCGTAGTCGACGATGCGGACATTGTAGAAAGCCAGACCCTCGGCGGGGTCGACCTTCACCGGATGATCGTATCCGAGCACGACCGCGATGTTTCCCCACTCCGGTGCCAGCGGGATTTGCAGACTCGTCGTGCCGGTCGGGGAGGACTCGTCGAGCTGGAACTCAGCTGCGATGACCGTCCCTTCCTCGGCTAGGACCGCGCCAAACACCGTCCCGTGGAAGTCGACGTTGAGCGCGACGGGGCCGTAGCTCAGCTCAAGCACCGGCACGTTCGCGCCACTGGCGTTGACCTCCCAGACGCCGAGGACGCTCCCGTTGTCGAACTGCGGCGCGAAGAGAGCGATCGCAGCGCGCGGGCCATCTCCCTGGTCCACAGGGATGAAGTTTGGGATGAGATCGACCCAGCCTTCCGAGAATCCTCCCACGCCGGGACCACAGGGCATCGCGTACGCGTTCATCGATGCATCGGAAGACGTCCAGTTCAGGTCGCAGCCGTTGCCTCCGACATCGGCGAGGACGGGTACATCCGCACCACAGGGCAGCCCGCCACACACGGCGCCGATCGGACAGGAGAGCTCGCACTGCAGGCCAGGAACCGAACAAAAACCCTGCATGCACTCAAGCCCTGGCTCGCACGGCGTGCCCGAGGGCAGGCACGCGCAGCCCTTCGTGCCCAAGGGGCAGCCGTCGCCATCGCCATCACCATCGCCGTCACCGTCGCCATCACCGTCACCATCGCCATCACCCTGGATGTCGATGCAGAGCCCGTTGATGCACGCTGAGAGGCCGAGGCAGGTCTGATTGGGAAAACATGGACAGTCGGGCGTGCCTTCCTCGCAGCTGCCCCCGTCGCTTGCATCGGATCCGGTGTCGGTGAAGCAGCCAGCGCCGCTCCCTGCGGCGGCGGCGACGATGAAGGTTGCGATGACCCGGCGGTTGATCACGGGGTGATGCTCCCGAATCGGCCCGCACTGCGCAAGGGAGCCCCTGCGACGTCGGAAGCTCGAGGTGGCGTTCGGAGCTCCATGGACAGAGCCGACGGACCTCCCGCCGCTCGTATCGCGCCACGCTCGAGGCGCTCGGAGACGGGCGGCCGAATCACGCCGCCGCCTGCGCTCGTTGCTTCGGGTTCGAGTCGGGTGCGGCTGGCCGACACGCAGCGGTTGCAGTGCGGCGCGGTCTCGCGGGCGGCGAGGGTGAGGCTTGAGACCGAACGACGAGTGTCCTTCAAGCCGGCGCTCCAAGCACCCCGACCGGCGCCTGGACACGCACTCACGATGCCTCCCTCTGTTGCGCGTCGGTCACGTTCGCCCGGCACGCTCCCGCCTCGCGCCTCACTGCGCAGGGCGATTCCACGCCCATGCACGTCACGAGGGCTTGAGTAACCGGTTCCTAGGTCACGAGATTGAGCAGCTTGCCCGGGACAAGGATCGCGCGACGGATCGGCTGTCCGGCCAAGTGCCGCTGGACCTCGTCGTTCGCCAGTGCGAGGGCCGTGATCGCGGTCTCGTCGTCCTTGGCAACGTCGTTGCCAAGCGGGAGCTCTGCGCGCTTCTTCCCCTTGATCTGGACGACCAGCGTCCAGCCATCCTCGAGCAAGTACTCGGGATCCGCGCTGGGCCACGGTGCATAGGTCAACACATCGCTGCGGTGCAGCGCCCGCTCCCAGATCTCTTCTGCAAGGTGGGGCGCGAATGGAGCCAAGAGCTGACAGAATTGCTCCGCTTCGACGCGGGCGAGCGCTTCCTGCGGCGTGACGATGTCGCGCACAAAGACCATGAGCGAGCTGATCGCGGTGTTGAAGCTCAGCTGCTCGATGCGCTCGGTGACTTGGGCGATCGTCTTTGCGAGGATGCGGCGCTGCCTGGCCGATCCGTGCCCATCCGCGAGCGGACGTGCGGGGTCGAGCCCCGCCGTTGGCCCGGCTGCTGGGTCGTCATCGCTGTCTGCAGCGTCGAAGAACAAGCGATAGGTGCGCTGCAGGAAGCGATGCACACCCGTCACCCCCTCGGGCTGCCAGGGAGCGCTGTGCTCAAGCGGACCCATGAACATCTCGTAGAGTCGCATCGTGTCGGCGCCGTAGCGCTTGAGGGCGAACGGGAACCACTCCTCAATCTCCGGCGTCGGCACCATGACATCGAGTTCGGTGGGCTGGTCGGCGTAGACGGTCGCCACCTCCGGCGGGACGACGAAGTGGGCGACGTCCTTGGGGTACTC
>CAZVEM010000252.1:0-9038 GCA_964626165.1 uncultured Nannocystaceae bacterium
GCTCGTCGCGGTTTTGGTTGGACTGACGCGCGACGCGATGTTATTGTGCACGCGATGGACGCATGTCGCCGCATTCTGGCTGCGCTGATCGTCCTTCTCTGGGCGGGATTGAGCGTTCCGCGGCCGGCCACGGAGTTCGAAGAAATTGAGCAAGCGACCAGAGATTCCTGGATTGGCACGTCGTCAAGCCGTCGCCGGGAAGGCCAGGCCGCCGACGCGAAGCACTCACGGGTCTCGGACGCGATCGGAGGCAGCGATGATGCTCCGGCATCGATCGCCGCGTTGCGCCTATGGCTGCACCTGTCGCGTGTCGATCCGCCCACGCTGGGTCTTTGTGACGCGCGGCGAGTCATCGCGCGCAGAGGCTGTCTAGCCGGCCGCCCGCGTGGCCCACCGCTTGCGGGCGCTCACGCCTAGAGTCGCGGCGGATCCCAACCACCGCGGGCGTGCGCAGGCTCCTGCTTCGCGCTCGTACATCCAGTCTCGCGCTTTTCGGAAGTCTGGGCCGCCGCGCCGAGACACAGCCGTGACGACGCATGGCTCTTGGCTGGCGAACGCGTACGTCGGCTCGAAACATCATCGCACGACGCGTCGCGTTGCATCTCGGTGCGCATGCACGTCGCGGTTGACTCTGCGACCGCCAGGCACACACCTCCTCCCCTTCAACCGTTCTGAAGACCACGAGTCGCTCCTACGCATTGGCCCGTCGTCTGGACACATTCGCCCGGAGACATCCTCATGCTCCCCAGTTATGATCTTTACAACCTCGTGCTGCTTGCGGGCGGCGGCGGCGACAGTGCTCTCGCCGCGCAGATTGGCTTTTGTCTGGTTGCAGCTGCCGTGCTTTCGCTCGTCTTTGAGTGGGCGCGGCTGCCGGTCGCGCCGGCGTTGCTTGTCGCTGGTTTCGTCGTCGGTCCCCATGTACTTGGCTGGGTCGCGGATGAGGCAGCGGTCGCGACGATCGCCAATCTCGGTCTGACCTTTCTCCTCTTTGTGATCGGACTCGAACTTGACGTGCGGTCGCTGGCGAAGAGTGCCCGTTCGCTCGCCGGCGCTGCGCTGCTTCAAGTGCCTCTGACCACGGGACTCGCCTTTGGTGTGTTCTACGCACTGTCACTGGCAGGGCTGCTGCCACAGGGTCTCTACGTGGCGCTGTACTTCGCCTTTGCGTGTGCGTTTAGCTCCACGCTGCTTGTGGCGAAGCAGCTCTCCTCGCGTTATCAGATTGACACCACCGACGGGCGACTCGCCCTTGGCTTGCTGATCTTCCAGGACATCTGGGCAGTCGTGCTGTTGGCGGTTCAGCCAAGCTTTGCCAATCCCGACGTGATGGTGATTGCGGGAACGCTGCTCGGCATCATCACGCTGGCGGCCATCGCGGCGCTGCTGACCAAGACGCTCCTCACCTTTGCCTTTGCTCGGGTCGCCAAGCAGCCAGAACTCCTGGTGCTACTGGCGCTGGGCTGGTGCTTTGGGGTCGGACTCCTTGGTTCGAATCTCTCGAGCTATCTCGCCCTGACCGGAATCACGCTGCAGATGGACGTGTCCATGGAGATGGGGGCGCTGATTGCCGGCGCCTCTGTCGCGAGCTTCCCTTACGCGCATGAAGTGGTCGGCAAGGTCGCCAACCTGCGCGACTTCTTCGTGACGCTGTTCTTTGCGGCCATCGGGATGAGTCTGCCGATCCCGAGCTCGCTCTCGCCGCTGATCGCTGCGCTTGTTCTGGCCGGCGTCTTGATGCTGACACGACCGCTGATCTTCATGCCGCTGTTCGCCAGCGGCGGCACCCCACGTCGCAACGCATGGACGACAAGCATCAAAATGGCCCAGGCATCGGAGTTTGCCTTGGTCGTCATGCACCTCGGCGTTGGGCTCGGCCATATCGACGCGGGCATCCAGAGCACCGTATCGTTTGCTTTTGTAGGGATGGCCTTTGTCACCTCCCTGTCGTTTGACTACGCGGACTCCAGCTACGTGCTGTTCTCCAAGTTCCTTCCCTTTCTCCGCGACCCGAGAGCGAGCGCTGCCAGTGACGCCAGCCACGATCAACCTGCGAAGGTGGTCATCCTGGGTTTCCACCGACTCGCCTCGTCTCTCCTCCATGAGATCTCGACCCAGCAGCCGGAGCTTGTGTCGCAGACCCTCGTCATCGACTTCAATGTCGCGCTTCACGATCGGATTCGAGCCTCCGGCGCCCGCGTGATCTACGGCGACTTGTCCAATGTTGAGACGCTGGCACACTGCCCCGTGGCCGACGACGCAATCGTCATCTCTTCGGTACCCGACGACCTGCTGCGTGGCACCACCAACGCACAGCTCGCGTCTCGACTCCGACAACTCTGGCCTGCGTCGCGGTTGATGTGTGTCGCGCTTCGGACCACGGATGTTCCCGCGATCCGTGAAGCAGGCGCCGACTTCGTCTTCCTGTGGCAGATGGAAGCGGCACTCTCGCTGCTGCCAGTCATCATGGCCGGCGCCAACGGGCAACTCCAAGACGTCGCGGTCGAGCGCCATCTGATTCACGGCGCCATCGAGGAGCGGCGGGAGGTGCTCAACTAGCGCGTGGAGCCATCATGCAGAGGGCTCGCGGCAGCGGGCTCTCGTGCAGAGGACTCCCGCGCTCGGAGTCCTCATGCAGGGAGCCAGGACGGATGCGTCGGCTCGTCTGGGAGCGTTCCTAGCCTTCGCACGCGTAGCGCATCTCGGCCTGCGCTTGCATCCAGGCTCCAACGTCGCGACATGCCCGTGGACAGAGCGCGAGGTGTCCAAGCGACTCGTCGATGATCGTCCACGCCTCAGGCGCGTTGGAGCACACGCCCGGTCCCTCGGGCAGCGTCTCCACAGCTGCGCCTTCCATGAAGCCCTGAAGCGCGAGGTCTCCCAGTGGGTCGCGAAGCTCGGTGGAGCCGCTGAAGAGCTCACAACCGGGTTGCGGCGCAAAGAGTGGCTCGTCCAGGATCTCGAGCGCCTCAAGGTCTCCACATGCGTAGGTTCCAGAGCTGGCCAGCGAAAGCGCTTCCAGTCCGCTCTGACTCCCGCATGCCGAGGCCTCGGGTGAGCGGACATCGAGTTGTGCGCGGCCAAGCGTTGGGTGAGTACCAAGCGTATCGGGCGACCATGACGAATCCGATGCCGTCACGAGCACGATGTGAAGTGGTGTGTTGTGCCGAAAGAAACCTTGCGCGGGCATCAAGCCCGCGGCCTGCTCCAACGGGTCGGCACTGCTGTCCAGCTGAAAGGTCTCGTAGCCCGGGCCACCTACACAGATGGAGGGGTCGCACACTGACGCGAAGAACACGTGAGTGCCTGCCGCGGACGCGAAGGACTGGGCCCGCATATTCAGGGCTCCGAGGTTAGTCGGCTCGTCGTCCACCACGACAAGCACATCCTTGACGGCGGTCGTCGGCCACTCGAGCGCAACGACGCACTCGCCGTCTCCGTCTCCGTCTCCGTCGCCATCGCCGTCCCCGTCGCCATCGCCGTCCCCGTCACCGTCACCGTCGCCGTCACCGTCCCCGTCACCGTCACCGTCACCATCACCCTCGCCCTGCGTGTCGACGTCACTTACGTCGCTGGCATCGACGTCGGTGCCAGAGTTGGTAAAGCAGGCGCTCAGCAGCAACGCGATTAGAACAAGGCCGCGACGCATCACTGGACGGTATCGGGGGGGGCGTTGGCGTCAACAACGGATTTCGTGCACGCATCGTAGGACGAACAAGAGGCCCTGTCTTGAGGGCGACAACGCGATGGCGTCACAGCTTGGGACTCAAGAGTCAAGCCGGCGCGCGGGGATCTTGTAGGAGGACCCGCCGGGCGGCGGCGTGCCGCGGCCTGGCGTTGGCTACGCTTGGCGTCGGTGAACGCTGCCTGGACGCGTGCACCGACAGCGTCCATGCACGCGTCCGTCGCCGACGTTCGCGAGGCGCTACTACTTTCCTGCGAGCAACTTGCCGAGCACCTGGTCCACGGTCGTGCTCGCATTGACGCGGCGGATGCCGGGCTGCGGGACAATCGTGCCCGCGATCATGGCGGCCGTCATCTCGTGATAGAGGCTGGCCATTTGGGTCGAGAGGCCAAATGAGGTCAGCGTCGGGACCATTGCGTCCAGCGGCGCTTCGGCAACTTGGATGGGCTTGCCGACGAGCTTAGACAGTGAAGCGGCGACGTCGTTCATCGAGATCGCGGGCCCACTGATCTCCACGAGCCCGCCTGGCGAAGGGCCCTCCACCATCAAGCTCGCGCCGAGTTTACCGATGTCCGGGGTCGCCACCATCGGCAGCGCGAAGTCCTTCGGGAAAAAGCTCGTGACCAAGCCATTATCGAGCAGCGAGAGCGACATGCCCAGGTTCTCCATGAAGTAGGCGGCGCGCACAAAGCTATGCGCGGTGCCGGAGAGTGCTGCGAGCTTGGCCTCCGCGCGAAACAAACCCGCGATCGGACCGGTGCCGCTAGGCTTGTCCGCCCCGATCGACGACAGCAGAACGATGTGGGCCAGCGAAGCGTCGCGCGTCGCCGTGACAACAGAGTCGACCGTGGCGGATTGGTAGGCGGTGAAATCCTCGACCGTGAGGTTGGGAGGGATCAGCACCCAGGCCGCCGTTGCACCCTTGAATGCTTTCGTGAGGGCCGCGCTGTCTTGGAGATCGGCGACGACCACCTCGGCGCCACGTGCTGCGAACGCTGCGGCCTTCACCGCTTGCCGGGTTACGACCCGCACGGGCTTGCCCTGATCCAAGAGGGTGTTGGCGACGATTGAACCTGTGTGACCGGTGATTCCTGTGACGACGTACATGGCGATGCTCCTGTGGGGTCGGACCTCTTCGTCCGCGAATTGCGTCCGGACTCTGCCTCGGGGCTCTGCCTCCGGACTCTGCCAAAGTAGGGTCGGACCCACTATCTGTCGACTGCATATGTGTCATAGTGACCATGCACGCAATGCATATCGCTGGATTCGACCTCAACCTCCTCACCGTGCTCCAAGCCCTGCTCGAGGCGAAGAACGTCACCGTGGCCGCTCGGCAGCTTGGACTGTCGCAGTCGGCGACGAGCCACGCGCTCGCGCGGCTTCGTGTCGCGCTGGAGGACCCGCTGCTTGTGCGTGGTGCTCACGGACTGGTGCTCACGGCCCGCGCGGAGAGCATCGCGGCCTCGCTCGCGCCTGCGCTCGCCTCGGTGCAGCGCTCGATCGCCGCGCCGAACAGCTTTGATCCGGCACGAGCGACGCGCAGCTTCTCGCTGACGACTGCTGATTACGCAGAGTTCCTGCTCTTGCCACCGCTCGCCAACGCGTTCCAAGGCCTCTCGCCGGGGCTCTCGCTCCTCAGTCGGCCCTACGATCGTGAGCCGTGGGCCTGGCTTGAAAGTGGTGATGTCGACGTCGCGATCGGACCGGTACGACCCCGTCAGGCGATGGCTTCGTTTCACGCGCAAGCGCTGTGGAGCGAGAGCTTCTCGTGCATCGTCCGCGCCGATCATCCCGTGCTGACGCGGCCATGGACGACCGAGCGTTTCGCCGAGATGACGCACGCCTTTATCGCGCCGGGTGGCAAGCCTGGCGGCGTGGTCGACGATGCGCTGACCAAGCTGGGCCTCGTGCGCAACATCGGCCTCATGCTGCCGCACTTCCTCGCAGCGCCCTTTGTGATCGCCAGCAGCGATCTGATCTTGACCTTGCCGACGCGGCTCGCGACCCGTTTCGCCGAGCTTGTGCCACTCGCGATCTTGGCGCCGCCGCTTCAGCTCCCCGGCTTTCAGATGACGCTGTTTTGGCACACGCGGATGCAACACGACGAGAGCCACAAGTGGTTCCGCACGCAGATCCTCCGGGCGGCTGCATCGATTCAAGCAGCTGTGCCTGAAGGAACGCGCGCGATCAGTGCCGCGAATGTCGGGCGTCACCGTCGGGCGGCGCCAGCATCGGACACGGCTGCTGGACAGGGATCGGCGGCGAAGCGACGTGGCACGAAGAAGTCGGCGGACGTGGGTGCTGTCCGCGCTCGAGCAACCTCGGCACGATCGGTCCGGAGCGGCTCTGACACCTAACCGAAGGTATTTCCCACGGACGCGGCCCAGCGCCCCTGACACCTAACCTGACACCTAACCGAAGGTATTTCCTATCGAGGCCAGTGAACCCTGACACCTAACCGAAGGTATTTCCCATCGAGGCCCGTGAACCCGGAGTCGAGGCCGGTGAGCCTGGTATCGACGAAGCGGAGTTGGCGCGCGGAGCCCTCTGACACGGGGTGGGGGACGGGAGTGCTGCGTACGCGAGGCGAGATTAGTCCGCGAGAGCCGCTAGGCTGCGAGGCACGGCGCGACCGATAGGCCTTCGGCGTAACGCGCCGTGCCGTGCGCGTGCCAGTCGAGATTGCCCCGCATCCAGCCCTCCAGCAGCCGCCACGTAGGCGTCGCACTGCGAGAGTTCTTTTCGGCCAGGTAGGAAACAATGAGCTCGTCGCAGAGGCGGCACGCGCGGTGAAACGCAGTGGGCTCGTCAAGCCCTTCGGTGTCCATGAGTACCGCGACGAGGTTCGAGCGCTCACCGAGGATGCGCTCTTTGGGCCAGGACCAGACGTCGTTGACCCAAGACACCGAGAGATTCGCCAGCCTAGCAAGCGAGCGGTCGTCGGCGCTCAGACGCTCTCCGTACGCCGCGAGACCGAGCTCGACGCAGGCATAGACGGCGCTGAATGCGACGCGAACTTCCGCGTAGTCCGCGACCGAGGCAAATCCCTGGGCGCGTCGCCGGGTCTCCTCGATGACGCCGTCAAGATAAACGTCGACCTCGCGTACGTAGGCATCGAGTTGGCCGCCGCGCTGCTGCAAACGTCGGGTCAGGTCGGCCATCGCGGAGGCGACGGCGCGGACGCCCTCGAGCGGACCTGAGGGTGCGCGCCCCGTGTGGGTTGCGCGGCGGACCATCTCGACGGCCACGCGTGCTTGAGTCGTGTCCCGGGCGACCGGATCGCTCGCCCCGTCCATCAGATCATCGAGCACAAACAACGCCGCGATAAAGTCAGCGGCGAGCCGCGTCACGTCGTCCTCGTCGACGGTGTAGACCAGTCCTGCGAGCTCGTGAAAGCGGGCCTTGTCAAAGATCACCTCGTTACGGGGCGTGACGAGGCCGTGCGTCCACAGCCAGGCCCGATGCGCCACCGTCATCCGATCGGTTGCCGGATGCCGGGCGGACGCAAAAGGCATCCAGAGCTGGTCGGCGATCCGCGTTCCGTCTGCCAGCGGAATCGCGATTGGGTGCGTCTCGACGAAGCTCGTGTTCGTCCGTGGATGCGTCTCAACGAAGGTCATGCGGGTCCCTGCCGACGTAGTGACGGCCGGACCACTTGGGTTCACGAGAATTTGAGCCGTGACACCTACGCCCACCCGACCCCTGACACCTAACCGAAGGTATTTCCCGCGCCCCGTGATCCCTGACACCTTACCGAAGGTGTCTCCCGCGAGCCGACCGCCCTGACACCTAACCGAAGGTATTTCCCGCGAGCCGACGGCGACCCCGCCCTGACACCTAACCGAAGGTATTTCCCGCAAGCCGACCGCGACCCCGATGGAGGCCGGCGGACCTGGATTTCGTTCGCGTCATCTGCGCGGATCGACTTTCTGAGGGCATGAGGACAACTTCTGCCGCCGATTGTCGATGGAACTGCACATGCTTCCGCGTGCAGTCCGCCCCGGCATCTACCACGCCACCTTCACGGTCACTCGCCGGCTCTATCTGCTGTGGCCCGGGAAGCGGCTCAACAAGGTGGTCCAGTATTTGGCCGCGCTCACGGCACAACGCTACGGCCTGCGGATTCATGAGCTGCTGGTGATGTCGAACCATGTCCACCTCGAGGTCGGTGACCACTACGGCAATCACCCCGAAGCCTTTGCGTTCTTCGAAGCGATGCTGGCGCGTCAGGTCAACGCGATGATCGGTGAGTCCGGTTCAGTGTTCGAGCCCTACGAGGTCACCGAGCTGTTGGACGATGCGGCGATGCTCGACACGGCTGCCTACGTCCTCGCGAATCCCGTGAAGGACCACGTGGTCGAGAAGGCCATGCAGTGGCCCGGCGTGACGACGTGGGCGATGGAGTACGGGGAACGCTTCGTCATCAAGCGGCCGCGCGTTGGACTGTGGGCTGACGTCGGGGAGAAACAACGTCGCTCTGGGAGAAAGCGTAAGCCCGATAGCTCCGGCCGTGCCAAGTACCGCGCGAAGCCGAGTCGATTACCTGACGAGGTCGAACTCGAGTTGGTCCGGCCGCCTTGCATGCCTGGGCATTCGGACGCCCAAGTGCGATCGGAGGTCCGCGCGCGAGTTGTGAAGTCCGAGGACAAGGCCCGTGACGAACGCATGCAGACGCGGAAGAGGGTGCTGGGGGTCAGGGCGTTGACGGCGCGCCACGCCAAACAAATGAGCACCGAGTCGCCGAAGAGTTGGCGACAGATGTTCGGACGGAGGCCGCGCCACGCGGGTGCGGACGAGCTTGTGCGCGAAGCGAAGCTGCGTGACCGCGAGTGGAATCGACACTACCAAGAACGCAGAATGCGGATGCTCGACGGCGATCACGCCTCGCTCTGGCCGGAGCACACGTGGAAAATGCGAATGTACGGCGGTGCGCAATGCGAAGGCGCGCCGCCCCTGTGGCCGCTCGCTATCGGGCCGACGCCGCCCGTCTAGCCGGCGGTCGCGCGGACGAGTCGGCGCCGCCGCAACGCCAGGTCATGACGCCGATTCGATGGGGTGGGACGAGTATCCCGCCTGCTGGCACTTGGGTCGACATCGACCTGAGCTAGCGCCTGCATTGTAGGTGTACGCTACGTCGCAGCGGATACACCGGTCTAAGCCGTCGCATCTTCGAGATGCACGCTCAACCGCTCCGCAACTCCCACCGAACCACCGAATGTGTACCTTACCTTCGGTTAGGTAGAAGGGTGGATTGGATGTCGACGAGGTACCAGTCGCCCCATTCGTAGGAGAAGCGCATTTGGAGGAGGCCGCCGGAGGAAGGGGCCAGGGATTCGGAACCCGGAGCGCGAAG
>CAZVEM010000253.1:0-4640 GCA_964626165.1 uncultured Nannocystaceae bacterium
CATCGCCATCGCCATCGCCATCGCCATCGCCATCGCCATCGCCATCGCCGTCGCCGTCGCCATCACCGTCACCGTCGCCATCGCCGGGGTCGTCGGTGCTCTCTTCTCCCGCGTCCTCTACGACAACCGTCGGCGGAAGGCACGCCGCACCGAGCACGGCGAGGCAGACCAATCCCAACGACTTCGTCCTCATGTTGGAGTGCTAGCAGCTCGGCGCAGTGCGCTCAACGGGAGGCTACCCGTGCCCTGCTTGGGGGCCGTGCCATGGTGTAGCGTCGCGTTCAGACCCGCCTTGCGTCAGAGTCTGTTCCGCGGCGTTGGGCCTTGGTAGACTGATACGGTGAAGATCTCCACCAATCGCCGCACGCGGTGGCATGTGGCAGCGATTGTGTTCGCGCTCTTTGCATCGGCGTGTTTGCCGGCTCCTGTCGTCGTCGATGATGCGGGAGAGGGGAGCGCGGATGGTATCGGGGACGGCGACGGCGATGGAGACGGCGACGGTGATGGAGAAGGCGACGGTGACGGTGACGGTGACGGGGACGGCGACGGCGATGGCGACGGCGATGGCGACGGCGATGGTGACGCGTGCGGAGATCAGGCCCCGGTGGAGATGAGATGCATTCCTGGCGGGCAGTTTGCAACGTCAAGCTGGATGGGGTCGCACGGCGTTGCGGCGGGCACGATCGTGGAGCCGTTTCTGCTCGACACGCAGGAAGTCTCGCTTGGTGAGCTCAAGCAATGCGCTGGCTGCCTCATCTATCTCGATGCGTTGGCGTCCTCGTGTGTGAACGTGTCGTCACTAGCCGACGTCAACGCACGTCCAGTGAACTGCATCCGCAAAGAGGGCGCAGAGGAGTATTGTGCGCTTTTTGGGAAGCGGCTGCCGACGCGAGCTGAGTGGCTGTGGGCCGCCCTGGGTCGGGAGGAGGCGCGCGTCTATCCATGGGGAAACGAGGAGCCCGATCAGCACGCGTGCTGGCGCGGTGACGATCCCAACCTGGTTCTCCCTTGCATCCGCGGGACATATCCCCTCGGCAACAGCAGAGACGGCGTGATCGATATGGCCGGGAGCGTCGAGGAACTCGTGAAGGATCCGAACGGCGCATACTTTGCCGTGCGTGGTTCGTGGGGCTCGTCGATCAAGAGCGAGCTCCAGAACTACACGGCGCCGATGAGCCAAGTGAATATCAACAGCGGCACCACCACGCTCGGCTTTCGCTGCGCGAGGAGTCCATGAGACTGAGGTACCGGAGTGGAGCCCTCGTCCCGTAGAGCCATGTGTCGACGTGCTGAGATGACTTCACTTGCCATGCACCATCACGCGCCGAAGTCCAAGTCGTCTGGCACCTCACGCGCTGGAGCATCATCGAAGCCACCGCGGCTGGCCGCCGCGAAGCGCTCGCTGAGCTCTGCCGCATGTATCGACCGGCCGTGATCGAGCTTGCGCGTGCGTACAACCTGGACGATGCCGAGGACGCCACGCAAGACTTCTTCACCTACCTGCTCGAGCACGAGGTCCTGGGCGACGCCGATCGGCAGCGCGGCCGCTTCCGATCCTTTCTACGCGCCACCTTCCGCGACTTCCTCCGCCGCCGCCGTCGCAACGCCTCCACCGCCCGCCGCGGCGGCGGCCACGAACACGAACCGCTCCACGAACACACCGACCCCGACGAGCTGCCCGACCCCGACGCCGATCCCGACGAAGCCTTCAACCTCATGTGGGCCCGCGCCCAAGTCGCCCACGCCACCAACGACCTCGCCGGCGACTACGCCCGCCGCGGCCTCAAAGACCGCTTCAGAGTCCTCAGCACCTTCATCTACCGAGATCCCGAGCCAGGCGAGTACGCCGAACTTGCCCCGCGGCTTGGCTTGAGCACGAACGCGGTCGCATCCGCGGTGGTGCGGATGCGGGAACGACATCGGCTGCTGGTGCTGGGCTTTGTCGCGGACACGACGGCGTCGAGTGAGGAGGAGGCGGTGGAGTTTGGGGAGTTGGAGGGGAGTTTGGGGCGGTTGGTGCGGTGGGGGTGAGAGGGGCGGGGAGAGCGAGCTCCAGCTTGGACGGGGGACTGTGATTCGTTGGTTGACGGCACCGGCGTAGCCAGAGAACGTCGCTCGATTCCCGGTGGCCGTTCAACGTGAGCAAGCTCGTCGCGGTTTCGCGACGAGACCTCGACATGTCCGCAAAACGCCCAGATGTTAGCTCGCCCTCAAACGCGTGTGGAGGTAATCCAATGGGCCAACGACGCGACAATTGGCACCACCCTCACCGCCGCAATGCCGGGTCAATCTGGCCACGACGTCGACGTCCGCCCCGCGTTTGGAACTGTGCGCTGCGAGTCGGGCATTGACTTGCGCCGATACAGCGGCGCGGCGCCGACGGTTGAGGTCTTGAAAAATCGAAGCGCGTGGCGCACCACCCACGATCAAGTGGCCTAGACGAACTCCAGATAGTCTCGATCGCCCTGACTGCGAATCGAAACCTTCTGCTCCGCGACGAGTTGATTTACAAAGTAGGACACCGTGAGGACTAGTGCGCCCGGTGCCTTCGGGAACTCGCCGCTCCTGTCGATCACGTCCGGGAACATGTGCTCAAAAAGGTCCGGAAGTGATAGCGGGTAGTTTCCCAGTTCGCGTTCGAAGCTCATTACTTCGAGCATCTGCTCCGCGGGGCTCTTCTTCCAATACTCACGTGTTTCAGCGGGCTGTTGCAACATCTCACCAACGTAGCTCCACGCGGATGCGCGGCATCATAGCGGGCGGCAGGACGCTGAGCGGATCGGTAAATTGTGTGTCCGCCGGAGCGCTGGCGCTCGTACTCGAAGCCGGTGGCTGCCGTGACCTAGAGAACCAGCGCAGGAGGCGCGAGGCTACACCTGTTGCACCCCAGCAGGGCTCCGCGCTCGCTGCCGTCGTTCGGAGGGATGAGGTAAGGCTCTCTCCGCACGTGAGCTTTCGGACCGGTGCGTCGCCCCGGGCTCGGGACTTGGGCAGACGTAGAGGAGGCTTCCCGAATTGTCTGTGTCGCGCGCAGCCTTGCGCGCTGATCTCTCCAAGCGGCTTGAGTTGCTGTGGCCTCAGACCACGGATGTCTCAGGAGTCTTGGGGATTTGAGCTCGATCGTGAGTGCCTCGTGTGTATCGGCGGCGGCGGCCCAGAGCTGAGGAGGTTACGTTGTGGGCTCCCCTCGCTGGAGTTTGCGACGAAGCAGGCCGGGTGATGGCGCGGGCGCAAGTGCTCGATCTCGCAGGGGTCCCGGAGATCGGGGGCTTCCGAGACCGCCTCGTGTGAACCGGCGGCGGGGGTGAGAGCCGAGACGCTGCGACGAGGCGGGGTCGGCTACCTGATCGTCGCACCATCCACGGCCGTCTTGGTGCCGCCGCCGTGCTGGGTGAAGCGAGGTCGGACCGCCAGCTTCTGCGGCCTCAGCGTGAAGCGCTTGTCGGTGCTCCGTTGAGCCCAGACCAGCGCCTCGCCCGGCAGCAGGGAAGTCACCGCGGCATCCTGGACATCGTTGAGCGCCACGATGGCGCTGCGCAGATGCTTGAGCCACTGCGGCGACGTCATGCGATGCAGGATCAGCACCGATGTGAGCTCGATGATGGCCCTCGGCACGGACAAGGGATCCTGACTGGCGATGATCACGCTGGTTGCCTGGTGCCGCATTTCGCGGATGGTCTCGACCACCTGCGAGATCAGGTCCGACTCCGAGATGTACTTGTGCGCCTCGTCGAAGACGACCAGCTTGTTGAACTCGCGGCCTTCGAAGCGGGTTGCGGCGAAGATCCTCAACATGACGACGAAGAGTCCCAGCGCTTCGTCCTTCTCGACCCACTCGTCGCGGAGGTCCACGATGACGGTGCGTCCGGGGCGGAGCAGCTCGCCGAGCCGTCGCGCGTCGTCGATGTACGGCTCCGCGAGCGTCAGGCGGTCCTCCGCGAGGCGCTGCGCCGCGCGCGGCAGGTCAGCATCCGCGATCTCCTGCCGGAAGGTGTCGAGCGTTAGGCCGTCGCGGTGTCGACGCATGATCGCGACGAGCTGTCGAATGTAGAGGGCGTCGTTCCCATAGGCGCCGAGGAGGAACTTCCAGCTCTCGGCTCCCAGCTCGGCCGAGCTGAACTTGATCGGCTCCACCTGGACTCCGGGATACTCCCGTCGACGCGCTTCGACCTTCGCTTCCGGGGCGAGCAGGACCACGTCCTCGAGCCCCCTCGGCCGCGCCCCGTACTCCGCGAGGAGGCGGTCGACCTCGGACGTCTTGCGGTTCGGCTCCACCGCGGTGACGTACTCCGGCTCGTAGGCATCGCTCTTGTGGAAGTGGAAGATCACGGTGGCGAGTGGTGACGGGAGGACGTTCACGCCGGCGTTCCGTGCGGATGCCATCTCCGCGATAACCCCGAGCGTGTAGCTCTTCCCGAATCCCTGGACGCCGAAGAGCGAGATCGTGTTGCACCCCGTGAGATCGATCGCGACCGACTGCGAGCCCGAGCGCCCAAGAAGTCCGAACTGCGGGGTCATCGACGACGATCCAAGAAGCACGTCGGGTACCGGCACGGAACCATCCTCTGGATTGGATGCCTCGGCGTCGTCGCCGCTCGTCGCCTCCAGCTCGACCGACTTCGGAATCGGGACAGCGCCCC
>CAZVEM010000253.1:4670-8965 GCA_964626165.1 uncultured Nannocystaceae bacterium
AGCGTCGGACGGCTGCTCCGCATCTGGGTCAGCTTGCTTGCCCGGGAGGTCCGCGGTGGCCACCTCTGAATGCTCGCCCCCGGTCGGCTCCTTCTCGACGTCGAGCGGCTCCTTGTTGCCTGATCCGTACGGGTCGGCAGGTGCCTCGCCGACACCAGTAGGACCAGAGCCAGCACCGTCCTGAGACGGCTCGTATTTGACCGGCCTAGAAGTTCGGACGACGAGGTTGGTGCGCAACGTCTCCAAGAGACGGTCTTCGCCCGGTGCCTCGGTGAGTGCGAGCAGTCCACGTTCGGATGCCGAGGCGGTCACTGACTCGAGGTCGCCGCGAACAGAGGTTCGCTCGTCGAAGCGCCCCATGGCGATGTGGAACAGCTTGCGCGCCTTGTTGGCCCCGAATCGGTGGACCGTGAAGCCGGGCTCATCCTCGTCGATGTGGTGCCCGGATCCGAGGCGCTCGAAGACGGTGCCCATGCGTTGCACATCGAGTCGGTAGCCATCGTCCAGGCGCTCCGCGATCGCCAGGGACGCATCGCCCTCGACCGGTGGGAGGAGGCCATAGCGAACGGCGCGGCGGATGTAGAAGGACAACACCCCCGCGAGCTCCTTTGCGCGCAGCGCGAGGTCAGCGCGTGGCAACGAGTACACGTCGGGGTCGAAGAGTGCTCGCAGACGCGTCTCCGTCGTGTCGGTCTGCTCGCGCATGGACCGGTAGAGAGGGCCGCGCGCTGCCGGCGGCAGGTCCTCTCGGAGCTTGACCTCGATAATGTCCATTCGGATGGCGCCCTGACTCGGGAAACCGACCAAGAGAAGGTCTGCGCGTCGTTGCGGCCCGGGCCCTTGGAACCAGGACCGATGGGCGTCTAGGGGGATCACGACCCGGTTCTCGAGGGCCCCAATCTCCTCCATCAACCAGCGCGCGAAAAGCAGCCCGACCACCTCTTTGGCGCGCGTGGTCGAGCCCTCAAGCCGCAGCGCGAGTCGTCCGGAGAGGGAGCGGAGCCCTTCCAGAACCATCACCTCATCACCGCGCCGAAGGTTGATGCCGTACCCCTTGAGCATCGGGGCGAGGACGCCTTCGATCTCCTGGGTGTTCCGCGTCGTGAGTACGATGCGCTGCCGTTCTTCCTGGAGGAACTCCGGCGCGAAGTCGAGGAGGTAGCCTGCTTCCTCGCCGGCGGACGGCGTGTCGAAGAAGTCCACGCCGAGGTGCCTGTCGATCGTGATCACCCGGTCACTGACGTCGTGCACCTGGCGCAGAAGGCCCTGGCTCTCGGCGTCGAGCTGGAGCGCGAGTACGGGCCCGACGTGGGTATCCACGGCCTGGCCCAACGCGACGGATGCCTGCAGGCGATGCGTCGCGGAAAGCACGTCGGCCAGCATCCGTTCAACATCATCGGCACCGCCCCTCGTCGCGGGTCGAACGCCCTTCGACCATCCGGTCGCCTGGCGCACACTGGGTCCGGAGCCCTCCAGCGGAACAGTCTCGGGCTCCTGAACTAGGCCGTTCACGAACGAGCCACGCCGGTATTGGTGGAGCGGGCCGACACGCCCCTGCGCGGTGAACTGCTCGATGAGGATCGAGAGATGCGCGGGGAAGCGCGTGTGGTCGGAGACGAAGTCGGCGACGTCGTTGCGAGCGACGATCAGCTTCGGATGGAGGTGGTTTCCGCTATAGAGCGTGAATTCGTCGTCTTCGCCCACATGTCGTTCGGGGTCGAGCAGGCTCTCTACGGCCTCTCCCACGGTGTCGAGTTGGCTCTGAGGGGCGAAGAGGTGGACGGCGTACCGAAGCGAAGACGGCGATCGGTTCTGTCGGCGCTGGCCTTCGACGGCCCGCAGGACGTCCGCCACAAGCTCCCCGTTGCCCGGGTTGAAGACGTTCAGTCGCAGCTGTTCGACGTACGGGTGCTGGACGACGAACTCGTAGAGCCTCGCTGCGATCTCATCTGGATTGACCGTCGTGACGGCTACGGAACGAGCACGTACCCCCATGCTGGCGAGCGCGCGGTCTCGGGCGGCAGAGGCGTCCACGTGTCGGCCCTCGTGGTCGCGATCCGGCAAGTAGAGGCCCCAATGGGGCGTGATCGGAAGCGCCTCGGTGTACGCGCGGCCACGACGGTCGAACACCGCGAGCGGCAGATTGAGCGGCAGGAGTTCGTCGCGCAGTTGCTCGATGAACCTCCTCCACTCAGGCACCTGGTGGGTCCGTTGGTCCCAAGCATCGACGGCACGTGCACACTCCAGCGCGTGCTGGAGGTGCCACAGAAGTCGAAGCGGGTGGGTCGGCGCTAGCAGGATTCCGCGACCTGGATCGCCGGGTTGGCCAAGCCAGCGGAGCTCCACCGCATCGAGCCAGGCGACTCCGCGAAGCAGCTTCGCGCGCTCCGGTCCGTCCTGCTGCATCGCCTCGTCGACGAGTCGCGCGAACGCGGTCGCGTACTCGCGAATTGCATCTGCATGAGGAACGAGGTCGACGACCTCTACGATGCCAAGCCGCGCCACACGCTCCTCGGGCATCGCGCCGGGCGGCAGGTGCTGGTCACGGATGCGTGTGAAGACGGCCTCTCGCGCTTTCAGGAACGCGTCTGCGCAGGTCAGCCCGTCGAGATCGGACTCCTCCTTGCGAACCAGTTCGACGTCACCTGGGGTGCGAGCCGAACCGAGGGCCATCTGGTAGACCCCGAGCGCCCGCGGACTGCTCAGGAACGCGACCTCGACCTTCCTCAGTAGGCCGGGAACGACGATGGCGTAGCCGTGGAACCCCTCCGTCTCGATGTCGAAGCGGACGTCTCCCTTGACCGATGCGCCCACTGGCTGGTTCCAGGAGCCCGTCAGCTCGCGAGCAGGGACCGGCTCGCGCGACTTGCCATCGAGCGCCTTCAGCGCGCCCCTTAGCCACGCAGCGAGCATCGAAGGCACGAAGGTCGCTCGAACGTCAGGGTCGTCGATCACGACCTCCTCACGCACGACCAAGAACGGCTCAGACTCGTTCTCCGCCCGTGAGGTCTCGTCACGGGGATCGATTCGCCTCGGGGTCGTGAGGAGCGTGCCCTCGGCATCGTAAGCGTCGACCCGGAGGAAGTAGGTGCCCTCATCGAGTCCCTCGAGATCCTTCATCTTGATCGAACGACGCACCTTCGCGAGCCGGCCGCCGGCTGGCTTCGGGTAGCTGTTGCTCTCCCACGCGACGGTCGCGCCACCGTCGCCGATGGCCAGAATCTGCACGCGCCAGTGCTTCCACGACGGCGCCTGCGATGGGTTCGGCACCGACCGGAACACGACCTTCAACGGGTCCTTTCCGGTCACGTTCAGCACCGGCATCCGGTCGGCGCCGGACACCTCGTCGGCCTGCTGCCGCGGAAGGTTGAGCGGGTCGAGGATCAGCCGCAGCTCACCGTCGCTCTCCGCATCCGAGAACTCCCATCGGTCGAACGCGAGGTGGCGGCTGCCAGCATCGCAAGCGATCTGCTGCCCCCAGATTCGAGGCTCCTCCGTGTGGCGCAGGCGGAAGAAGTGAAACAGTGCCTGCTGCAACGTGTCGGGCTTCAGCCCGAGCGCGAGAAGGCGCTTCTGGAGGGGCTGATTGAGGTCGGAGAGCTTGTCGCACTTCTGGCGGTTCCGGCTCAGCCAGTTGAGCGTGTTCGTCGAGCCGCGGGTGAACAGGTCGAAGTCAGGCACCAGCCCGAAGCAGTAGATCGCAGCCCCCGCGGCCTGCGGGCTGCCCCCGTTCTTGAGAACGGTAAGGAGATAGCTGACCTGCTCATCCGGATGGCGGATCTGACGTACCTCGGCCAGGTGGCGGAGAACCTCACGCACCTCGCCGCGGAGCGGTTCGGCAAGCCGATCAACGAGCACGTCCGACAGGCTTTGCGCCATGCTGGCGAGCGAGAGCTCGGTGAAGGTCGCGATGTCGAGCGA
Organism: uncultured Nannocystaceae bacterium; assembly: GCA_964626165.1. Classification (GTDB taxonomy): domain Bacteria; phylum Myxococcota_A; class Polyangia; order Nannocystales; family Nannocystaceae; genus CAZVEM01. Next base: position 8,592 of record CAZVEM010000253.1, read on the forward strand.
GTCCTCCGAGGCTGTGCGAGGTCCGGGCGGGAAGAACACCAGGACCGGGGCTTCCGCGTGGTCTCGCAGACGAATGATCGTGGCCGCCGTTGCTTCGAAGGGCTTGCTCGGCTGTTCGTTGAGCACGCGGACGAGCCACCGCGGGTCGTCCAGCGCGTGCGCCAGTCGTTCCATGACCGGTTCAGGCAGCGTGGTGACCCGCAGGCGGTGGCCAGGGCCCGCGCTCTCGAGCACCTCGCGGAGCCGAGGAGCGAGCTGCTCCGTCAACGCTTCATGCTGGTCGCTGGGAGCGACAGGAACGATGGTGGTCGGGGCTGTCACGGCGAGCTCTCCTCCTCGCCGCGAAGCTCGTAGCGTGGCCGAATCGTCTGGGC
>CAZVEM010000254.1:0-8874 GCA_964626165.1 uncultured Nannocystaceae bacterium
ATGGCGACGGCGACGGCGACGGCGATGGCGATGGCGACGGCGATGGCGACGGCGACGGCGATGGCGATGGAGACGGCGATGGTGACGGTGACGGCGATGGCGACGGCGATGGAGACGGCGATCTATGTGGCAACGGCGCCCTCAACGATGGGGAGGTCTGTGACGACGGCGTCAACGATGGCGCCTATGGTGGCTGCGAGCCGGGCTGCGCTGCACTCGCGGCCTACTGCGGCGACGGCAACATGGACATGGGGGAAGAGCTGTGTGACGACGGCGTCAACGACGGTTCCTATGGTGGCTGCGAAGCCGGCTGTGACGCTCTGGCAGCGTACTGTGGCGACGGCAACACCGACCTCATGTTTGAGGCCTGCGACGACGAGAACAACAACAACAACGACGGTTGCCTCTCGACCTGCGACGTGCCGACGAGCTGCCTTGACATCAAGACGCTCGTGCCCGCGAGCACAGACGGCGTGTACGACATCGTGCCCGACGGTTACATGGGAGACGCCTTCGCGGTCTACTGCGACATGACCACCGACGGTGGCGGATACACCTTCCAGAAGGTGGTCGCGGCCAACCAGACCAACGCGGCGCAAGCGGAGGCGGATTGCGCGACACGAGGCATGCAGCTCTTCATCCCACGAACGCTCGAGCACAAGAACTCCGCGTGGGCGATCGCGAACGACGCGATGATCGGCGCCGGTGCAAGCGCCGACTATATGCGCATCCTCGGCATCTACCCGGACTTCAACGGGGCGACCTGCGCCAACCAAGGCATGAACAGCGGCAACTCAAACTGTGGCTGGGGGGCGAGCGATGGCTTCTCGTTCTTCGTCCACAACGTCAACAACATCACCGAGCCCAATGGTGACAACAATGTCGCTGGATCGATGTACTACCAGTGGCAGGCCAACGGCGACATTCAGTGGCACAACGACATCGGCGGCGCTGGCTACACCTCGGCGTTCTACATGTGTGACGTGGGCGACAAGCACTAGCAGGCTGTCGAAAACCCCGCGCGGCGCATGGCCGCGCACTCTCCATGCAGCCCTTTGTTGCTCGTCGGTCGCGTACGCCCGGTACGCTCCCTCCTCGCGCTTCGGTCTGCATGGCGATTGCACGTCCATGCACTCCACGGGGGTTCTTCGACAACCTGCTAGTCGCTGAACGTGATGACGGCCGTCAGCGGCCTTCGAGCCCGCTCGCGGCGGCGGGTCTGGACCACCAGCGAGACTGGAAGGGCGCGGAGCAACACGAGCTCCGTGCCCTTCATTGCGATTGGCTGGCAATCTGGGTGGCGATCTGCAGCAAGTTTCTCGCCGTCGTGCAGGTTGAGCGACATGTCGCGCTATAACCTGGGCTGGGAGCGCGGTGTTCTTCACTGCGAAGGAAGCTCGATGAACCTCGGTGCATTCTCAGTCAGCCTGGCGGTCAAAGACATCGCCGCGTCACGTGCCTTCTACGAAAAGCTCGGCTTTGAGGCCTTTCACGGCAATCAGGATCAAAATTGGTTGATCATGAAGAACCGCGAGCACGTCATCGGGCTGTTTCAGGGCATGTTCGACAAGAACATCCTGACCTTCAATCCGGGCTGGGCTCAAGACGCCTCACCGACAGAGGAGCATACCGATGTCCGCGAGATCCAGCGGCAACTCAAGGAGCGGGGGATCGAACTGAGCACCGAATGCGACGAGAGTACCTCCGGCCCTGCGAGCATTGTGCTTCGCGATCCGGACGGGAACTCCATCCTGATCGATCAGCATCGTTAGCAGGCCGTCGCCGCGCTGGCGTGAGGGGCCTGGCTCGTGCATCGGCGCGAGGATCGAACTCAGTAGGTCAGCCCGACGCGCGGATCTTGTTCGCTCTGCAGCCGCTCAAGCGCCGCGAGGAGCTCCGCGTCGCCTTTCACGGGCGGCATCACGACTTCAAGCTCGACGAACAGATCGCCCGCGCTGCCTTCGCCCCTGGCGGGGAGCCCCTTGCCGCGAAGTCGGAGGCGCTGTCCCGAGTTGCTGCCCTCGGGCACGCGGACCGTAACCGTACCGCCGAGCGGAAGCGGCACATCGATGGGGCCACCTCGATAGGCCTCCAGCAAGGTGACCGGGACTTTGACGGTGAGGTTCTGGCCATCTCGCGAGATGCGGGCGCTGCTTTGAACGTGGATGGTCAGGATCAGATCGCCTGGTGGGGTGCCCGCACCGCCCTGTTCTCGGATCCGGAGCTTTTGTCCGTCCGTCACGCCGGGAGGCACCTTGACATCGATCGTACGACCCTCGCCGCCGCGGCTGTCGATGCGAAGCGGCACCGTGACGCCGAGGAGCGAGTCCATCATCGAGACTGTCACTGATCCCTGAATGTCGTGTCCCTTGGTCGAGCGCGGCGCCCCACGGCCTGATCCGCGTCCGGAGAAGGGATCTGCGCCGGGACCGGCCGTTCCGCCGCCGAAGATGCGGCCAAGCAACTCATTGAAGTCCATCTCCCGGGCATTGCCCTCAAAGCCACCCGGGAACCCGCTGTAGCCGCCCTGAAAACCTCCCGCGCCTCGTCCCGCGCGTGCGCGTTGGTAGGCGCGCGCACGCTGAGGGTCAAAGCCTTGGGTGAGCGAGAGCTCGCCGAATTCATCGAAGAGCTTGCGCTTCTCGTCGTCTCCCACGACCTCGTAGGCGTTGGAGACCTCCTTGAAGCGTTCCTCGGCAGCTTTGTCACCAGGATTCTTGTCGGGGTGGTACTGCGTCGTCAGCTTGCGGTACGCGCGCTTGATCTCGGCCGCATCTGCGGTCCGAGCGACTCCGAGCGCTGCATAGGGGTCTTTCACGGCGCCACACTGTAGACGCGCGGCTGGGCGTGGCAAGAGCCTTCACGCCGCCAAGTTCGCACGATCTGTTCTCTTCTCGGCGCGACCTGAGCGCCCGAGGCGTTGATGCTTCCGCTCGCCGTGCTCCATGCATGCCCTTGGGCGCGCGGCCCCGCGACCCTTGAGCCACGGACAATGTTGCGACGGCGGGCAGGGGACCGCCCCCTTTTTTGGGATGGGGGCTACTCTCCGCCGCGTCATGATGGACCGAGGGTCGAGCGACGAGGGGCGCAGCGCGCCAAGCACTTCGGGAGCAGCTGCATGCGGATCTTCCGTGGACGGGCAGGTGCGCGCGGCCGACTCGAAAGGCAGCGAGAGCCTGGCCTCGTCTCGCTCACGGGGGCACGTCTACGCCTCGCTGCTGGCACGGGTCGAAAAGCCAGGTCGCTACCTCGGCGGTGAGGAGCAGTCGATCCTCAAGGACAACTGGGACGAGCTGACCTGCCGCTTCGTCCTGGCCTTCCCCGATCTCTACGAGATCGGGATGAGCCACCTCGGGACTCGCATTCTCTACGATCTGATCAACAAAGAGCCGGATCTCTGCTGCGAGCGTGCCTTTAGTCCGTGGGTCGACATGGAGCGCGAGCTACGGGCGTGCGGGCTGCCTCTCGTCTCACTGGAGACCTCGCGGCCCCTTTGTGAGTTTGACGTCGTCGGCGTGAGCCTGCAGTACGAGCTGAGCTACAGCAACGTGCTCCTCAACCTTGAGCTGGGCGGAGTGCCCCTGCGCTCGGCCGATCGGCGTGAGTCCGACCCCATCGTCATTGCCGGCGGGCCCACGGCCACGCACCCCGAGCCTCTCGCACCCTTCATCGACGCGTTCTTGGTCGGCGAAGCAGAGGAGGTGTTGCCGACCTTGCTGCGTACGCTGGGCCAGCTGCGTCGAGCCGGTGCCTCGCGCTTTGAGCAACTGGCGGCCGCGTCCGCGTTGCCTGGAATTTATGTGCCCGAATTCTACCGCGTGGAACTCGAGCCACGCACGGGCCTGCAAGTCGTCGTCGGACGCTCCGAGCTCGGCGAGCGCGCGCGTGCACCTTTTCCGATCACGCGCGTATGGGTACGCGATCTCGGAGATTTCCCCTTTCCCACGCGTTTCCCGGTGCCCTACGCACAGGCGATCTTCGATCGTGCATCGGTGGAAATCACCCGTGGCTGCACCGAAGGGTGCCGCTTTTGCCAGGCCGGCATGATCTATCGCCCGGTCCGCGAGCGCGCGCCCAACGACATCGTCAAAGCGGTACTTGAGAGTGTCGATGCCAGCGGGTTTGACTCGACATCGCTCACAGCGCTGTCGACGGCCGATGTCTCGTGCATCGATCCTCTGATTAAGGCGCTGGTGCCCGAGTTGGTCGAGCGCAAGGTCAAGCTCGGCATCGCGAGTCTGCGAGCCTACGGTCTAAGCGATGATCTGGTCGATGAGATCAAGAAGGTCGGCATCGACGGCCTGACCTTCGCGCCTGAGGCGGGTACGCAGCGCATGCGTGACGTCATCAACAAGAACGTCAGCGACGAGGACATCGACGCGTCTGCACGGCGTATCTTTGAGCGCGGCTACGAACGCATCAAGATGTACTTCATCATCGGCTTGCCGACCGAAGAGGACGAAGACGTTGTCGGCATCATCGAGACCGGACTGCGCATCGCGGGCATCGCTCGGCAGATCCGAGGCCGTCAAGGCGCCAAGGTGACGGTGTCGGTCAGCCAGCACGTGCCCAAGCCACACACGCCCTTCCAGTGGGCCGCGATGGACAGCATGGTCGACCTGCGCTCCAAAGTGGAGTTGCTGCGAAACCTGGCACGCCGCGGCAACCTCGGCATCAAGACTCACGAGGTCCGCGAGTCCTGGCTGGAGTGCTTGTTCGCGCGCGGTGACAGGCGCATGGGTGAGGTGCTTGAGCGCGCATATCGGGCGGGTGCTCGATTTGATGGGTGGGGCGAGTGCTTTAAGTTCGAGACCTGGCTCGAAGCTCTGCGCGTCGAAGGCATCGAGCCGGACCGCTACACATCGACACTACCGCTCGGCGTGCCACTGCCCTGGAGTCACCTCGACGTTGGGCTCGAGCCGGGCTTTCTCGAACGCGAGTACAAGAAGGCGGTCGCTGCCCGGACCTCGCCGCCCTGTGGCAAGCCGTTGGGTGAGCAAGTGCACCACAGGACATTGGAGAGCGCGCAGCAAGAGACTCGTCGCCTGGTCTGTTACGACTGCGGCGTCGCCTGCGATCTCACCGCGATGCGATCCGAGCGCGTCGACGCGCTGATCCAACTTGAAGGTCGCACGGCGGGACGTGATCGCGATCAACTCCGCGAAGAGTCGAGCGCCGAGGCGCAGGCCGACGCGGCGGAGCGCGCTCGCATCGAGGCGCAGTCACAGTCAGAGGACGAGCTGATTCCGGCAGCCAGCTTGGTTCGCAGCCAACGCCTCAGTGATGGACTCAAGGGCCGTCTCGCGCCATCGCTTCAGGTCGACGGCTCGGCGTTTAAGGCCAATGCAGAGGCGGCCTTTAGTCGCCTTCGTCTGCTCTTTGCCAAGCAGGGGACACTGACGTTCCTCAGCCACCTAGATCTCGTCCGCATGATGCCGCGCATGTTCCGACGTGCGGGCATCGAGTTGGCGTTCTCTCGTGGCTTTAATCCCAAGCCACGCATGAGCTTTGGCCCCGCACTGGCCTTGGGTATGAGCGCGGAAGAGGAGGTCGTCGATATCGACGTGATCCTGCCTGAGTCCCCCGAAGACCTCGGCGGTCTGATGGACGACGCGACGCGCGACCGCCTCGCAGGGCAGCTCTGCCGTCGGTTGCAGGAGACTGCGCCACCCGGTCTGGTCATCCGGCACGCACGCCTGGTCGCACCGGGAGAGCGCCTTGTGGGCGAGCTGGTCGTGGGAGCATCCTATGCCGTGGAACTGCGGCCCGACGAGCTGCATGCGCTGGAACAGCGCCTCGCGAGTTGGCCCGATGTGCACGATGGGCCCGGCTGGTCCGTGATCCGCGACAAGCCCAAAAAGAAGCGCAGTCCGGGGGCAAGCGCGGGTCTTCATCGGGTCGATCTGGCCGAAGTGGTCCGCGACCTGCATCTCCACATCGACGGCGAGGTGAAGGAGCTGCGCTTTACGCTGGTCCACCGCGCCGATCAGAGCAGCGCCCGGCCGCGCGAGGTCGCCGAGAGCCTGCTCGGCCAGCGGCCCGAGGACTACCGCTTCGTGCGCCGCCATCTGCTGGCGCGCGACGATCTTGGACAGCTCAGAAGGCTTGGCGAACTCGGCATCCAGTGGCGCAGCGACGCTCGTCGGCGTGGCGAGCCGAGCTGGTCGATGCGCGCCAAGCTCGAAGCTCAGGCGGCTGCGGACGCACGAAGCGCGCCCGCGAGCGCATAGCTCTGGGCGCGCCGGCGCGTTTGAGGAAACGGAGTACGGTGCGCTTGGGGGAGGCCGCGGAGTCGGTCATACCCCCAGCCTGATCTTTGGCGTGATGATCGGCGTGATGATCGGCGTGATGATCGGCGTGATGATCGGCATGATGATCGGCCTGAAGGTCGGCAGGATGGTCGGCATGATCATCGGCGTGATGATCGGCGCCCCTGCGTCGTGCCCCTCGAGCTGCGCAGCTACTCCTTTTTGCCGTACTTCTCCATGCAGACGGGCAGGTACTCATTGATGCTGCTCTTGAGCAGATCGTCGGTCGCGTCGAGGGCGAACTTCTGGCACATCGCGACGGAGATGTCGCCCATCTCGTTGCACTGCTTGCCGAGCATGCCTGTCTGAGTCGCAACCGCGGACTCTTCGGTGTCCGGGTGGTGGCGCTTCATGAACTCCGTCTGAGCCGTGACGACCTGCGCGCAGGCATCTGCGACCTTCTTGGGGAGCTTGGTGCCCTCCGGGATTACAGTGACCTCCGCGATCTTGGCCTTGATCGCCGCGGCCTCATCTTCTTTCGCCTTGTCGGCTGCGAGGCGCTCCTGCTTGCGCTTCTCGAGGCGATCCTCTTCTTCCTTCTTGGCCTTCTCGGCTTCCGCCTTGCCGTCATCGGCCGCAGGGGCTGCCGCAGGGGGGGAGCAGGCGATCAAGGCGGGCGCGAAAACAATCGACAGTGCGACTGCGAAGGAACCGGTGAACTTGGATGCGAGTGCCACGGAGAGGGAGCTTGCCAGCGATCTGGAGCCAGCGACACTGCCACTGCGGTGGATTTCGGCACCCCGCGTCCCCGCGCCCAGATCGGCCCGCTGCGGATGCTGGGCGACGCCGAGCCGCGCCGTCCCGCGACGAAGACGGCAAAGCGGCGCCCCAAGCCGCGGCGAGAGCCCGTGCATCGCCTGGTAGCATCGGCCCATGCCCGCGCGGATTCGCCGTCACTCCACTCTGTCTGGCGATCGGGTTCCGGGGCGCGCGCGGGTCGCTGCAAGCGTGCTCTCGCTCTGCTTCGCACTCGAGCTGAGCGGGTGCCGTCGCGAACAGGAGAGTCGGCAGCCCGATGGCGCCGACGCGGACAAGCAGCAAGATCCACGTGCACTTCGATTGGCCGCACTCGCCGACGAGATTGACGAGAAGCGGCAACCTGCGATTGCAGCGAGCGCGCCGGTCTGGCTCCGCGCCGCGCTCAGTCAGATGGCGAGCGAGCAGGGGGCATCGAGTTTTGCGGAGGTCAGTGAGTTGGTCCGCGGCGTGCTCGATGGCTGGATGGCTCGCCCGAGTTTTGCCGTCGACTCACCGCGTGCGGGACTGGGCGTCTTGGCGATGGCCGTACTGCTGGGTGAGGATGCGCTGCTCGACGGGGAAAACCCCAGCGATCCTGCGCGCATCGAGGGACTGATCGCGTTGACGCGCATCTACGGCATCTTCGACGAGAGCTACTTCGCCAACGAGCGCGGGTTCTTGCAACAGTCGTTCTCCACGATGCTGGCCGCGGCTTCGAGCCAAGGCCTCGTGCAAGAGCAGCAGCAGATGGGAGAGCTGCTGGACTTTGTCAACGCCACACTGCGGTCCATGCCGCAGCGGCACGCGCACGCGACGGCACTGCTGCTCCGCGCGGCACCGCAAGACGATCGGGTGCTCGATGCGGTCGCCCATCGGGCACGTCGCGCACAGGAAAATGGCGAGGCAAAGAAGGCACTGGGCTACTACGCCCTGATCGCGGAGTACCGACCGCAGTCGGCGGTCTCGCAGGCTGATCTCGCGCAGGCACAGATCCGCGCGCTCGAGCTCCAGGACGCTCAAGAACAGCTCGTCGTCGTCAAGGCTGTCACCGCCACGCTGGAGGGACGTCGCGCTGAGAGCGAGCAGCTCGCCAAAGACGCCACGACCGCCAAAGAGCGCCTGAAGAGTTTGGAGCAAGAACTCGCGACGGCGACCAAGATCGTCGAACTCGGAGGCGAGAACGCAACGCCGTCTACCGCCGACGCGGCGGCCGAGCTATGCAACGGACTCTTTGACATCGGTCGACTGACGGCCGCAGGTACCTGTTTTGAGCGCGCTGGCGAGCGATTTGCGGATGATGCTCGCTTTGCGACGGGCTTGGGTCGCGTGCTGATCGCCCGCGATCTCGACATGGGGGGCGCGGCCGCAGTCGCGGATGGGGCGCGCGGTGCCAAGCACAAGGACCGCGAGTTTTACGAGCTCTATTTTGGCGCGCACTCAAGTGCGATCTTGCTGTACCTGCTGCCACGCATTGCGCAGGATCCCAATGGGGTACTCCCTGCGGCGCGCCAGTATCTCGCGGTGATGCGCGGCGAGCTTGCCGGCTACGAGGCGCTCGCGCCCGAGCGCGCGCAGACGCTCGGCGCACTTTATGCCGGCGTCGATCATGTGCTGAGTAAGATGGGCGGCGACAGCGACGCGACATTGAATCTGTTGCGCGACGCCGCTGTGCTCGTCGCGCAGCCGCTGCTTGCGACCCGTGACGCGTATCCGGGATCCTACGATGCCGCGCGCGTCGCCTTGGTCGCGACTCGCTTCGTCGGCGACGACAAGCTGATTCGCGCGCATCTCCGCAAGCAGATCGACATCAGCGACACCTCGAAGCGTG
>CAZVEM010000255.1:0-8852 GCA_964626165.1 uncultured Nannocystaceae bacterium
AAGTAGGGGCCGGACATGTCGCCGTCATTGGCAAACCAGCCGGTGTAGTCGTTGAGTCCGTGGCGACCGAGGGGGGCAGCCGATGCGGCCTTGCCACGGGCCACGACGCCCTCGCTATGAGCACCCTCTGCAAGCTCGCGCAGGTCGGCCGGGAGGTCGCACAGCGCCCAGTGATGAAAGTCTGCGCGTGGAAGGGCAGCGGGGACCACTCGACCCTCTTTGTTCACGTCGGTGCCGACCGTGGGTGCGCAGGGATCAAAGCAGTGGATCGCGAAGGAGGCGGTACCCTCGGGGACACCCTCCCACCGTAGGTGCGGGTTGCGGTTGGCCGAGAGCGTGACGTGGCCAACTTCCGCAGGGACCGCGAATGCCAGGCGACCGGGGATCGGCTCGCCATTGCCGAAGGAGTTGCTGATCAGCTTCATGCTCGGGGTCCTCCGTCTTGGAGATGCTGGTGGCAACGCTCCTACGGCGCAAAGCCGCTACACGATGTCGACTTCCGGCTTGGTCGCAAAGAACAGATTGCGCTCGGGGTCCTGATAGCGGCGATAATCGATCGCGAACGGGTTGATCCGCACCTCGCCGTTGGTCTTCGTGATCGTCAGCGCCATCGGCCGTACGTCGCGATAGTTGCTGTCGGAGGGCAGATCTTCGTTGGCAACGCCGCCGCAGGAGAAGACGGTGAGCAGACGAATGTCGCTATCGGCGTCGTAGACGTTCTTGAAGCCGGCGTTGACCTTCTCGTGGCCGCGGACCAGGAGGCTGCAGCCGATCTTGTTCATGAAGGCGCGGAACTGCGATCGACCGAAGGGGAAGCGGGCGCTCGCGGCCTGGAGATCGTCTGGAATCGCTTCGGCACGGCTTGGATCGCTCCACAGCATCTGGAAGCGCGCATCGGCATCGTTGAGGAAGTCCATGTTGCGAAAGCGGTCGCGAATCAGCTGGTCGCGAGGGATGCCGGCGTGGGCAAAGAGCATCCCGTCCCACAGCAACAGATTGGGCATTCCCTCAAAGAAGGCCAAGTAGGCCTCAAACACGTCATTGGGTACGTGGGAGGCCAGCGTGTTGATCGCCTCGGCGGGTCGAACGCCACCGTAGACCCGTCCTTCGTACTCGATGTAGTACTCGTGGTTGCCGCGCAGCACGTAGACGTATTCCGGCACGGTCAAGAAGAGCTTGAGCACCGTACGCAGCACGCCGTTGTAGCTAAAGCGTCCGCGATCGATGTAGTCGCCCAGGAGCACGAGCTTGACGTCCGGATTGTTCTCCGGATCGGCACGGTGCCGGCGGACCTTCTCCATGAAGTTGGTCTGCATGATGACCGACTTGAGGCAGCTGTAGCAGCCGTGCAGGTCACCGACGACGATCAACTCATAGTCCGAATCAACCTTGCCACCGGCATAGACAAAACCGTCGAGCTGAGCAGGTCCCGGGGGCAGATCCGCCGTGCTCATCGCTTTGGCCAGTCGGCCGGCGCCGCGGGCCCGTTGCGCGGCAAAGAGCTCTTTGGTCTGCTCAAGGACCTTGAGGTCCGCCTCAACCTGGCGGCGAATGGTGCCCGGATCGGCCGAGTAGTGGTGCTCAAATTTGGTGAAGAAGGGATGGTTGTCGACACCCGGCGCGAGCTCCATCGGCTCGCCGAGCGCGATCGTGGGTCCGTGCCCATCTGACTCCGGAACGCGCACGTCTTGCTCAAGCAAGGCGGCGAGCTCATTGCGGAACTTGAGCTCTTCGGGATGCACGACGCCGTCGGCGTTGATGAAGTTGTCGACCACCTTGAGGAGCGCGTTGCGGTTGTCCTGGTCTAGGCCCTGGAAGAGCTCAAAGCAGCGCAGCTTGAGGCGCGAGTGGACAAATCCCTGGACATCCTCGCCCTCCGCGACAGCCTCCGTGAAGAGTTCCTTCACGTCACGATCGGTCGCGTTGAACACCTCGACGTAGTGCTCATGCTCGCGCTCGATCGTCTCAAAACGCAGCTCGGCATCTTCAATGCCACGCGCGTCGACGCGAGCGGAGACCAACTTGCGCAAGTACGAGCGGACGAAGGCTTTCTCGGAGAGGTCGAACTCGTTGTCGATGTACCCGCACGTGGTCAGGTAGAAGATAATCGCTTCAATCTGCTGCTCGGCGACCTGCGGGTCTGTGGACAGCGTGATGATCGCGTCTTGCTCGGGAGGCATCGCGGTCGATGATACTTCAATCCCACCGAGCACCTCGCAGAGCCCGCCCCGCTCGCGAGGCCCGGACGCTCGGAGCCCGCGCAGAGGTTGCCAAGGCCGCGCCGCTGGGCGCCAAGGCGGTGTTTTGGGGGATCGGCGAGCAGTCCGGCCCTCCTTGGATCGCTGCTCTTGCTGCGCTAGCCTCCCGCCCGTGCGATGCCACGCCTACCTCGTTCCCTCGGAGAACTACCGGGAACTCGAGGCCCAAATCCTGCAGCAGCTTGGCGATTCCGACCGCGACCAGCTGTCGTGGCTGCTCGCCGACAACGATCTGGCGATCGAGCTGCTCAGCGGGGAGTGGCGCTTGCTCTTCGCCGAGGCCCAGGACTTCTTTCAGGCGGTCGATGAAGGCCAGCGGATCGCGCGCCTCGCCGTGTCGCCCGATGAGCTCCCTGACTTCGTCCGATTCCTGCGGGATCCGGACCGCCTCGCGCGCTTCGAGCCGATCGCCTTCGGGCTCTCGGAGCTGATCGATGCGCTCCCCGTGGACTCCGATCTGATGGGGCTCGTGGTCGTCGAGGAGAACGATGACTGGATGTGGGTCGAGCCCGTCTCGGAGATCCAGGCGATCCGCCCCGAGGTGTTCGCGCTCCTTGAGCCCTTCATGCGCAAGACGCTTGGCCAAGGTGATTACGCTGCGCTCGCGCGGTTGTGTTCGGATCATGCCGAGGCGGCGGTCGAGTTCACACCCGAGCGCTGGCGGCTCTTGCGTGAGCAGATTGAGCGTGTCGTCCCTGAGCTGCAGTCGATCTTCGACGCGTGCCTCGCCGACCCTCGCGACTACACCGGCATTCGCGAGGCGATCGCTCTGGTCTCCGATCCGGCATATCAGCCCAGCCTCGACGCCTGGCTCCGTGTCCAGGCCGATGCGGCCCAATACGCACTCTATTTCCGCAACGCCTCGCGCGAGCGCGATTAGGTTGTGCACGTCTAGGCCGCCGCGATGATGAGTCGCCCCAGGCCGCTGCGATGAGGCGCGGCGAGACGCAAAAGGACCTCGCGCGGCTCAAGCAGCTGCTTGAGTCGCGCGAAGGGGTGAGCTGAGGTCGGGTCGTCGTGGCCCCTCGCCCCTTCCGCGTGTGTGGGCTTGAGTCGGAGGGGGGCGCCGGGTCGACGCCCGGCCCGAATCTTCGTTAGCCAACGGGCATGTTCGCGCGCGCCCACGTCGCCAGATCGGTCGGCGGACGCGTCGCGACGTCTCGTGCCAGTGCCAGCTTGGTCTCTGCGTCGGGGCCAAAGTAGGTGTGCGCCTCGAAGTAGTTCATCATCTCGCGCAGCTCTTTGGCGCCCGGGAAGAACGAGTCAAAGGCCTCATTGGGCACCTGCATGTAGCCGACCTTGTGGCCTTGCGAGCGCAGGGTCTCGATCACGTCATTCCAACTGTAAAGACCGCCCGCATGCGCGAGGTGCTGACCCGAGCCCACGCGCGCGGGATGGGCGAAGGCGCCCGCCACCAGCGTACCCAGCTCGTGGATGTCGCCCATGTGCATCACCTTGGAATCGGCTGCCATCGGCATCGCCCATGCACGTGAGCCATCCGCTTGGGGCTGTGGCGCCATCACGCCCGCGAGGTTTTGGAAATAGAACGGAGCCTCGACGAAGGTGTATGCCTCAAATCCCGCGTCCGCCACGACCGCGTCGACCTTGGCCTTCTCGGTGAAGTGAATCACGTCAAACTTGCCGCCGCTGATGTGCTCGACATGCGGCAACGTCGACCACACGAAGTGCTTGACGCCAGCTGCTGCGGCTGCCTTGACCGCCGCGGTGCCTTGCTCGAGCTCGTTGGTCCCGGGATTCCAAAAGTTCGTGACCAGGAAGACTCCGTGCGCGCCTTCAAGGGCCTTGCCGAGGGTCTCGGGTTTGTCGAGATCACCCGCAACCACTTCGTCGGCGAGGCCCGCTGCTTTGGAGGGGTCACGCGTGATTGCGCGAATGCGAAAGGTTCCCTGCTCGCGCAGTGCTCGAACGACGCTGCCTCCTTGAAGTCCAGTTGCACCGAAAACTGCGATGATCTTTTTTGAATCTGACATGTGGCTCCGTGGCGCGCGATGTTAGTGACCGGTCTGGGGCAGGCAAGCGCGCATCCGCGGGCGGCACCTGCCCACGAATACGACAAATGAGCCACGTGCCCGTCGTGGCTGCCAGCGGGCGTCAGGCCGCGCTGCGGACCTGACGCCGGATGCCTTCGCCCGCCATTGCCAGCCATTTATCGCGAGCCTGACGAGGCTTTGCCGGGTCCGGCGCTGCTCGTTGCCGTCCCCGGGTCGCCGCCGGGGGTCGGCCTCGCGCCTGCCTCCACGAGTGCGGCGACCCAACGCTGCGGCGCTTCCAGCCGCATCCGATACTCGATCGTCCCGGAGGCTTCCGGCGGATCTTCGCTTCGAAGCTGCAAATACACCGCATCCACCACGCCCACCGTGAAGCGATGAAGATCCTCGCGTCGAAACTTCCCGTACCGCTGTGGGCGTTGCAAGATCAGTAGCTCAGCGTCGGTGAGGACGACTCGCCCGGGCGCGCTCTTGTAAGCCGCCCCGCGATACTCCCGAGCCGAGCGGAACTGGCGATAGCGCGTGATGACCTTCACCGGTCCTGAGTCACGCACCACTCCGCGCAGCGCCGCGGCCTCTTTGGCGATCGATCGTCCAATGAGCGTGAAGGTCAGCCACAAGATGCCAAACACAAGCGCCCCGACAGCGAGGAGGGCAGTCAGGATCAGCCACGGCATGGGAGGACTGTATCGTCTATCGCGGGCCGGTGAGTGCTCAGTGCTCGGTGCTCATGACCGATTCACGAGATGCCGTGTCGTTCATCGGCCCCAAGGTGCGCACCAGTAGTCGCACCGTGGCGTTGTGGATGGCCACTTCCATCTCGTGGACGGGATCGGTGACGCAGCCATAAGTGAGTTTTTGGGGAACACCGCTGTGGGAGTCAACGTTGGCCAGCTCGGAGCGCAATCCGCCGACATGAATGTAGGCCGTCCCGCGAAAGTAGCCGCTCGCTGCGGGTGCGGCGACGCTGGCCGGCCACACGATGAGCGGCGAGACGAGGAGGAACAGCGCCAATGCGAATGGGTGCTGGCGTGCGCTCGTTGCCACACAGACGCCGCTACCAATGAGCACCGCCACCGACAACGTCAGCATCTCCCAACTCGGACCATAGACACGGAGGATCGCACCGGCGCATGCCCACCAGGCCGCGAACATCACGGCCAAGATCCACAGTCGATTCGGGAGGTGAGCTTGGGATTGGGGTCTGTGGGCGCTTTGTTCCACCAGGCGCCGAAACGAGCGTGTCCGCGGGTCGATCTGAATGACGAGGCAATTGCCCTGGGCAGGACCCGTCCCGCCGGATCCCAAGGGGCTGGGCGCACGCACACCAGGCACAAGGGCTGCGCAGCCGCGTGCCGAGGCACAGGTGGGATCGGCACCGACAAGGGCCGGCTCCCGCCGCTCATCTCATTGGCGGCATCACAAACGCGCGCCTCGTCCGTCGCTACGCGGACCTGCTAGGTGGCACTGCGACGGTCGCGGCGCGTGTTGAGGCCGAGCAGTCCGATCACGAGGAGGGCGAAGGTGATGGCGGCCGGCGGCGGTGCGCTGCTGGAGCAGCCACACCCGCTCTCGCTGCTTTCGCCAGCACCACCCGTGGTGGTGTCGTCGGTGGTGGGATCACCGGCATCGTCGGTGGTTGGATCCACGCCGTCGTCGGTCGTGAGATCGCCGTCGTCCGTTGTGCCTGGCTCAGGCGGGAGCGCCGGCGCTGGGAGCGTGACCTCCGTGGGGCCGATCTCCACGTCTGCGTCCGAGACCACCGGGATGTCGACGGGAAGGTCGAGGGCGATCGGAATGGTGATGCCGCCAGGCAACCCACTGACCGTAAGCGAAGGCTTGAGTGTGAGCACGACATCGCTGCTGAGGAGCCCGTGCATCCGGGCCCACGCGGACGCCGTGTCAGGACTCGTGGGCTCCACGAGCGGCACGGTGACCGTGCCACCCTCAACGTCCAGCGTCGCCAGGGCGCGGCCATTTTCGCTGTCTGACCAATCGACGTCGTCAGCCTGGAAGGTCACGCCGACGATCTGAAAGTCGACCTCAAGCGCGAACTGTCCGGTGGCGGTGCCAAGCGGGAAGGTCTCATCGACGAGTGGGATGGAGAACGCAGTCGCGATCGAGACCGGATGATCGGGATTGCCGGGCAGCAGGTAGGGGTCAAACGAGACTGCCGCCGGAATGTCGAGTGCGTAGGGGCCGAGCGGCGCGCTTGCCATGAAGCCACCGAGTGACACGACCGCCTCGACGCCGATCTCACCGCCAAGCGAATACACAAGCTGACCACCCGAGGGCGCACCTTCGATCGAGAGCGCTTGCTCGCTCCAGTCGTAGGTGCAAGTCCCCTCCATATCGATATCAAAGTCATCCCGGAACTCTGCGGTCAGACGGAGCTGCACGGGGCTGTTGGCCGGGACATAGCCAGAGTCGTAGGGCACCAGCGTCAGACTATTTTTGTAGCTGGGCTCGTAGGGTGCGTTGACCGGCTCGTCTGCGCGGGCGGGCGAGGGCAGCGCGACCGTGATCACTGCCACCGCGAGCGGAGCCGCGACGGCGAAGAGCATCTGGCGGCTGGGGCGAAGATAGGTTGTCGACCGCTCGGTCATGAGGGGAGAAGACACGATGCACGCTCGCAGCGCAAGCGCATCACACAGTTGAGCTCGGCGTGTCGAGGTCCAAAACCGCGCAACTAGGCACAATGGCGTCACAGCGGCCTCTCACGCCTCGTGCCGCCGCGCTGAAAGAGCCCACGGCGGGTGCCCGCATGCACTTACCGCGGCGCATCAGGTTGAGGCTCGCGCTCGTACGACGACACGCATCCCCGAGGACTCTCTGCGCCTGTCTGGGCCTCGCGGCACCAGCGTGTGAATTCATCCTTTGGCCACTTGTCGGGGGGTACTTAGCGCTCGACAAGAATCAGGCGGCCGAAAATTGAATCCGCTCCGATCCAACCATTGATCCGGCCGCGATTGTTCCCAATCAGGAAGCGGCCGTGCTGGATCGCATGGATAAGATGCAGGTACTCGGCGCGCCGAACTCTGCAGAGCACGATGTCGGCAACGGCGAGCGCATCAACATCAACCAGCGCGACGATGCAGAGTTGGCCCGACTTGATCTTGGGCAGCGCTCAGGAAAAAGCATCTGCGAATTCGGAGCGTCGAGCGAGTGGCGGGCGGGCGGGCGCGGTTGGAAGTGGGCCAAGGAGGCAGCGGTCCGGTCAGGACCCGAAACTCGAGATGCTGGCGTTGCCAAACACATGCACCCATCGCTGCGCGGCAGCGTACCAAGAGTCATGGGCCGAGCAAACTCCAGCCGCGACTCTTCAACGCCGCGCGTGCTGAACGAAGCGCTGCAGCGTGTTCAGGCGGGCGAAAGCCAAAGCGAGAATTGCTGTGGTGAGGGGCATCGCGAGGCCGGTGGCCCCCGCGATCGACACGGTTCGCCGTGAAGATTCGGAACTGCAACGACCTGGACGATCTTGAGGGCGACGTTGCAGTGCACGCAGACGAGGTCGATGCGAAAGACTCGTGCCAGCAGCTTGAGCCAAGAGATGCGCGAGGGAGGGCGGTCGCGAAGCTGAGCCTCATGAAGATGTCCGCGATTCGCCGGGAGCTCGCGACGGGCGCCGGATGGGTTCGACGGCACAAGCAGCGCGAGCCATCGTGGCTCACTCGGGAACGGAGTGCTCGGCCGGATGCGATCACACAACGCGTGCCGCGATGCCAGCACGCCGTAGTAGCGGGCCATGTGGAATCGGGGAGGGGGCACCAATGCGCACAGTCTTGCCAAGAAGGTGTGCGGAGACATCTGAGCAAAGGTTGCGCCGGACTTGCTGGGTGCCTTGAAGTGGACACGGACCTGGCCGTCGTCGGTGCGACGGACGGCGTCGTGTGCGAACGCGGGACGAAAGAGATATCGGCATAGCCGCACTCTGTTCTGAGGGGGCCGTTTGCGGTCGCGGCCGTCGACGGTGACGGCGGCGTGGAGGTTCATGTCGTGTGCGGAGACGAGCATGGACGAAGGCGGCGGAGCGTCGTCATCGACAGCTGCGTCGCGTGTGCGAGGGCCCACCGCACCGAGTTGGATGCACGCGGCGAGGCCGTCATCTGGCTCTGAGTCATCCTGCGGAGCGCCGTCAAGGTCATGCGCAAGGCGATCGAGGACGTGGACGAGATGTGCAGGACCCAGGTCGCGTACGGGGAGAAACGCAGCCGAGGCACCATCGCCGACAAAGCAGCCGTCGGGCGCGAGTGCGTGCAAGTGTACGTACAGGCCCAGGTCCGAGCGAAAGCGCTGGACGACAATCAAGATCCCCGCGTGCAGCTCAGCACTCGAGCGTAGTCGATGCGCATGCTTGGCCGCGCGCCGCAGCGTCTGCATGACATGCTTGGCGAAGCGTCGACAGACGTGCTTGAGGAGCTGCGTGTCGTAGCCAAGGCGGACCGCCATCGGGCCTCGAAAGGACAGCACCCACTGACGCCACGGCACTGCCGCGAGTCGATGGTCAACGCGAAGGCGAGCCAAGTCCGGATCGACGTGATCACGGCGGCTTTGCCTGGACTCGCCGCGTCCCTGTCCCGTGGAC
>CAZVEM010000256.1:0-8823 GCA_964626165.1 uncultured Nannocystaceae bacterium
CGCCATCGCCGTCACCGTCGCCATCTCCGTCTCCGGTGGTCCCCGTTCCGGCGTCCCCCGCGTCTCCGGTTCCCGAAGAATCGAAGCTGCAGCCCGGGAGCACCAGTCCGACCGCAATCAGAAGCAGTCCTAATTTTGAAGCGTAGGGACGAGAGACCAACATTCCGCGAGTGTAGCAAGAGGGCGCACCGACTCGCGCACAATTGGCGGACCTCGGCCTCTCTGCGAGCGCACGCCTGGCGGTGGCGGCCGCCGGCGCGAGGAGCCCCGTTCGCGCTGGCTTCGCGCCGGCTTCGCGCTGGCTTCGCGCTGGCTTCGTCGCTTCGTCTCGCGCGACCTCGCGCCCGCGCTAGGAACGGGCGTTGGCCGAGCTCGCGCCGCCCAGGGCCGTGAGCACCGCCTCGCATCGTTCAAGGGTCAAGAGCCCAAGATCTGCCTCGGACTCGGGCAGATCGACGGTCAGTCGGCCGTCTGCGTGCGCTCGGAGCGCGAGCCCTGCCAACTGTCCGCCCGCCGCTGCAAAAGTCCTCAGTCGCTCGCCGACGCGGCGCGCGTCGACACGCAGCGTGAGGCGCCGCTTCCTCAGCTCAAACGAGACGATTCCGAGGCTTCGCGCGCGCCGCCGACACGCCATCAAGACGCCGTACCGGCGTGCCTCCTCGGGCGCCTCGCCGTAGCGATCATGCAGTTCGAGCATCAGATCGTGAACCTCGTCGACGCTCTTCGCGAGCGCGAGGCGGCGATAGAACTCAAGTCGCTGCCCAACATCCTCGATCCAATGATCGGGCAGGAATGCAGGAATATCAAAGAGCAGTTCAGGATCGTGTTCGACGGCGATGGTCGTCCCCCGTAGCTCAGCCACCGCCTCCTCAAGAATTCTAGCGTAGGCCTCAAATCCAACCGCGTGGATGTTGCCGCTCTGTCTGGCTCCGAGCAGCTCACCCGCGCCCCGGATCTCAAGATCGTGCGATGCGATTGAAAATCCCGCACCGAGTTCGGAGTTACTCGCAATCGCATCGAGCCGCCGCGAGGCCTCTCCAGAGAGACGCTCTTGTGCCTGGACCATGAGGTAGCAAAAGGCCCTCAGCTTGCTGCGGCCGATTCGCCCGCGGAGCTGATGCAGCTGCGCGAGGCCGAACTGATCCGCGCTCTCGATCAGCATCGTGTTGGCGCGTGGGATATCGATCCCGCTCTCGATGATCGTGGTACAGACCAGCACATCTGCGCGATGCTCGATGAAATCGAGCATCGTCCTCTCAAGCATGTCGCCCGGCATCTGTCCGTGGCCGACCAGCACACGCGCATCGGGCACGAGTTCGCGGATTCGGCGGGCGCGCTCGTCGATGCCGAGGATCCGGGGCACGACGTAGAACACCTGCCCGCCGCGTGCAAGTTCCTTGGTGATCGCTTCCTGAATCAGTTGGTCGCTGTGTCGCGCAACCGAGGTTCGAACGGCGAGCCGGTCGACGGGTGGCGTCTGAATCAAACTGATCTCCCGCAACCCGAGCAACGACATGTGCAGTGTGCGGGGGATCGGCGTCGCAGTCAGCGTCAACACATCGACCTGAGACTTGAGCTTCTTGAAGCGCTCCTTTTGGGCGACGCCGAAGCGATGCTCCTCATCGATGATCAGCAAGCCCAATCGCGCAAAGCGAACGTCCCGGCTCAAAAGTCGGTGCGTCCCCACGACCACGTCGATATCGCCGCTCGCAATGCCGTCGATGGTCGCCTTCTCACGCGCCTTTAAGACGAATCGATGGAGCGCGCCGACGTTGACGGGAAATGGATTCATGCGCTCGGCGAAGTTGAGAAAATGCTGTTGGACCAGCACCGTTGTCGGCGCGAGCACGGCGACTTGTTGCCCCGCGGCTGCCACCCTAAATGCGGCCCGCAACGCGACTTCGGTCTTGCCGAATCCGACGTCGCCACACACGACGCGGTCCATCGGACTGGGCCTGCCTAGATCGCGCTGCACCGCATCGATGGCCTGCTGCTGATCCGGCGTCTCCACGAATGGAAATGTCCCCTCGAAGCGGTTGTACAGATCGTCCGCCGGCGGAAACGCGAAGCCCTCGAGCGCCTCGCGTTGCGCGTAGATCTGCAGCAGTTCGTCTGCCATCTGACGAACGTCATCTCGAACCTTGCGGGTGCGAACCGCAAAGCTCTGTCCACCCATCTTGTCGAGCTTGGGCGCCACCCCTTCGACCATCGAGTAGCGCTCGATCTCGCCGATACGATGCACGGGGAGATACAGGCGGTCCTTCCCGGCGTACTGCAGGACGACAAAGTCGGTTGGTACGCCATGCGTCGTGAGTTGCGTGAGCCCCTCGTATGCGGCGATGCCATGAATGTGGTGAACCACGAAGGAACCTGGTGCGAGCTGCGAGAGGCTTGCCAGCCCCGAGGTCCTTCGTCGCGCGGCCCTGGAGCGAACGTGCGCGGACCAATCCTCGTCGCCGACGACACACACGCGCGCATCCGGATCACAATAGCCAAAACCAACATGACCCAGCGCGACACGCAAACGAGTGGCCGTCGCGTCCGTATCCGCCGCCAGCGTCAGTGGTACGCCCGCATCGTGTTGCGACGGCTGCAGGCCCATGCCCTGCAAGAGCGAGACGATCTGCTCCGCTTCCGTCGAGCTTGGCGCGACCACGAGGATCTCCCACGGCGCGCGGGATTGGCCCGCGCCCGCGCCCAGCGAGCGCAGGAGTTCAACCAAGGGTCGCAGCGGCTCGCTGCGTGCCTGTCGACTGGCAGCAAGCTGCCGCCGAAGCACCACATTGTCTCGCAACGCGATCGAGATTTGTCCGTTCTCCGTGCCGCCGCCGCTGGCGCGCTCGATGCCCGCGGAACTTGGCGCGAGGTCGGCCATCGTGTCTGCGGTTGGTGGTCCCGCGAGCTCTGCGGCCTCCTCATCGGCGGCCCCGCCCTCGTCAAAAAGGCCGATGCGTAGCGTCGACTGCTCGAGCGCGGTGAGCATTTCACGAACATCGACGAAGAACTGATCGGGTGGGCAGGCAAGCCGCTGCTCGCGACGTGACAGCTGCCACGCGAGTTCCACCTGATCTTGCAGCTCGCTCGCGCGATGAATGCAGGCATCGTCGTCGAGGACACACCAGCGCAAACCGTCGGGCAGGTAGCTCCAGAGCGGATCGAGCGCGCCGCAGAAGGCGGGGGCGAGCGCTTCCCGCCCGAAGAACTCTACGCCCGCGTCGAGATTCTCAAGCACCGCGCGCGACTTTGCGCTGGGAATGTCGAACTGGTCAGCCAGGGCAAACACGCGCGCACGTAGCTCGGATCGCGACGTCGCGATGGTCTCACGGACCGGGTGAATCGCGATCTCAGGCAACGCCCGTAGGCCTCGCTGCGACTCGGGATCGAAGCTTCGCATCCTCTCGATCTCGTCGCCCCACCACTCGATCCGTGCAGGGAATCGCTCGCGGGGTGGGAACACGTCGACGAGGTTGCCACGTACCGCGTAGGTACCCGGGTCTTCGACCAGCTCCGCGCGCAGGTAGCCCGCCGCATCGAGCGACGCGATCAGCTCGTCGCGGGGCGTCTCGTGGCCAACGACGAGCTCGAGTCGATGTCGAGTGAACAGTTCGCGTGGGACCACGCGACGCATCAGCGAGCCGACCGAGGCGATTGTGACGGTGCGCTGCGCGACGGGCTGTGCCGGCGCTCCCTGTCCCGGCGGACCGGGTCGCTGTCGCGAGCCGCCTTCGTGATCTCGGCCCTTGGGGCTCGGCTCGCCCGAATCTGCACTTCGTGCGTGCGAGACCAAGAGAAGCTGCTCAAGCGCCGCAAGCCGCGCGCCGACCATGCGTGGGTCGATTGCACGATCGGCCCACGGCAACATGTCGAGCTCGGGGACGATGAGTGCATGCCCGTCGGGGTGCTGTGCGTCGTTGGGAGCGAGACCCAAGGGATCGCGGCCAAGGAACAGATCGAGCTGCCCTTTGAGCCGCTGCGCTGCGACATCGTCCGCGACCACAACGAGCCACGGTTCACCCGCGCGCGCCAGCTCGCTCAGCAGTGCACCTGGGTAGCACCCTCTTGCTCCGCGAAGGTGGATCGAGCGGCCCTGCCGAATCGCACGAATGAGATGCCGCGCCGCCTCAAGCGACGAGCTGCGCATTGGCCCCGTGTCCAAGGGCGCGGAACATAGCAGGGAAGGAATCTCGATCAGGGTGACTTGGCGCGGGCGGCCCCTGCTAAACTGTGGAGATGCAAGACCGCGCCGCGGCCGCGAAAATCCACGATGGCCGCGCCGCTCCGTCTCCGTTCGCCGCGCCGACGCAGAGGCTGCGTGGTCGCGGTCTCGCACCGAGACAAGGCGTGCGCGTACGAGACCGTTCGCGCGCGGGCCGGAGGGGCGTCGCGGGCCTTGCGACCGCGTCGGCATCGCTGCTCAGCGCAATCTTGTGCCTCTCGTGTGCCACGCAACGGCACTCCGACGATGGCGCCCGTGAAGCGTTGCTGGCGGAGGATCACTCGACACCCCGACCCACGGCGCAGACGGAGCGCAGCGAGCCGGCCTCGGCGCTGCCCTTTGGGGTGCTCGACGCCGGTGTTCAGGCGACGACCGAGCGCATTCTCAACGGTGTCGCTGCGACGCGCGGCCTGGCGATCAAGTCGACGGTCCACGTCGGCAAAGCGAGTCGCCCTGAACTCCTCGAATTTATCCAAAAAGAGATCCATCGCCAGGTTCCCCAGAGCCACTTCGAGCAAATGGGCCGCCTGCAGATCGCATTTGGCGTCATGCCGCTGGGCGCCGATCCAGAACGGGTCATGCTGAGCATGTTCGCAGAGGGGGTTCAGGGCCTCTACGACCCGGCGTCCAAGTCCTTCCTGATCGGCGACGACGTCCCGACCGGCATGCGAGAGATGGTCGTCGGCCACGAGATCGTGCACGCGCTGCAGGACATGCACTTTGATCTCGAGAAGATGCAAGATCCGATCATCGGCCACAGCGACCAGGAATCGGCGCGCACCTTTCTCATCGAGGGCGATGCCCAGGCGAGCTACTACGCATGGGCGGCCCGTGGACAAGGACTCGAAGCCTTGACGCCACAGCTGCTCGGAGACATCGCAGATCAGTCGCTCGGCATCGACCGAAGCTCAAGCGAGTTTCCCTTTCTCGCCAAGCTAACGATCATGCCGTACACCGAAGGTGCCGCCACCATCGTGGAGCTGGCTCGGGCGCGCGGGTGGACGAGCGTCGACGCGCTCTTTGAGCGCTTGCCGACCACGACCGAGCAGATGATGCACCTCGACAAGCTGCTCGCCTTCGAGCCGGCCAATGAGATCACCTTGCCGGCTGCCGCGTTCCAAGACGCCGTGCCCGGACTGCGCGCAGTGTATGAGGACGACCTGGGTGAGGCGTTCCTGCTGGCACTCATGTCCAGCGCACACGGAGTCGACAACGCGCGCAGATTTGCTGCAGGATGGGGCGGCGATCGCTTCACCGTCCTCGAGCCTCAGGACCAAGCGCCGAGCTACGCGCGGCCCTCGGTGGTCGTGGGCATCATTCAATTTGACACAGAGAGGGACGCGACCGAGGCGGCCCCTGCCCTCGAACGCTCGCTGCGTGAGGTGGCCCCCGCCGGCGCTCTGACCTCACGGCATAAATCCACCGTTCTCTACGTCCTCAACAGCGGGAACGCGCCCAAGCAAGCCGAGGCCCTCATGGGCGCGATGATCCAAGGCGCGCGCATCGACGGCAAGGCGATTGCGCGCAAGGGGCAGCGTTAGCCGCCAAAGCGAGGACCATGACCGCGATGACCACTTCAAGTGCCAGTCCCATGGACGCGGGTCCCTCCGGGCCGCGCGAAGAGGGGCTGCATCGTGCACATGGGGATGGCTCCAACGGTCACGCTTCGGCTCGCCCACCACGTGCCGACCGCAGGTCCCGGGTTGCACAGATTGAGGAGCTCGCGCGTCGTGTCGAGCGACGCGACCGCATTCAGCAGGCGGTCGAGCAGTCGCTCGTCATCGGGTTTCCGATTGCGTGCCTTGTCGTCGCCAGTGCCTGGGCCGCGCATCGTCGTCTCGAAACACCCTTTGAGCTCGTCGGCCTCGCGAGCATCCCCTTCTTGGTGATCGTGCTTCTGGTCTTCTTGCGCAAGCGCAGCCTGCTTGAAGGCGCCCACCGCATCGACGTCCACTACGCCCTCCCCGACACGCTCACCAATGCGCTGGAGCTCGCCCGGCCCAAGTCCACGGTCGGTGATGAGCAGAGCACCAGCCTGTTCATTGATGCTGTGATCCACGACGCCTTGCGTCGGGTGGGTCAGGTGATGCCCAGAGACGTCGTCCGCATCCGGCCGGTGTCACCCGGTTATCGCGGCATCGCATCGGCGATGCTGATCCCGCTGGCGACCCTGGTCCCCCACCCCGTGGAGGACGAGGAGGATCCGGGAGTCCACATCGCCGCGGTGCCGACAGCCAGCGATGCCGTCGCGGGACGTGCACCTGCAGACATGCGTCTCGCCGAGCCACTGCGGCAAGATCTCAAGGCTCTCGTGCGTGGAGAGGACGTCGCAGCACAGGTGGCGGAGTCGATCGCCGGTGTTCTTGACGCACTCGAACAAGGCACCATCGACCGCGCGGAGGCACTCGAGCGCCTGGCGGAGCTCGAAGCGCTGCTCGACAAGGCCGAGCAAGATCTCCATGCGTCGCTCGAAGAGGACCCGACAGTCCTCGCAGAAGGCCTGCGCGAGTTGGGTGAACAGCTCGCGACGCATGAGATCATGGAGAACGTCGCAGATGCCCTGCGCAAGAATGACGCGGACGGCCTGGAGGAGGCACTCCAAGAGGCCTACGACAAGGCAGCCGAGGACGCATCCGCGCAGGAGCAACTCGACAAGGCGCTCCAAGAGGCCGAAAAATCGCTCGGGAAGAGCGCGGGGGAGAACTCAAGCACCGCCGCCGAACTTGCGGAGCAGGAGCGACGCCTCAAGCGCGAGCAAAAGCGCGAGAAAGAAAATGAGAGCCCCGAGGAACGCGAGCGTCGGCTCAAGCGTCAGCAGGAGCGGGTTGACGAGCTCCGGCGGCAACACGAGGCGGAGAAGCGCGCACAGGAAGCGCTCGACAAGCTCCGGAGAGATGCCAAGGACTCGCAGTCTTCGCAGTCCGGTGGGCAGAAGCAGAATCAGAGTTCCCAGGGCAACCAAGGTAACCAGGGTCAAAAGAAGCAGCAGGCACAGCAGTCACTCAAGAAGAACGCCGGAGATCAGATGCGCAAGGCCAGTAGCGCTCGCCGACTTGAGCAAGGCCGCGATGCCGTCGATCAGGCCAAACGCTTCGTTCGCCACGAAGGCGGCGGAGGTGAGAACGAGGAGCGCCGCAAGCAGCAGCAAGAAGCTTTCGCCAAGGCAGCTCGCGGAGACAAGCAACGCAATGGTGGCGAGCCGACCATGTTGGTCGAGGGCGAGGTCGGTGAGGGTGACCCCACCGCGATCATGGAGGGTCAGGGCTCTGAAAGCAGTGAGGGACAAGGCAACGGCGAAGGCCAGGGTGAAGGTGAAGGCGAAGGTGGCGAGGGCCAAGGAGATGGGGGCGAGCGCGAGGGGCAAGGGCGCGGAGACGGGATGGGCCAGGGAAGCACCGATCCCCTCGGCGCCGAAGAAGGGATGGACGTCAACACCAAGGCAGTGCGGGTCAACGCCGACAAAGGGCGGGGTGCGACGCGAGCGCAGACCATCGCCGATTCGAGTCAGCAGGGTTTCGCCACCGAGAGCTACCGTCGGGTCTATGCCGACTACAAGAACTTCGCCCAGTCTGCGCTGGATGGCGAGACGCTCCCCGTCGGGCAGCGCCGTCGAGTCAAGCGCTACTTCCAAATGATTCAACCACGCGACCGCGACAACGCCGAGAATCGATGAACTCGATGAGCACCGCATCTTCACACGCCACATCTGCGAGCCCACCGGAAACCATCGAGCAGCTCGTTAGCGACGTCGGAGCGCTTCTCCGCGAGATCCAGCGCGTCGTCGTTGGCCAAGAGCCGATTATCCGTGGCGTGCTGACCTGCCTGCTGGCGAATGGTCACGGTCTTCTCGAAGGCGTGCCGGGACTTGGCAAGACGCTCCTCATCCGGACACTGGCGGACGCCACCTCGATGAACTTCTCGCGCATCCAGTTCACGCCAGACCTGATGCCGGCAGACATCGTCGGTACCTCCGTGCTCGTCAGCGGCGGCAACGGTCAAGGGCAAGGAGACGGGCAGGGTCGTGCGCTTCGCTACCAGCCCGGACCCATCTTTGCCAATATCGTCCTCGCGGACGAGATCAATCGCGCCACACCCAAGACGCAGTCCGCTCTGCTGGAGGCCATGGCCGAGCGGCAGGTCACCGCGGGAGGCGAGACTCGGCCACTCCCCAAGCCATTTTTTGTGCTCGCGACGCAAAATCCCCTTGAGCAAGAGGGCACCTACCCGCTGCCCGAGGCACAGCTCGACCGCTTTCTCTTCAAGCTCCGCGTCCCCTTTCCCAGCGAAGACGAGCTCGTCGCGATCCTCGATCGAACAACCGGCATGGATGAAGCCAACGCCCGCCCGGTGATCGACGCGCCGCGCCTGATTGCACTGCAATCGCTGGTCCGAGCGATGCCTGTGCGTGACTCGCTGACCCGCTATGTGGTCCAGCTGCTTCGTGCGAGTCATCCCGACGATCCGCGAGCACCTGAATCCTTCAAGCGTTTTGTCCGCTTCGGCGGCAGTCCACGTGGTGCGCAGGCAATCCTAAGCACTGCGCGTATCCGGGCCGCGATCGACGGGCGCCACGCTCCCGACGTCGAGGACGTCCGCGCCGTGCTGCC
>CAZVEM010000257.1:0-4293 GCA_964626165.1 uncultured Nannocystaceae bacterium
TGCGAGCGCGACGCGATCGCGCGCGCTCGCTTCACTGGTGCTCTCAAGTGCCTGTTCGAGGGTTGCGAGCTGTTGCTCGCGTCGGTCATGGTGTACCGCGAGCTGATCGAGCCGCTGCAGCAAGAGCGCGGGCGCATCGCGGCTTTGGATCGCTTCGGCGAGGAGCTGCAACGCCTCATCGACCCTTCCTAGAGGATCGGCGAGCAGTCCGACCTCTGCGTCGAGCTCATTCATCGGCAGATTTCTGCCAAGTGCGCGTCGCTGCTCTGCGAGCGCACGAACGAGTGCCGGCGCACCTGAGTCGGCGTCGGCCCGCACCGCACGGATCCATTCCTGAGCGACTGCAAGGTGCGAGAGCGTTTGCGCCGGGACCAACGCACACGTCGCCTGGAAGCAATCGTAACTCTCGGTCATGCGGCCCAGCAGCGCCAGCGCCCGCGCACGCTCAAGCAGCAACTCGGAACGCCGGAGCTGGGTAGCCTCGGTATCCGGAATCACCTCGAGAAGCGCGGCGCTTGCTTCGTCGATGGCTGCCGGATCGCCCTGAGCACGTGCGACCCGCTCCGCGAGCTCTCGCGCGGCGGTCGATGCCGGTGAGATCGACAACGCGAGGCGGGCGTGCTTTGCCGCGGAGTCTGTATCGCTCGCGATCAGAGCGCTCTCTGCCAGTACGAGCGCGGGCACCAAGAGCCGCGGATCATCGGCCTGAGCGCGGGCAAAGACTCGCTGCGCGTGCGCTCGCGCGTCCTCGGGCCGCCCGTCGTGGTGGGCGCGCTCGCATGCCGCGAGTGCGGCATCGATGTCATCAGGTGCGAGCCGGGTCAGCTCATCGAGCAGCTCCTGCTCGATCCGGAAGCGCAGGGAAGGCGGCGTGTGCAGCAGCACGAGGCGGAGGCACACAAGCGCTCGGGCGTCGCTCGTCGCCCGCGCACGTGAACTCCGTCCTAACTCAACGAGGGCCGCGTGATCGTCGAGGGCTCGGAGGGATTCGACCAGCGCATCGAAGGTCGCCGTCGAGGGGGCGAGGGCGTGGGCTTGCTCGAGGAGTCTGCGGCGATTGAGCGGGGACTCAGCCTCGGCAACGCGCATCAGCCATGCCGCGCGAGCGGTCGGCTCGCCTTGGCCGCTTCGTCGGCGCGCCAGTTCGATCGCCTCCGCGTGGCGCTCGAGGCTGACGAGATCCTCAAACAACTGCACCGACATCGGCTCGGCCCGCTCGTCATCACGCGGCATCGCACGCAGGGCAATCAGCCTGAGCTCCGCAGCGTCATCGGGTCGATGAGCGTTGGTTGCGACGGTCGCGGCGCGCACGGCGAGGTCCGCACGTTGCCTTGAGCTCAGGTCCGCGGCTCTGAGGCGTCCGATCAGCTCCTCGTAGGCGTCATGCCAACGCTCGGTCTGCTCAAGTGCATCGATGAGCAGGTCGTGCGCGTCGGAGACCTCCCACGCGATATCCGGATGATCTTCAGCGAGGGCGATGACCCTGCGAAGCTCCCGGGCTGCCAGGTGGTGCTCCTCGCGTGTGGTGAGTCCGCGGGCAAGTCGCCAGCGCACACGCATCTCCAACGTAAACTCGCCGACCTCGAGCGCACGCTCCGCGATGTCGGAGAGTTCGTCGATATCATCCTCGCCGAGCAGCGACTCAAGCTTGCGCAAGTACTCGCGGGGATCGTCCGCAGCCTCGATCGCGCGCTGCAGGAAGCTGATGCGCTCTCTTGTGGTGATGCTGAAGGATGCGCGTTCCGCTAACGCGACCGCGAGCGGCTCGCCGACCGCGACGGTAATGAGTTGATCGAAGATGCGAGGACGTTCTCCAACCGGCGCGAGCTGGCTCGCGAGGGTCAACACCTCGCAGGCGGTCTCTCGTGCGAGAGACTCAAAGTCCGCCGCGAGCGGCCGAAGGATCTCCCAGGCCAGGTCCCTCCGACCGGCGTGAAGCAGCGCGCGAACGCGTTCGAGGATCACCGCCGGGCGATCCTGCGGCGAACTCAGCTCTGCGAGACGAGCCAGGAGTTCGTCGACTGCGTTGGTCTTACCCTGCTCGCGGTCGATCTGAATCGCGGCTCGCAAGAGTTCGACATCCTCGGGCTCGACCGAAAGTGCCCGCTCAATCTCACGACGTGCTTGTGCGCGCCGCTTGGGATCCTGCGAGCGCAAGAGCGCGGGGATCAATCGTCTTCGAAGTGGGTGTCGTTCTTCGGCGTGAGCCCGCTTCACGCGAAGCTCGATGAGCCCGGCCATCTCGTCGTGCTGCTGCAACGCACCGGCCAAGTCGATCGCAAAATCGAGCGCGTCGGTCGATTCCGGATCTTCTTCAATGGCCTGCATCATCATGTGCAGGGCCTGTTGGTCGTGGCCGATCCGCGCGAAGGTCTGCGCGACGCGAGTGCGTGCGGCCGCTCGCGCCGGTGGTCTGCGAAGCAGCTCCAACGCCTCATCGAGCGCCTCGAGAACGTGGGGCGCCGAAACTCCGCGCCGTGAAGATGCATCCGCTGCGCGGGCTTGCGCGAGCGTGACGAGGGCTTGCGCGAGGAGATCTGCGGAGGGTCGTCCTTCGCGTCGAAGCTGCTCGATGGCAGGCGTCAGGATCGAGAGCGCGGTTCGAGGATCTCGAAGACGCTCGACCAGCAGGCTGGCAAGGGCAAGCTCAAGCTGGACCCGCGTTCGGGGCGGGGGATTCATGCGCAGCTCGGCAGCCAAGAGCTGCGCCAACTCGCGGGTCTCGTCCGCACGCGCCAGTGCAATGACCAGCAGCCGACTTGCTTCACGCGCGCTCGGCTGCAGATCGAGCCACGCTCTCAGTGCTCGTAAGAAGGGGCCGGGATGACCGAAGCGCGCGATCTCTGCGCGCCAGCGAGCACATGCAATGGCGGCGGGTGAGCAGTCGCGCACCAAAGCGGCGACGCGCTCAAGCTCTTCAAGGGCGTGGCCACGACGGTCGGTGCCGTGCCAGAGCGCCGCGCGAGCGGCATGGAGAAGGACCGCGACGTCATCGGGCGCGTGTGCACGACCCGAAACATCATCTCCGTCACGATCGAGTGCCGCTGAGTCGGCGCCCGGTCGAGCAGCGCGCAGCACTTCACGAGACGGCGCGCGTCGGTCCTGCTCGGGCGATGCCGACACTCCCGGCTGCACGGCTTGGTAGTCGCCGAAGCGCACGACCAGATTGCGCCCCTGCAGCGACAGATCTTGCACGAAGAGATCAGCGACCGACGGCGCTCGAAATCCGGCCGCAGTGAAGGCCGGTAGCAACGCGAGACGAGCGGCGTCGCAACGCACGGTGGTCAGCGCCCCCGAGACCTCGTGCAAGCTGACTTGCGGCGCGAGTCGGCGTGCAATGAGCTGCCACAAGGCCGCCGCTTCGACTCGCGTTTCGCCGAAGAGCCAGAGGCGCGATGGGTGCAGGCTCAGAAATCGACCATGCGCAGCGATCGGGATCAACGCGACCAGCGTGACGCGGCGGCCCGTAGACGTGCGTCCGATGATGGCGAGCTGCAGGCATGGCTGGCGCGGATCCTCCGTGCCCGTCTTGAGCTCAAGTTGGAGCTCGACCAGCGTCAGTCCTTCGTCGGTGTGGCCGTGCTCTTGCCCGTGACGTTGGTTTGGCTCGGCCCCCTCGTCCGCGTAACGGGCGGACGCCGCATCGGCGCCGTCCTGGCTGGGCGACGGGATCGACGAGAGCTCATCATCGCGAACCTCTCCGAGCAGTCGCTCGCTGAGCCATCCCATCAGGCCGCGCGCCTCGGCGTGTAAGGTCAGGTTGACGGCGCGGGTTCGATGGTGGCGAAACCGCGACGCGCTGAGCGAGCCACGGATCGGGAGGGCAACATGGGTGAGCTCGGACTCGAAGTCCGTGAGCCGAATACCCGGCGCGAGGCCTCGTCGCGGCAAGTGCAGCAGGGCCCGCCGATTGCGAAACAGCAGGCTCAGGCCAAGGATGTTGCCGACGCTGGGTGCTGCTCGCCCCGCGTCGGTCTCATCTACGAGATCGGGGGGGTCACCCGCCGCCACCCGTACCCCCGCCGACGCCGATGCCGGGTCCAGACAGGAATCCGCCCTTGCTTCCGACGCGATCACACATCGAATACGGGCGAAGGTTGCGAGTGCCGTCCTCGTCGACGGCCAGATCGGACTCGTAGCGGATCAATGGAGCGATGCGATCCATGTACGGCGCGATCTGACTGCGGCCCTTGGCCTCCAGGCAGCGGCGCATCGCGAGTGACGACAGCACACGGCGGCCACGAGCGATGCGGAGATCGTCGTAGGTCTCAAGGCGCTTGGCGAGATAGTCCG
>CAZVEM010000257.1:4303-8745 GCA_964626165.1 uncultured Nannocystaceae bacterium
CTGTGCGCGACTCAATCGCTGCGACGACCGATCCGTCAGCGAGATCGAAGACCTGATCGATGACCGCCTCGTCCGTCGGCAAGGTCCAAGCGGCTTCGGCGAGGTCGGGGACGAGTCCAAGGCCTGGAATAGGTGCGCCGCGGGCAAAGGCACCCGTCTGACGTATGCCGGCCAGTGGAATCGCCGTCGCGGGGCGGCTGGGATCGGCCGTGTCATCGATGAGGAAGCTCTCCACAGCCGGGAATGCCTCCGCCATGGAACGGCCGCCCTGGATCGTCAAGATCGCCTCTGCTGCTGCTTGTTTGGCGAGTGCGCGACCACGCTCGCGCTTGATGGCCTCGATGGCGAGCTCTCGGAGCGCGGCAGCTTCGGGCACATCGCCCTCACGCCGGCCCTCGATTCGAACCAGCCACCATCCATCCGCACCCTCGATGATGGCGGGCTCCGCACCCTCGGCGAGCTCACGGGCGCCGACTTCAACCGCGGGGTCGAGTCCGCTGGCGCCGTCTGCCAGCGAAGTCCAGCCGTAGTCACCACCCGCGCGTGCGGTCAGCAGATCCTGCGAGACTTCGCGCGCCACTGTGGCGAAGGGTGCGCCGCCGATGATG
Organism: uncultured Nannocystaceae bacterium; assembly: GCA_964626165.1. Taxonomy (GTDB): domain Bacteria; phylum Myxococcota_A; class Polyangia; order Nannocystales; family Nannocystaceae; genus CAZVEM01. Next base: position 4,912 of record CAZVEM010000257.1, read on the forward strand.
CGGTCACGTGTCGATTCCGCTCGCGCCTTGACGTTGGCGAGCGCGGCTTGGTGGGCTGCCTGATCATCGGCGCTAGGCTCGATTGGCAGGCGCGGCTTGTTGAGCTTGATGAGGCTGACCCGTGCCTGCGCAGGCAGCTGGGTGAAGCGGTTGTTTTGCGTGCTCAGGCTGGTGAGCAGCGCGTCTTTGTTTGCTTCGACCCAGGCGTCGACTTCGGAGGGGGTCGGATCGACCAGGTCCGCATACGCGACCGCAGGAAACCGCACGTATCGCAGTGAGACGCGGCTGGCGTCCTCGTCGTAGAGGCGGCGAAGTTCAGGCTCTGGAACGACGACGGACGCGATCACAAGATCGCGAACCGCGGACGCGAGAATTTCTTGGCGGAGGACCTCCAGGTAGGCCGGCTCGGCGATCTGAAGCGTCGGCAGCAAGCGCTTCTCGAAGGCGTCGTAGTTGAACGGCTGTCCTCCGGTCCAGTCCTTGACGTCGCCGAGCACCATCGTAAAGCCGCGCTCGGTCAGGATCTCCGCGTCAATCTGCTCCGTTTCCATCCCGACCTCGTGGCCGAGCTCGACGAGGACAACTCGCTCCACGAGGTACTCGATGAGCGACTCTTTGATGCCCATCAGCTCGGCGTAGCGCTCGTCGGCGGGCATTCCCACGAATGCCGCGACGGAGTTGCGCTGGTAGATGAAGTCCTCGCCGTGAATCGACTGACCATAGACCCGCGCGATCGGCTTCGAGCCCGAGGTGATGGCGTCGGAGGGCAGACCAAAGCTGAGCCCGAACACGATCGCGAGCGCGCCCAGAATGATCCACACAAAGAGCTGACGGAGGCTGAGTCCTCCGCCGCCAGAGCTGCTGTTGTCGCTGTCCGACATGGGGGGCGACACTACCCGAGGCGCCGCACGAGATCCTCGCCGATCCGTGCCGTCCGCGGGGATCTCCGGGGCGAATATCGCTGCTCGGACGAGCCAAATTCTCGGTCAACTGCGCTTGGATGGCTGAGACCTGCGTGGGATGAGGGGCCCCGCGCGGGGCGGGGACCGCACCCGACCGTAGGGCACGGTTTTCTCGTGCTGGCTCGGGGAGTCCAGTTCGCGAGAACGATCCGCGCTAGATGCGCTATGCCGTATTCCGGCGATTGGGAGGCTTTCTCGGCCCCCCAGGTCGCGCGCGCTGGGCGCATCGCGTGGCCAGAGCGCCGAGGCGCAAAGAAAGCGGATTTGGCCAAACGGGCGCTGTGGGCAAGGGCTCCCCTCGTGGGGAGGGGCAGCCTGCCGCTCCGCCGGAAACATTTCGCCTCGCTTGCCCGTCAAGGCGCGCGCGTGTATGCCAGCGAGGCAGCGGGCGCGCTCAAGCGCCCGCACGCGTCACGCACTGCGCAAGTTCACGGCCAACGGATGCTTTTTGACTGGGTATACGGCCTGTTCTCGAACGATCTCGCGATCGATCTGGGCACGGCAACCACGCTGACCTACGTCAAGGGGAAAGGCATCGTCGCGCACGAGCCTTCCGTCGTGGCTGTGCAGATGCAGGGCGGCCAGGTCAAGAAGGTGCTCGCCGTCGGGAAGGAGGCCAAGGAGATGCTTGGTCGCACGCCCGGCAACATCGTCGCGATTCGACCGATGAAGGATGGCGTGATCGCCGACTTCGAGGTGACCGAGGCGATGATGCGGCACTTCATCAATAAGGCCCATTCCCGTCAAACGCTGGTCAAGCCGCGGGTGATTTGCTGCGTTCCGTCCGGCATCACCGAGGTCGAGAAGCGGGCGGTACGAGAATCGGCACTGCAAGCCGGGGCGCGTGAGGTCTACCTCATCGAAGAGCCGATGGCGGCGGCGATCGGTGCCGGACTGCCGATTACGGAGCCTGGCGGCAACATGGTGGTCGATATCGGCGGTGGCACCTGCGAGGTCGCTGTCATCTCGCTTGCGGGTATCGTCGCGTGCAAGTCGGTCCGCGTCGGCGGCGACAAGATGGATGAAGCCATCATCCAGCACGTCAAGCGTAAGTACAACCTGCTCATCGGAGAGCGCACGGCGGAGCGCGTCAAGATTGAGATCGGCACCGCGTCCCCGACCGAGGTGGTGATGACCATGGAGGTCAAGGGGCGTGACCTCGTCGCCGGCATCCCCAAGAGCGTGGTGATCGACTCCGATGAGATCCGAGAGGCACTCAGCGAGCCTGTCTCCGCGATCGTGGATTCCGTGCGCAGCGTTCTTGAGCGAGCTCCACCAGAACTCTGCGCGGATATCGTCGACAAGGGAATTGTGATGACCGGAGGTGGTAGCAAGCTACGCAACCTCGACACCTTGTTGTCGCAGGAGACCGGCCTGCCCGTGTTCCTGTGTGATGAGCCCGAGTTCGCTGTTGTGCTTGGCACTGGCGCGGCACTCGACGAGATTGACATCCTGAAGGATGTTGCGCTCGAGTAGTCATTCGTCGACGGGCGGACAAAAGAACGCGACCTCGCTCTCAACAAGGAGCGAGGTCGCTTGCATCTCAGGGCAGCGGGGCCCCTCAGACGGGTCGAGTCCTAGAGATTAAACATCACCGCGAGCGTGTCGCTGAGGAAGTTGAGGTCCTGATCGTCGGGGAGCTCAAGGAGAGCAGCGTCAATCATAGCCTTGGCATTCGCGACTTCACTTGCGTTCGAATTCTTGGCCTTCTTGAGCGCCGCGACCGTTGCGGATACCGCCTTGCCCTTGCTCAGCAGCGGCGAAGGAAGCGCCTTGAGCTCGCCAAAGGTGAAGTCTCGACTCACCGACTTGTTCTCGAAGGTGATGGCGTTCTTGTAGCGTGCCGTCACGGTGAAGACGGTGTCATCGGAGACAAGGTCCGGTGCGCAGGTCTCGATGTCCTGCAGCATCACAATCGCGTCGTTGGGCGCGAGGTGCTGAGGGTCAATCTCTTGTGGATCCGTACCAAACTCCTCACCGGAGAACTTCGTGATCTCAAAGCCCGGAGGCAGCGCGAGCTCCACCTGAACATCGCGAGCAGCGACATCCATGGTGTTGACGAAGTCAGAACCAAAGACGCGGAGTGCCTGGCTCTTATTGCCGACGTAGACCGCCGCGCCCTTGCCCGCGTCCGTGACGGCGTCCATCAGTGCGTCATTGTAGGCCGCACCGTCTCCGACACCGACGCCGACCATGTAAATGCCGTCACCGCCCTCAGACTCGGCCATGTCGGCGATCAGGGCCTTGTCGGTGATGCCCAGGTTGGCGCCACCGTCGGAGATCAACACCACACGATGGATGCGGCCCGGCGTATAGTGGTCGGACACGACCTGGTAACCCGCGAGAAGACCGCCGTGCAGATCGGTACCGCCGCTCGCGCTCAGTGAGTTGATGATGTTCAAGAGCGTGGCATCGTTTGGTCCCGACACGGCATAGTGATTCATGAGCGTCTGGTTCTGCGAGTTCCAGGTCACGATCGAAACTCGGTCGCCGGCCTTGAGCTGACTCGCGAGCGCACGCGCGCTCTCTTTGAGCATCGCCATGGGGGGTCCGGACATCGAGCCCGACGTGTCGAGAATGAGGGCGATTGTCATCGGTGCACGCGCCGCATTGCTGCGGTTCTCGGAGGTGATGCCGAGCTGCAGGCTGTAGCTACCGGGCTCTGTGCCCTCCACCAGATCCGCGTGAATGCTCAGACTGCCCGGCTCTGCGGCCGGGTAGGGGAAGTCGTAGTAGTTAAAGAACTCCCATTCGCGCATCGAGATGCTGGAGAGGGCCCAGGTACCCTCAGAGCCGCCACTCGCTTCAAGTTGCATCGGCGCCGACATCGAGTTGCTGTCGTCGGGCGACAGGTACAGCACGACGTCGTTCT
>CAZVEM010000258.1:0-8736 GCA_964626165.1 uncultured Nannocystaceae bacterium
AGGCGTCGAGGCGCTGCCGAGCGCTCGCAGGTAGTCGCGGACCGGCGCGAACTCGGCGTGGTGCCAGCATGTCCGCGCCGCACATAGGACCGCCCACGTCAGCCCATATCGCGCGCCGCCGTCGAGTAGCGTTCTTCGGGGCGCGACGTTGGCATCTTCAACACGATTCCCGGACGGCGCGCGTCCGCCCTCGCGATGCAAGCGCACGTGGTGCTCGTGAATCCCAGCACCCTCCAGCGCGACGCACTCCAGAGCGGCGAGTAGCGCGTGCTCGATGAACGGAAAGTCCAGGCCCGCGCATACGCCCGACCTCGATGCGATCTGGTGTCGCAGCCACCTCGCCATACCCCGACTGCCGACAATCACCGGGTAGATCCGCATGGGATCGACGCGTTGCGATTCGAGCGCTCCAAGGAGGCGATCCACGAGGATCTCCATCCGCGGCGACCGATGCAGCCAGAGCCCCCGCGCCGCATCCGGCGAGGGCCCCGCTCTGTTTCGCCCGCTCACAGCGCCCATGATGCCTGGACTTCGTGATCCGATGGAGATCGCGGGTCCCGCGACGGCCCCCTCCGGCCGGAAACCCACTAGACCCCACCGCGCGAGAGTGCAAGCCTTCGACTGCCGGATGTCGACTGAGCCGCAAGGAGATACGGGGCCAAGCCCCCCGGCGCCCGGAGACGAAGGGCTGGCAGGCAGGGGCGACGCGTCCGTGATGCCCCTGTCGATGTCGCCGCTTGATCTCGGTCGACTGGAGTCGGCGCGCTTTGGTTCCGGCCCTCGTGAACCCGCCGAGTCCGATCCCGACATGCCCACGCGCGCCGATGCGTCCGGCAGCGCACGGCGGCCAAGCGACGCCGAGTCTCAACGCGCAACGTCGGCGGATCTTCTCTCGGATCGCACGGTGTCGACCTCATCCGGGCGGAAGCCGCTCGTTCGAGACGACGCAAAGGAGTTAGGTGACAGCCTCCGCGCTGCGCTCGAGGAAGCGCTTCGACAGGCTCAGGAGGCGGGCGAGTCGCTGATCGTGTCGAATCGTTGGGCGATCGCGGGCTTCCTTGGCTCGGGTGCCTTCGGCGTCGTCGCTCGGGCTCGCGATCTTGAGCTGGGAAGAGATGTCGCACTCAAGCTCAATCCTGTGCGAACCATGGACGAGGAAACTCGGCGTGCTGTGGCCCGCGAGGCACAGGCGCTTGCACGCCTGTCACATCCGCATGTCGTTGCGGTCCATAGCTTTGGCGAAGCGACCCTCAACTTTGGTTCACGCACGATTATCTGCCTTTTCATCGAGATGGCGCTGATCACCGGAAAGAGTTTACGACGCTGGCTCAAGAGCAAGCCGACGCGCGCGGAGATACTCCGGGTCCTTGAAGAGGCCGGCTCGGGGCTTGCGGCAGCACATGACACTGGACTCGTGCATCGCGACTTCAAGCCCGACAACATCATGATCGACGAGAGCGGTCGCGCCTTCGTCGTGGACTTCGGACTCGCGAAGGCGGAAGACCCGACACATCCCGGTTGGTCGCAACAGGAGATGGTGAAGGGCTACGAGGAAGCTGCGCCCAATGAACTCGCTCGCCAGCTAACGCGCACGGGCGTGATCGCCGGCACACCAGACTACATGGCGCCCGAAGTCTGGGCCGGCGCTCCGGTCGCCGCGAGTGACCAGTACGCGTTCGCGTTGGTCTGCTGGGAGGCACTGACGGGCTACCGCCCCCCTCCGGTGACTCCCGCACTTGCAGCGATGCGTCGCGGGCCTGCGCTGCAGGGCGGCCAGACGCTTGAACCGGAGATTCGCCACGCGCTCGAGCGCTCGCTGAGCTATGCGGCATCGCAACGCTTCCCTTCACTGCGCGAGCTCCTCGCGGTGCTGCGTGGAGCGAGCCAGCCCAAGGGTCTTTCACGCCGTTTCATCGCCGCGCTCGTCGCCGTTGCGGTCACCGCCGGCATCGCAATCACCGTTGCAACGCAATACTACGTGGCACGGCGCAGCGACGAGCCGACGCTCACGATGTCGACCTTCGCGAAGGCCTGCGAGCTGCCGTTTGAGCCGGACGTCGAATACGCCACCACGGCGGTGTTCCGGCTCGTCGATCGACCGGTTCGCAGAGGCAGCAGGCACTACTACGAACTCAAGCTCGAGCCTCAGTCCGGCTGCAAGCTCGGCATTGAGCTGAGCAAGGTCGGCGACGATCTCCAAGAGGTCTACGACAAGAAGGTCACCGACAGCTACGTCGTGAACGTCTCGCCGGGTAAGCAGGATGTCCGTTTGGACCCGCTCGCATTCGTCGACAGCAATGACCCGGGACACAGATCTCTGCTGCGACTCGTGCTGCGCAAGAACGGCGCCTACGGAGATATCGTCATTGAGGAGCGCGACGGTCAGGTCGCGATGGCGGGCCCGATATTTCCAGGCCATTCGCCGCCGCTTGAAGAGCTTCCAGCGTACGATGCCCTCCCCTGCTCGACGCAGTGTCGACTGCTCTGCGCAGGAACGCTGGCTTCGGATGCTTGCGTGGTTCGTGACTGTGAGGACGAGCGCGCGGTCGTCTCGCATTGCGGCCCACCCACCGCGGATTGGGTGGTGCCGACGCAACTTTCAGCGGTCCTCACATCCTGGACCGACCCGGCAAAGTTCCCTGCCGACGGCAACAACAAGCAGATCAACGTCGCGACCAAGCTCGCTCGCCGCTACTTGGAAGGGCGATGGCGTGCTCAGATCCGCCGGACAGACGGCCAGATCGAGGCAATGGCGCTGCGCATTACCGTCGAGGCTCGCGAGCTCAACGGCGAAGTACTTGAGGGCTCCGACACGGTCGTCGGCGCGAAGATCAAGGGGAAGGCACTCGGGGATGGGCCTTGGGTGTTGCGTATCGGCGACGGCGAGAAGGCCCCACGTTGGGCACTTTGGGGCTGGGATCCCGCGTTTGGCATCGCTGCGGACGGCTCTGTCGTCGCGCTACGTCGCGAGGAGTAGTTGCCCGTGGCGGGGTGGCGGCCCCAATCCCCGCGCTTGTTCGCGACCGCGCCTGTTGGGCGGGGTCCGAGCGGAGATCATCGCGTCAGCACGGCCGACCTTGATGGCCGCGAGACTGGGCGCGACCCACACTCGCTCCCCCGGCGACGACGGCGACTCGCTCGGAGTCTCAGCAGCACCAGAAGCGAGAGCCCGACTGCGCCCACGGGCAGATCCTTGCGGTCGCCGCTACTACAAGGGCCGCATCCGCGCTCGCGAAGCTGAAAGTCATCCTCCGGCTCTTCCCCCGTAGTGCCCATGATGGTGCAGTCGTCGCTGCAGTCCTCATCACCGTCGCACTGCTCGCCACTGTCGACGACGCCGTCGCCACAGGTCGGCAGGGTGCAGTTGGTGCGGCAGGCATCCGCCGCACCGTCGGAATTGCCATTGCCATCGTCACATTCCTCGACGCCCGCGACCACGCCATCCCCACAAGCGATGGGCTGAGTCCCAACGATACAAAACTCGTCGATGTTCCAGCCGCCGAACTCAAGTCCCCCATCCGACTGCAACTCGAAGCGAACTTGCACGCTGCCGTCTTGGGCCGTCGAGCTCAAGTCCAGATCGTGAAAGCGCCATTCTCCGTCGCGGTGGTGCGTATGGGTGTTGACGTCGTCGTCGCCGGCCGCGTAGTTCTGCCACGCAAGCTCGCCGTCGACCCGAATCCCCGCGGTGTCAAAGATGCCATCTTCCACTTCGAGCCAGCGCTGGTACTGCAGTCGAACGTTGCTCCAACCCTCCGTGGCGATGACCGGGGAGACCGCGCTGTACACCGCGGCAGGGTTATAAGCGCCTTGGAGGTTGACGCCCAACACCGCGCCGCCGTCGGTCGCGGCATCGGGATCGCCAGCCAAACCCGCCGGAGCCCCTGACTCGAACCCTTGTAGGTTCCAGTCCGCAAGGTCTACGGCGCTCTCGAAGCTTGTGCAATAGATCGGCGTGGTGGGGCCGAAATAGACCTCGTACCAACGATCCGCAATGTTGCCTGGCAGCCGCTGCGATCCGCCCGATGCAAAGTTGAGCACAACCGCGTAGTTGAGCACGGTCCCGGCAGCCTGAGCGGGTAGGCTCGCGGTGTGGACGGATCCGTTGGCGGTCATCGCGATCGACTGTGCCTCAGCGTCGGATGCCCCCCGCGGCTTGAACCATAGCGTCGCCGTCAGGCTCTCGCTGCAGCCCGGTATCCCCTCGCCGACCGTGACGCTGACCTCTTGGGGGGACTCCGCCGGAAGGAGCGAAGCGGGCGAGAACTCGACGTCGGCTTGATACAGGCCGTGCAGCGCAAAGGCCTCGCGAATGAGGCAGGCATTGGGCGTGCCGTTTGCGAGCGTGCCGTCATCGTCGTCCGCGAGCAACGCCTCGGGGTACATGCTGAGGAGGCCGGTGGCCCGGCGGATCGACTCCATCCACAGGCGGTCCGTGATCGCCCGGCCTTCTTCAAAACCGTGCTTCTCGATCAGGCTCTTGCGAAGGTCCCAGAGCGCCCCTGCGATGATCTGCCCCTCATAGTGGACCTCTCCGATGTCATCGGGCCACTTGTACTCCAGGCCAACCGGATCGAGGTCGCGGAGCGGTTCATCGGTATAGAAGAACCCGCGAGCCATGCCTGCATCGTTGGTGATGGTGGCAGCGAGATAGTCGCTAATGCCCTCGCTGAGCGCGCTATCGAACTGGCCAATCCCGGGGATGAGCGACTGTGTGTGAATCGAGTGGCCGTATTCGTGATAGATCACGTCCGCTATGCGACCCGTGTTCTCGCAGGCGTCGCTCGCTCGAAAAAAGAAGATGCCGTCGCCATCCGAATACGCGTTGCATTGGTCGTCAATGTTGACAGTCGCGACCAGCGGGGTGTTGACCCACTCGAGCTCGGGCACGAGCGGTCGCACCCACTGCTGGACGATCGCGCCATGCACGAGTGTCGCCGCGACCGCGCCGGAGAACTCTTCGTCGTTGCTGCCCCAAACGACCGCCGACGTGGGGGGCACCAAGGTCACAGTGCCAAAATCCGACCCGGGCGATTGGCTTGTGACGGTCACCTCTGCGCTGCTCGGCAGCACTTCGACCAGGCTGCCTTTGGGCGCCTGCCCGATCTCGAAGTTCCCTTGCGCGTCGGACTGCTGCTGGACGCCATCGACGACCAGATTCTGCCCGGAGGCGACGTACTCTTGTGATCCGAACATGGGGCTGCGTTCGGGGACGGAGAATCGTGCGTTGGCCTGATCGAAGATGAGCAAGGGCTCGCGGGCAACTGCCTCGCCGGTGTTCGCATCGAGGTAGACACGCCACGCGCTGGCAGGACGATGGGCGCTGACGATCGCAGTGCGCACCTTGATCAGGCCGCGATGGCGAACGCCATCGCGAGCGACGAGCCACTGCGCGCCTGGCAAGACCTCAACGCCAAACGCATCGACCGCCTGCATGGAGAGACCGCGCTGCTTCGCCTCTTCGAGCCGTTGGGATTGCATCCACGACAGCGCGCCGGCGGATGCTGACGCATCGCCGATGAGTGCGCCCTGCGTGCCGCTCCCGATTCGCTCGAGCGTCGCCGGCAGGTCGTTTCGCACTGCGACCAGACGCCCGTGGAAGAAGCTCGCCGAGAGCGAAGCGCCTATGACTGCCACTCCGTCGACGTATAGACCCAGGGCAAGATCTCGACGTGCTCCGTCGCGACGGTCATGGACGACGCGAAGGTCGGCGCCGCGCAGCGCAGGCTCCATCAGCCCGGGCAGCAGCTCAACCGCACGGATCAATGCAGCGAAGGCTTCGTCGGTGCTTCCTGTCGCACCTGGGAGGCGCGGCGCGTCCAGGAAAAGCACGCGCGCAAACGCGGATTGAGCGGGGTCGGACCAGACCTGCACGAGTCCAACGCGCGTCTCGAGATCAGCCTTGAGACGAGCTCGTGCCCCTTTCGCGCCCGGCACAAGCTCGCGTGACACGTCCCATACGCGTCCATCGGGCCGTTCAAGTCGTCCGCGAGCACGCAGCTGGTCCGGTCGAACGATCGCCTCCGCCGTTGCAGGGAGCAGCGTTGCGACGAGCAGCGCCGCGGGCACCATGAGACTCAGTGTGCGCGTCTGCGGAAACACCTACCAAAACTAGCAGAAGGACCGAAACCGTGCCCCCGCAAAAGTTGCGCGCGACGGCGTCCTGTTTCGAATCGCTCACGGCGAGCGAGCGCCCCTCCGGCGCCGGCCGCACCAGCTGAGCACGCTTCGCTCCGCAGTCTGACTCGGCAGGGCGCGGGGAGTTTGGCTGCGGCTTGGACGTGGCCAGCGCGAGCGCTGCGGGTGCAGTCTGCCCGCCGCGGGCTGACTCACTCGACGGGAACCGCTTCGCCCTCAGCGATCGGAGGCGGGCCATCGTCTTCGCCCGGGCCGGCGTTGCCATTGCCCGCGTTGGCGGCCTTCGCCTCGATCTCGGCGCGTGTGGCGTCGTCGAGATTCGCGTGCGGGTCACCGGCCGCGCCCTTGTTGCCTCGGCCACTGGGTTTCACCGGGGTCGGCTCGGGCCCAAGTGACTCCGCCATGAGATTGACGACCTTGTAGTCCTTGTAGAGCCGGTCCCTGAGATCGCGCCGTCCCTTGTGGAAGCGCTGATTCGACAGCCGATCGCGGATCTGGTCGGCCAACGCGTCGCGCGGCAGCTCGCCGGGCGGATACTTCGCGACCAACTTGACGATGTGAACGCCGAACTTGGTCACGATCGGCTTGGAGATTTCGCCCGGCTTGAGTGCAAATGCGACCTCGGAGAACTCTGCGGGCATGCGATCGGCTGTGAAGGGCATGCCAAGGTCTCCCCCCTTCGACCGCGTCGGGCTGTCAGATTCCTCGTTGGCGATCGAAGCAAAGTCAGCGCCAGGTGCCGTGACCTTGGCGTGGATCTCATTGGCTCGCTTGATCGCCGCCTCCTCCCACTCTTTCTTCTGCGCGTCGGTCGGAGCGGCCTCGTGCCCACCGCCGTGCGGATCAGGTCCGATCTGCACCAGAATATGCGAAGCACGGATGCGCTCCGCGTCTTTGATGTAGTTTCGTCGAACCTTCTCGTACTCGGCGTCGATGTCGGCGTCGGTCACCGTCAGCGCGCCTTGCTTGGTCAGGATGGCCCGCTCACGCAGCTCGGCGATGTACTGTGCATCGAGGCTCTTGTCGCTCTCACCACGACGCACGAGGTGGGTGGCCCAATCTTGAATGCCACGTCGCTGCGACAGCTTGCGCTGCTCAAGCGCCGCCGGATCGTAGTCGACACCGAGCTTTTGAGCCTCACGCTTGAGAAGCTCTTCGTAAATCAAGCGCTCCGTCAGCGAACGTCGGTAGCGGCGATCCGCAGCCGCCGGCATCTCACGTCCGCGCTCAGCGTACTTGGCACGCTTGAGCTCGTGGAGCTCTATGAACGCCTCACGGGTGATGGGATCACCGTCGATCGTCGCGACTGGACCCTCGGGGATCGGACCGAGCGGCTTTGCAGTCGACTTGCCCTTGCCGACCGCTCCGTCGGGCAGCGCCTCGTCGTCGGTCGCACCCTGATTCTTTGCGCCACCACCTGACGCTGGACCCTTGCCCGGCGCCGGACTTGTCGGTGAAGAGCAGCCAGCGAGGAGCGCAACGGAGGCGAGCAGCGCCACGACTCCGCGCGTCACACAACCCGCTGCGACTGGACTGGAGAGGAGTTCGTTGTCGCGCATGGCGTCGGGAGCTTAGGGCGCAGGGCCGTCGGCCGCCAGAGCGCCCAAAGCCCCGTTTCGCGGCGTGGCCGACGGGGGCAGCATCGCGTAGCATGGCCGGCCAATGGCCGGACTGGTTCAAATTCGGGGTCGAGGCGCTGCCACCCCAGACACGACCGCCGTGGACGCATTGCGTGTTCCAGCCGCCGCAGGGGCGCTGGACACCATGCCGATCGGTGGACAGCAACGAGACTCCGCCGGCTCGGCCGGACACGGGGCGCGCGTCTATGTCGAGACCTTCGGCTGTCAGATGAACGAGGCGGATTCTGCGCTGATCCTCGGCCAGCTCACAGGTGCCGGCTATCAGAGTGTCAAAGACGCCGCGGAGGCCGACGTCGTGTTGATCAACACCTGTGCCGTCCGAGAGAAGGCCGAAGAACGGGTGTGGGGTCGCGCCTCTCAGCTCTTGGATTACCGCGCACAGCGGCCGGACCTCGTCATCGGGATCACCGGCTGCATGGCCGAGCATCTCCGTGACAAGATCGCAGCGAAGGCCCCGCATGTGCGCGTGGTCGCCGGACCCGACAGCTATCGGCGCATCGCAGAGCTCGTGACCCGTGCGCGCGCAGGCGAGCACGTCATCGACGTCCAGCTCGACAAGGAGGAGGTCTATGAGGGACTCGTTGCAGTCGCCAACGACGACCACGTTGGCGGATTCGTGACGATTCAACGTGGCTGCGACAAATTCTGCACCTTCTGTGTCGTCCCCTTCACTCGGGGTCGGGAGCGGGGAGTCCCGCCGGGCGAGGTCCTACGACTCGTCGGCGACCTCGCCCGACGCGGCTATCGTGAAGTTTCCCTGCTCGGACAGACCGTCAACTCGTATCGCTGGGAGTCTGTCGACTTTGCGCAGCTTGTCCGCGCGGTGTGCCGCGTCGAAGGCATCGAGCGCGTGCGCTTCACCAGCCCCTACCCGCTCGATTTCGACGACGCGCTGATCGAGTGCATCGCCACCGAGCCTAAGGTGATGCCGTTCATGCACCTCCCCGTGCAGAGCGGG
>CAZVEM010000259.1:0-8720 GCA_964626165.1 uncultured Nannocystaceae bacterium
GGTGTACATCACGACCTTCGTCTTCTGGGTCGGTATCGGTCACGCCGGTACGCTGATCTCGGCGATCTTGTTCTTGTTCCGCCAGAAGTGGAGAACCTCGATCAACCGCGCCGCGGAGGCGATGACGATCTTCGCGGTTATCTGCGCGGGTATGTTCCCGGGCGTGCACACCGGTCGTCCCTGGGTCGACTACTGGATGTTCCCGCTGCCGAACCAGATGGCGATGTGGCCCAACTTCCGCAGCCCGCTCCTCTGGGACGTGTTTGCGGTCGCGACCTACTTCACCGTCTCGCTGCTGTTTTGGTACATGGGTCTGATTCCTGACCTGGCGACGATGCGCGACCGGTCCAAGTGGAAGATCGCGCAGTACGCCTACGGCATCTTCTCGCTGGGCTGGCGCGGCTCGACCCGCCACTGGCAGCACTATGAGAAGGCCTACCTGCTCCTCGCGGGTCTGGCGGCGCCGCTGGTCCTTTCGGTCCATACGATCGTCTCCTTCGACTTCGCGGTCTCGCAGCTCCCGGGCTGGCACACCACGATCTTCCCGCCCTACTTCGTCGCAGGCGCCATCTTCTCTGGCTTTGCGATGGTGCTGACGCTGCTGATCCCGCTCCGAGCCATGTACAAGCTCGAGCACATCATCACCATCAAGCACCTTGAGGCGATGGCCAAGGTCATCCTCTTGACCGGTACGCTGGTTGGCTACGCCTACGCGATGGAGTTCTTCATCGCCTGGTACTCGGGCAACCCCTACGAGACCTTCACGTTCATCAACCGCGCATTCGGCGATTACTGGTGGGCGTACTGGACGATGGTGAGCTGCAACGTCATCTCGCCGCAGTTGGTGTGGTTCAAGTCGATCCGACGCAGCCCGGCTGCACTCTTTGTGCTGTCCATCTTCGTCAACATCGGCATGTGGTTCGAGCGCTTCGTCATCACGGTGACTTCGCTCCACCACGACTTCATGCCGTCCAGCTGGGACTACTACACCCCGACCATCTGGGACTGGGCGCTGTTCCTCGGCTCGTTTGGACTCTTCATGTTCCTGTTCCTGCTCTTTGTCCGCTTCCTGCCGATGATTGCCATCGCAGAGGTCAAGAGCGTGCTCGACATCGCTGACCCGCACTACGGGGAGGAGCACTAAGTCATGGCCAAGCCTAAGACCTTCGGCCTTCTGGCCGAGTACGACACACCCAAGGCAGTCTTTAAGGCCTGCGAGAAGGTCCGCGATGCGGGCTACCAGCGCTGGGATTCCTACACGCCCTTCGCGGTACACAACCTCGACAAGGCAATGGGACTCAAGCCCTCGATGCTGCCCTGGATCGTCTTCTTCTGCGGCATGACGGGCGCCTCCTTCGGGTTCCTGCTGCAGTACTGGGCCTCGGCCATCGCTTACCCCCTGATCTTCCAGGGCAAGCAGTACTTCGTGTTTCAGGCCTTCGTGCCAGTCACCTTCGAGTGCGGCGTCCTCTTCGCGTCGTTCGGCTCGCTGATCGGCATGATGGGGCTCAACGGGCTCCCCCGTTTTCACCACCCGCTCTTCAATAGCGCCCGCTTTGCCCGGGTCACCGACGACCGCTTCTTCATCGCGATCGAGTCGGTGGATCCTCGCTACGACGCGGAGAAGACCCGCAAGCTGCTCGAGTCCACCGGCGCGCTGAGCGTCGAGGAGGTCGAAGACTGATGCACCACGCAACTCGCTCGAGTTCGACCCACACGGTCGCCAAGCTCGCTGGGCTGATGGGGCTCGCGTGCTCGTTGGCCGGCGTCGCCTGCCAGGGCACGCGCGGCGACAGCCCGCCGATTCACCTCAACCCCAACATGGACTTCCAGCAGAAGTTCGAGGCGCAGGAAGTCAACGAGTTCTTCGATGACGGCCGTGCGGCTCGGCTTCCGGTCAAGGGAACGATCGCGCGCGGCCACCTGCAGCACGACGACCACTTGTTCCGCGGCATCGATCTTGAGGGCAACCTTGTCGAGACCATGCCGGCCGGCATGGAGGTCAACGGCAAGCTGCTCGACCGCGGTCGCGCCCGTTATGAGATCTACTGCGCGCCCTGCCACGACCAAACCGGTCGGGGACACGGTATGGCAACCCGCCGAGGCGGTGGATTCTCGGTGCAGCCAGCTTCCTTTCACCAAGAGAAGCTGCGTTCTGCGCCCGTTGGATACATCTATCACGTGATCGCGAACGGTCGCGGCACCATGCTCGGCTACGCGTCGCAGATCCCGGTCGAGGACCGCTGGGCGATCGCTGCATGGGTTCGCGTGCTGCAGACCCACGGCATGAAGAAGGGTTGGGATGACACCCCGGCCAATCCAGATGCGATGGCCGGTGGCGCAAAGAGCCCGGTTGCCGCGCTTGATGCCGGACGCCAGCAGGTCGAGCCCGCCCCCGCCGAAGTGAAGGCGGAGGCAAAGGCGGACGGTGCACCAGCCGCGGACGCGGCGGCTCTGGACGCAGAGAAGGCCCCCGCGGCTGCGCAGGGCAACCCAGAGGGAGGCAACAATGGCTAGTTCGCACGGCAAGACCAAGCTCGAAGGCAAGCAGATCGAGCTCGATCCCTCCTCCAAGTTTCGCATGTTGCCGATCGCCGGGCTCGTCCTTGGCGTCGTCGGCCTTGGCGGAGCGTATGCGGCGAGCGCGGGTGACACCGGTCATTTCTGGTACGCCTACCTCACTGGATTCATGTTCGCGCTCGCGCTGAGCCTGGGCGGACTGTTCTTCGTCATCATTCAGCACCTCGTACGCGCGGGCTGGTCGATCGTCGTGCGTCGCACCGCGGAGCACATGGCGATCGCGCTGCCGATCGTCGCCCTCCTGGGCATGGGCATCGTGTTCTCGCGCGGCGAGGGTGGTGCGGTTCCGTCGCTCTTTGAGTGGTCGCATGACCACGTGCCCTACGAGACCACCGAGGGCTGCGACGAGATCATTGCCAAGGCCAAGGCCGCCGGCACCTACGTCGATCCCCATGCCGCGGAAGGCGAGGGCGAAGAGCACGACGAGCCCGGGGAAGAGGGCAAGAAGGGCAAGAAGAACAAGAAGGCCAAGAAGGGCAAGCACGGCGGACACGTGGTCTCCTGTTACAAGGAGCACTCGATCACGGCCGACACCCTGATCAACAACAAGCGCGCCTACCTGAACGTCAACTCGTTCACGCTGCGCTACTTCATCTACTTCTTCATCTGGACGGGCCTGGCGTTCTTCTTCTGGCGTGGCTCCACGCAGATGGACACGGCGTCACCCGACGAGGCGACGAGGTTGGCCGGACGCATGCGCTTCGCCGCCGCGCCCGCACTGCTCGCATTTGCCTTGAGTCTGACCTTTGCGGCCTTCGACTTCTTGATGTCGCTCGATCCGCACTGGTTCTCAACGATCTTCGGTGTCTACTTCTTCACCGGAGCGGCGGTTTCGACCTTCTCCTTCCTGGCCGTCATCCTGGCGGCGCTGCAGGCGGAGGGACACCTCAAGAACGTGGTGACTCCCGAGCACTATCATGACCTCGGCAAGTTCATGTTCGGCTTCACGGTGTTCTGGGCGTACATCGGGTTCTCCCAGTACTTCCTGATCTGGTACGCCGACGTGCCGGAAGAGACCCACTGGTTCTGGTACCGCGGTCACGGCGGCTTCATGACGCTGAGCCTCATCTTGGTGTTTGGACGCTTCGTCCTCCCCTGGTTCTCGCTTCTGCGCCGTGAGGTCAAGCGCTCGTCGAACTGGCTCGTGGTGATCGGTAGCTTCATCCTCATCATGGAGTTCGTCGACATCTACTGGCTGACGGCCCCTGCGCACGCGTACCACAGCTACGTCGCGGCCAAGGTCGAGGGCAACTACACGTTGGCGTACGAGCACCTCAACACCGTGCGCTTCGGAGCGGTCGACATCCTCGCCTGGCTCGGCGCAGTCGGCGTGTTCCTCGCCGCGTTTGGCTGGTCCATGGGCCGTAACAAGCTCATCCCCGTCAATGACCCGCGCATCGAAGAGTCCATCCACTTCGAGAACTTCTAAGTACGAGCGGACCGTAACGACCGGTACCACACCGGATAGGACGGGGCGGCGAAGCGCCAAAGCGAAGACGACGCCGCCCCGATCCCCCCCCGCAAAGCTTCACTGAGACAGGACCAAAGCCATGAGCGACGGACATCACGAACACAACGGCGGACATGAGCTCGAGGACCTCGACGCGGGCTTACTCGCGAAGATCATCATCGTGACCTTGGCCCTCGTGTTCATCTCGTCGTTGGCGGTGACCATGTGGTTCTACAAGCAGCGCGACGAGATCCAAGCGCAGCGCGCGAACGAGGGCTGGAGCCTCCTTGACGAGTACAAGGAGGAGATGGGCAAGTCCCTCAAGGACATCGAGAAGTCGCGCAAGGAAGTCCTCAACAACCCCGCTGTGGGACTCGCCCCGTTGACGCCCCTGGCGCCCGGCGCCGAGAGCATGAGTGACATTCTCCGCCGCGAGCGCGCACTCGCACGCGGCGAGACGCCGGCCCCTGCCGCAGCAGCTGCGCCCGCGCCCGTCGTCCGCGGCGAAACGCCGCGCCCCGCTGACCCCACGCCGCCCCCCGCGCCCGCAGAACCGACGAAGACTGATGGCGCGACGCCGACGGGGCAGCCCGCTCCCGCAGAGGCCGCGGACAAGGCGGCACCGAAGAACCCTTAGCCCGCGCACCAGGGCGGAACTGGCTCCCTCACAAGACCCCTGACTTCTCCGGTCCGACCGGCCTCGCGACCCAAACCGCAGCGACGCTCCCGTCCAATTTCGCCGACCCACTCTCACAGTCGCAAGCACCTCGATGACAGCCCCGTCCACAATGCTCTCGCCCATCGACAAGATCATCCCGGTCATGTCGGGTCGCGGCGTGTCCGAGCAGCGGGACGGGAAGCGCGTCAAGAATCGTCTGCGTCGTTTCGCGAGCGCCATCGGGCTGGGCCTCGTGCTCGGGCTGGTGCCTAGCGCCGCGGCATGGGCTCAGAGCCCGACGGGGGCGGAGTACACCCCGGGCAAGCCCGTCTTGATGGCCGATGGCGAGATGCGCTCGCCGGCCGCGAACGAACTGGACGTGCAGGAGCATCTGGGCGAGTACATCGACTTCGAGCTCCGCTTCACCGACGAGAACGGCAAGAGCGTGCGGCTCGGCGACTACTTCGATGGTCGTCGCCCCGTGCTGTTGACGATGAACTACTACCGCTGCCCCGTGCTGTGCAACGTGCAGCTCAACGGGTTGACGGAGACCTTGCGCGGGATGGACTGGACGCCCGGCGACGAGAACTTCCGCGTCGTTACCGTCAGCATCGACCCGCGCGAGACCCCCGAGCTGGCTGCCAAGAAGCGTAAGGGGCACCTGACCTCGCTTGAGCGCGGTGACGACGTGGAGTGGGCCTTCCTGACGGGCGAAGCGGCGGACATCCGGCTGCTGGCCGGCCAGATCGGTCTGGACTACGCCTATGACGCCGAGCAGGACCAGTACGCACATCCGGCGGTGCTGACCTTCGTCGCGCCGGACGGCAAGATCTCACGTTACATCTACGGTCTGGTCTACAACCCGCGCGACATCAAGTTCGCGCTGGTCGAGACCGGCCAAGGAAAGATCGGCACGACTGTCGATCGCATCGTGCTCTCGTGTTTCCACTATGACCCGGAGTTGGGGACCTACGCCCCCTTCGCCGTCGGGATCATGCGTCTTGGCGGGGTCTTCATCCTCGCCGCAATCTCAGTGTTCCTCGCAGTGTTTTGGCGCCGGGATCGCCGTCGCCCATCCGTCCGTTTGGAGGCAGCCACGTGATCAACACCCTCCTTGTTCCCCCAGGCAAACTCGGGACTCCGCCCATGTCGGAGAACCCCTGGCAGCTCCTTCCCACGGCGAGTAACCACGCCGCGGCGCTGGACAACCTCTACCTCTTCATTACCGCGCTGTGCGCGATCTCGATGGTCATCGTGATCGGGGCGCAGGTGTACTTCATGGTGAAGTACAAGGAGCGGACGAAGGGGCAAAAGACCAGCCCGCTGACGCACGACACCAAGCTCGAGTTCATCTGGAGCGCGATTCCGGCGGTCTTGCTGGTTGTCATCTTCGTCTGGGGCGAGCGCGACTTCATGCTTCTCAGCTCACCGCCCCGCGATGCCATGGAAGTGCGCATCACTGGCGCCAAGTGGTTCTGGACGATCGAGTACCCGAACTTCCCTGGCGGTCCCTCGATGACCTGCCCCGGCTTTAAGGCCGGCAGCCTCAAGGAGCTCGCGTCCAACAAGGAAGACTGCCCGCCGGAAGAGAAGACCCCGACGCTCTTCGTTCCGCTCAACAAGCCGGTCCGGCTGACGATCAGCTCGTCGGACGTGATTCACTCGGTGTACATCCCGGCGTTCCGCGTCAAGAAGGACGCCGTCCCAGGGCGCTACACCACGCTGTGGTTCACCGCGATCCTCACGGGCGAGTACCCGCTGTTTTGCACAGAGTACTGCGGCGACCAGCACTCGAGCATGCTCGGCAAGGTCATCGTTGTGGATCCGGAGATCTTCGACAAGGTCGTCCGCAAGGTCACCGAGCTCAAGCAGAATGACGGCGAGACCAAGGCCGACTACGGCAAGCGCGTCTATGGTGCGATGGGCTGCCCGGCCTGCCACAGCCTCGATGGCTCCAAGATGACCGGCCCCTCCTTCAAGGGCCTGTACGGCCGCCAAGAGGCCCTTAGCGATGGCACCACGGTGACGGCGGAAGACAACTACATCCGTCAGTCGGTGCTTGATCCCAATTCTCAAATCGTCGCTGGTTACTCCCCGCAGATGCCGTCCTTCCAGGGGCGTCTCAAGGATGACCAGATCGATGCGCTCATCGATTTCATCAAGACCGTGAAGTGAGGGAGATTCCCATGGCCCACGCGGAAGCCCACCATAAAGATTCCACTGGTAGCGACAGTCACGCGCACCACAGCCACGGCGAGGAGAAGAGCTATCTCGTCTCCAAGCGCGGCCTGATGTCATGGCTGATCACGGTCGACCACAAGCGCATCGGCCTGATGTACTTGGCGGCGACGCTGTTCTTCTTCCTGGTTGCGGGTGTGCTCGCCCTGGTGCTCCGCACCGAGCTGTTCACGCCCGACCAAGACTTCATGAGCGCCCAGACCTACAACAAGGTCTTCACGCTGCACGGCGCGATCATGGTGTTCCTCTTCATCATTCCGTCGGTTCCGGCGGCGCTGGGGAACTTCTGCCTGCCGCTGATGCTCGGCGCACGCGACGTTGCGTTCCCCAAGCTCAACCTCCTCAGCTTCTACATCTACGTGGTGGCCGCGCTCATGCTGGTCGTCACGCTGGTGACCGGCTCGCTGGATACGGGTTGGACCTTCTACACGCCGTACTCGTCAACCACGGGCGGCGCGGTGCTTCTGGGTACCCTCGGCGTGTTCATCGCCGGCTTCTCGTCGATTCTGACGGGTCTCAACTTCATCGTCACGGTCCACAAGATGCGCGCACCGGGTCTGACCTGGAACCGCATGCCGCTCTTCGTCTGGGCGGTCTATGCGACCGCGCTCATCCAGATCCTTGCGACGCCGGTTCTCGCGATCACCGTGCTCCTCCTCGCGGTCGAGCGCAGCCTCATGATCGGCATCTTCGACCCGGCACTTGGTGGCGACCCGGTGCTGTTCCAGCACTTCTTCTGGTTCTACAGCCACCCCGCCGTCTACATCATGGTGCTGCCGGGCTTCGGCATCATCTCTGAGATCATCACGATCCACAGCCGTAAGCACATCTTCGGCTACCGCGCGATCGCGCTCTCCTCGGTCGCGATTGCGGTCATCTCCTTCCTGGTCTGGGGACACCACATGTTCGTCTCCGGTCAGTCCGAGTTGGCTGGCGTGATCTTCTCGTTCATCACCTTCGCGGTGGCCGTCCCGACTGCAATCAAGGTCTTTAGCTGGGTGACCACGCTCTACGGTGGCTCGATCCGGTTCACCACCCCGATGTGGTACGCGATGGTCTTCCTCTGGACCTTCACGATCGGCGGACTGACGGGTCTGTACCTGTCCACCCTGTCGACGGACGTGCACCTCCACGACACCTACTTCGTGGTCGCCCACTTCCACTACGTCATGGTCGGCGGCACCGTCGTGGCCTTCATCGGCGGCCTCTACCACTGGTGGCCCAAGATGTTTGGCCGCATGTACAGCGAGTTTTGGGGTGGGGTGTCGGCGATCTTTGTGTTCGTCGGCTTCAACCTGACCTTCGGCACCCAGTTCTTCATTGGCCACCAGGGCATGCCGCGTCGCTACTACGCGTACCTGCCCGAGTACCAGGTGATGCACCAGGTCTCGACCATCGGCTCCTTCATCCTTGGGATGGGCCTGCTCATCACGCTCATCACGCTCACCTCCGCCCTCAAGTGGGGCAAGAAGGCGCCGGCCAACCCCTGGGAGGGTCTGTCGCTGGAGTGGATGACGGCGACGCCGCCGATCGAGCACAACTTCCACGAGATCCCGCACGTGACCCACGGTCCGTACGACTTCCCGGAGATCGACCGCAGCAAGGGTTTCCACGGTCATTAAGACCACGAACTAGGCCTGGGATAGGAGCGTCGCCATGAGCAGCACTCACGCGCATTCAGACGAGCGGCCCGGATGGGTTGCCCACCATTTCGACACGGCAGGTCAGCAGGTTTCCTCTGCGAAGCTGGGCATGTGGCTGTTCCTCTGCACGGAAGTGCTGATGTTCAGCGGC
>CAZVEM010000260.1:0-8712 GCA_964626165.1 uncultured Nannocystaceae bacterium
GGCACCCTGACGGAGACCCTCGAAGCGATGCGACTCTCGCACCGCAACGGCTATCGCTGCGTGGTCTCGCATCGCAGTGGTGAAACTGGAGACACTTTCATCTCCGACCTCGCGGTCGCAACCGAGGCCGGGCAGATCAAGACCGGCAGCGCGTCGCGCTCGGATCGGATCGAGAAGTACAACCAGCTGCTGCGCATCGAGAGCCAACTCGGTAGCGACGCACGTTTCGCGGGCCCTGGCGCCTTCGCCTCAAATCGCGCAACCTAAGGGTGCGCATGGCGGAGTCCCTCAGCGCCGCAACACGGCGGTCGGTCTCGGTCGGAGCGACCGCATCGATTCCGACCACTTCGGCGGCGGCGTCGACGCTGGACGACGCGAGTGCGCGCGGCGGGGGACCCTGCGCTCACGTGGGCCATGTGTGCCCTCGACACGCGCAGGCATGGATCACGCGCGTGACGGCGCTTCTCACAGCGTCGTTGATGGCGTTGGGGCCGGCATGGGCGGCACCACCCAAGCACGCGCCGCAACCGGAAAGTGGCGCGCCGGGGAGTCCGGCGCCCGATTCGGACGCGCCGCCAACGACCCCCGCAACTTCGGCAGAGGAAAGCGGCGCGTCGAACGTTGGCCCCGATGCTCGCGCTGCGGATCCAGCTGGGGATTCAGCCGCAGCAGACGCAAAGGACGTCGCGATTTCCCACGCGCTCGAAGTCACGCTGCCCTGTGGCCTTCGCGTGGTCGCGGCGCAAGATGCATCGCTCCCCGTCGCGGCTGTGGTGATGGCCTACGAGGTCGGCACCGAGGACGATCCGAAAGAGTTCGATGGCCTCGTGCACGCGCTCGCCTATCACCTGCAGATGGGGGGCCGAGACCTCGCTCCCGGTGATGCCGTCGGCGGCATCGCGGACGTCGGCGGCTGGGCGAGCATGGCGGTCGGCTCGGCTCAGGTTCGCTTTGCAAGTCTCGTCCCAGACAGTCACCTCGAGCGCGCAATCTGGATCGAGAGTGAGCGTGCCCGCGCGCCAACGACCGACGACAAGCTCTTCAAGCGCGCGCTGGGCCAAGCGCGGGGAGATGGTCCTCTGCCCGGCGGCGTGCCTCGTGCCGCGCTCGCAGCGGCATGGCGCAGGACCTCGCTTCAATCCAGCGGCCGCAAGCCGAGCGCTGCGCTGTCTCGCATGGACAACAAGGCGCTGGCGGCCGCGCTCGCGGAGCATTTCGAGCTACGCGCCGCGACCTTGGTGATTGTCTCCGCGCGTCCTCCCGCAGAGTCGATCGCACTCGCCCGCAAGACCTTCTCCGATCTGCCGGCACAGCCTCGACGCCGCCGCACAACCCCTGCCCCTGACGCGTTGCGCGGGCAAGCGCCGGGACTGCTCGCGGGCAACACTGCGATGCCCGCGACGGCCGGCACGCCCGACACGTCCTCGGGTGGCGTGAACTTGGATGAAGCGGCCAAGACCGGGGTGATCGAGGGGGTCAAGACCTCCGGTGAGACAGTCGCGTTGCCTCCACCCTCCGAAGTCATCGTCGAGCGCGCTCAAGGCGGCGCGTTCGTGTGGCCCCTCGCCCCAACGCCCTCCGCGATTCATTGGGGCCAGGTGCTCTGCGACGCTTTGGGAGCACAGACCCGCGCAAAGCGGCAAGGCAGTGCGGCGGCCGCCGGTGGCGCCAAAGCGGACGGCGCCAAGCCGGTCGAAGATCTGCGGTGCCGCGTCGACGCAGATCCACGAAGGCCCGCGATCTTGCTGCGGCTGGGCCGTGGTGGTCCGGCATCCCTGGATGGCCTGCGAGAGCGGCTCAAGTCCCTACGCGAAGCAGAGCTTTCGATGCTCGTCGCGTCTGCCAATCAGAGGCTCCGCCGCCAACGCGCTCGGCTCGACACCAGCCTGGGACTCGCGGTCGAGCTTGCGCTTGGCGATCCAACCGGACCTGCGAGCATTGGCGAGCCCGCGTCGCTCCGCTCGCACTGGCTCGACCTCGTGCACGGATCGGGATCGCTCACGGCACTCGATGGTCCCACGGTGCTCACAGAGATGGACGCAGCGCTCCCACAAGTCTGGGCACTTGAGGGCTATATCCTCACGACCGGCCGCTCGGGTCCTCCTGTCAAAACGGCACCTGCGCGAGGGAGCGAACGTTGTGATCCCGTCAATACGCCCGGGGGCTGCCCATGACCCGATCGAGCATCGCGTGCGCGGCACTCGTGCTGCTCGGACTTGGACTCTCGGGAGGGTGCAAGCGCAAAGAGACCCTCGCACCGGTCCATCTCGAAGAGGTCGATCCGGTCGATGAAGCGGATGTCTCGCTCGCACTTGCGCCAAATTGGGGACCACCAAGTGTCGTCGCGCTGAGCAACGGGCTCTTGCTCCACTGGCTCACGGAGGAAGGCCGCCAGACCGCGCACATCCGCTTGATGGTCTCGCTTCACGACCATCACGGTGAGCCCGTCGTGGCGCTGGTGGCTGCTCACGCCCTGATCGCGGCGCTGGAGCGCGATCTTGCAAGCACGAGTGCGCAGATCGAGCTGGCCCATCGACCAGGACGATTCGAGGTCGTCGTCCACATCGACGACAACGAGCTGGCGACGGCAATCGGCGCGCTCGCATTGCGACTTGCAGACAAGAAGTCCGGAGACCTTTACGCGGCCGGGCTCAAACGCGCGAGCAAGACGACCCCGCCCCTCGACCCGGACGCGGCCGTCGCCAATGAGGTCGTTGCGCGCCTGCTTTACGGGGATGAGAGCGGCAACATCACCAAGACACTCGTCGGCAAGGATGCGCTGAGCAAGGCCACACGCAGCGTGCTTGAGAAGCAATGGCCGCTGCTCTTTGACCCCCGCACCTGCCTGCTTGTCGTCCACGCGAGTGGCCAGCCATCACGAGCCGGCGTCGAAGAAGCCCTGGTCAAGCTCGGCAAAGATTGGACGGCAGCCGGGATCACGCTGTCGCGCGGCGGCGAAAAGGACGGCGTGGGTCGCATGACCGTCCTACCGCCCGTCGCGGATGGCATGGCCTCGGGCAAGAAGAGCAGTGGATTGCCCGCCGGCCTCGGCTTGGTCGGCACCAAGCCCTTCGCCGGCTATGTGAATGTCGACCTCTCGGGAGGTCGCGCATCGGTCATGTTGGCGCGCCTGCTCTGGCTGCCCGACGCACATGCCCGCGGCCTCGCCCGCCTGGCGCAACGGGTGCTTCAGGAAGAGTTCGATGCTCGCCTGGTCATGAGTGGCAAGCTGGGTCTGTTCGCGATTCGGGTGCCGAGCATGGGGGGATCGCCCGCTTCGGCGATTCAGATCATTGAGCAGCGCCTGCGCGCGCTCGCCAAGGCCGACGAGTCGCGCGAGCGGCTCCGCGAATCGGCCCAGCTTTGGCTCGGGGCGCGGGCCGTGGAAGCAAGCCTGCAGGGCGAAGACTGGACCTCGCTGTGGAGCGAGAGCATGGACCTGTGCACCGAGGACAATCAGGTCCGTGGCGCACTGGCACGAGAAGGGCTCGAGATGTTGCGAGCAGATCCCGAGGAGCTCAGAGGCTTCATCGACGCCAACCTGCTCCTCGGCAAGGCGAGTGACAGCGGCGGAAGCTCGTGGCTGATCCTCGGCACCGGCGTCGACCCCAAGGTCGCTCAGGCTGCGATTGAAGCCCCGCCCAAGTCCGGCACCAGCGGCAACGGAAACGGCAAAGAAAAGCACTGACGCGCGGCGAGCTGCATCCGCAGCATCTGCTCGCGCGTCGGCTGGTGTCTTTCACGGACGCCCGCCTCAACGAGGACGGCGTCCGCAACTCGCTGCGCCGGTGGAGCGGCAGCGGTGCGGGCCGGGCTTAGACCTTCTCGCCGCGGGCGCGAAGATCGGCGACCACGTGCTCGATGCCGTGCTTGTTGACCAGCCGGATCGCCGCGGTGCTAAGGCGAAGGCGGACGAAGCGATTCTCACCCGCGAGCCAGAAACGCTTCTCTTGAAGGTTGGGCAGGCTCCGCTTGTGCGTACGCACATGGGAGTGGCTGACATTCATGCCCGCGAGCGGACGCTTGCCGGTAACTACGCACTTGTTCGCCATGTGGGCTCCGAGGGGAGGCGGAAGGTGCCGCGCCCGGGCTCCCGTGTCAAGTCGCGCGGATCGGCGTTCCTGGGTGTGCAGCGACACCCCCGGAGGGGGGTGGTCGTTCTCCGCGCAGCGGGCGATCCCCATGAGTGGGAATCGCCCAGCTTCAAGCGTCGGCCCCCTGGACCGCCGCACTCGTTCCAGCCCAAGCCGGGATGAGAGCGCGGCCGAAGTTCGGGCCACATCGCGCAGGCGCGCGCCTACTCGGGAGCGCCGTCCGCGATCCACTGCTCGACATCGGCGATCTGGGCTGCCGGCAGCGGATTGCCGAGCTTGAGCATGGTCATCGCGGTGTCCTCCCACGCATTGGGCATCGGATCTCCGTCGCCACCAACCGCGTCTTGCTCGTCCTTGAGCTTGGCGAGCAGGTAGCTGTTATCTGGATCGCCCGGCGCGACCAACTTCAGCGAGGTGGCCTGGGCCGAGTCGACGTTGACGAGGTTCGCGTAGGCGTCGCCCTCCGTCAGCCACATCTCGAAGGGCCAGTCCATGATGTCGGCCGCAAAGCCATCCTGATCGCCTGCCATGGAGTGGCACTCGGTGCAGTTGGCCTCCCAGATGGTCTGCAGATCGCGGTCATGACAGACCTCGAACTCATCAGTGCAGCTCGTCCCCGCGTCGCCATCACCGTCGCCGTCGCCTCCGCCATCACAAGCCGGAAGGCCAAGGCACAGCGCAGAGAGAGCGAAGAGCATGGAGAGACTACGGGGAGAGAACACGACCCTCATCATGGCTTCACAATTACCATGCCCATGAGCGCACGGCGATAGGATCCCATGGGCCGCGCGAACAAAGATCAGCGATTGCCGCGCACCGGTCCTGCGACCTAGCAGGTTGTCGAAGAACCCCCGTGGAGTGCATGGCCGCGCAATCGCGATGCAGACCGAGGCGCGTGGAGGGAGCGTACCGGGCGTACGTGACCGACGAGCAACAAAGGGCTGTTTGGTGAGCGCGGCCAGGCGCCGCGCGGGGTCTTTCGACAGCCTGCCAGGGGTCGTACCGCGGCGACAAGCACACGATGGTCATCCAGGTGGGCTGGCCAACGTGACAAACCGTGGCGCCCTCTCGTCGCGCCCCGATACCGCCGACGCCGCCCAAGATCATCCGGGGTTCGCGGTCGGCCGACAGGCCCGAGAGCGCCTCGTCGGGGCGTCGCTGGCGCCCGTTCTCACCACCGCCAGATCATCGATGCCCAGGTCAGGCCGGTACCAAAGCTGGTCAGTGCGAGCACGGTTCCAGGCTTCACCCGTCCCTCGGCCCGGGCCTCGCACAGCGCAATCGGGACCGTCGCCGCCGACACGTTTCCGTAGCGGGACACGGTCAACATCATCTTCTCCTTGGGCACGCCGACGCGCTCCCGCGTGGCTTCGATGATGCGGATGTTGGCCTGGTGCGGGATTAGGAGATCGACGTCGTCGGCGGTCATGCCTGCGTCTGCGAGCGCCTGTGCCGTCGACCCGGTCATGGCACGCACCGCATGACGAAACACGAGATTGCCTTCCATGCGCACGGAGTGCTCACGTTGCGCCACGGTGTGTTCGCTCGCGGGTTTGCGAGTCCCTCCCGCGGGCATGTAGAGGATCGGCGCGAGGGTCCCATCTGCGCCCCAGTTCGAAGCGAGTAGACCCCGTTGCTCCTGACTCGGCGCCAGGATGGCCGCGGCTGCCCCATCGCCAAAGAGCACACAGGTGCTGCGATCGGTCCAGTCCACAACCTTGGACATCACCTCGGCCGCGACCACACCGATCTTCATGCCCGTACCGCTCCGACCCAAGTTGCCGTTGGCCAAGAGCGCTGACGCGAGCTCGACCGCGTAGAGCCAGCCGGTACAACCTGCGCTTACGTCGAAGGCCGCGCAGCCGACAAGCCCGAGCCGTTGTTGCACCCAGCACGCGGTCGACGGAAACAAGGTATCGGGCGTGGAGGTCGCGACGATGAGGACATCGAGCGCCTCAAGCGGAATGTCGGCGTCCTCGCAAGCGGCCTTCAGTGCGGCAGCGCCGAGGTCCGAAGTCGAGTGCGAAGGGTCTGCGATTCTTCGCTGTTCAATCCCCGTGCGATCGCGGATCCACTCATCCGAGGTTTCGACCATCTCCTCCAGCTCGCGATTGTCGAGGATCCGCTCGGGGACAAAGCGACCCATGCCGAGTACCTCGAAGGGATTTCGGATCTTGCCGACGCCTGGACGAGGGCCATCCTCGGGCCGAGCGGCTGCGGGCGCGTCGACGAGCCCCGGCGTGGGTGCGGGGCTCGACGCGTTCTCGGGCGTGCTTGGCGACGTCATTCCTTCGTTCTCTCGCGGTGCCGCGTCCTGCGTGGGAGCACGGATGGGCCCGCGCTCGCCATGCTAGCGGGGCCGCGCGCGCGATGTGTCCGTTTTTTGTCACTGATGCGTCCCACCGATTGTACGGGGTGGGTCAGGTCACTGCGCCCTCACCTTGTGACGCGGAACACGACGATCCGACGCGCCGCACCGGCGCGATTTGTCCTGCAGGGCCATGAACGCCGAAAGGACGCGGGATCTCCCGCAGACATCATCCAAGACGTTGCGTGGCGTGATCGCGCGTCGCGGGTCGCCGACGGGCTCAGCCTCACCAGGCCCCGCGCGTCACTCCGCGGCCGCGCCAGAACGCTCTCGCTCAAGTCGCTGCGCGTAGGTCGTGGTGAGCGCGGTCATGTGCACCACGGTATCGACGGTGCAGTCACGCTCAAGCACGGTCACCGGCGACCGGATCCCGAGCAGGAGTGGCCCCACGGCAGGAACGCTGCCGAGTTCGCGCATCAGCTTGTATGCGACGTTCCCCGCTTCAAGGTTCGGGAAGATGAACACGTTCGCGGGCCCGGTGAGTCGCGTGTGCGGGAAGAGGCGCTTTTGCATCGCGTAGTCGACCGCGACATTTGCCTGCATCTCTCCCTCGACCTCGAGGTCGGGCTGCCGCTGGCGCAGCATCTCGACCGCGCGCACAACCTTTTCAGAGCTCGGCGTGCGGCTGCTGCCGAAATTGGAGTAGCTCAGCATTGCGACGCGAGGCTTGAGCTCGAAGGTCTTGCGAACCTCCTCCGCGACAAGCTCTGCGATGTCGACCAGCTCTTCCGCGCTGGTTTCGACGTTGACCGTGGTATCGGCGAAGAACTGCAGACCGCTGCGATGGAGCAGCACGTACATCCCGCAGATGGTGCGAAGCTCTGGGCGGATGCCAATGCAATGAAGCGCAGGGCGGATGATCTCTGGGTAGGCGGTCGTCATGCCCGAGACCAAGCCGTGGGCCGAACCGCGCTTGACCATCATCATGCCGAAGTAGTTCGGATCAGTCCGCATCAGATGGCGCGCCTGGGTCTGGTTCACCCCCTTGCGCGCGCGCGCCTGCCAAAGCTGGTCTGCAAACTCTTCGAGGTTGGGATCGGTGGCGGGGTCGATCACTTTCACCGCGCCAAAGTCGAGCGTGATGTCATGCGCGCTGCAAACTTCCGCGATCTTTTCCGGTGAGCCGAGCAAGATCGGCCTCGCGATGCCGTCTTCGACCAGCACATCGACTGCGCGAAGGATGCGAGGATCGTAGGCTTCGGGGAACACGATGTCGCGCGGAGACTTCTGTGCCGAACGGACGAAACGACGCATGACTGCCGTCGCGCCGCCGAGCAAGCCCGCCAGACGCTCACGATAGGCCACCGCGTCGTAAGGGATACGCGCGACCCCGCTCGACACCGCCGCGTCTGCGACCGCGGGTGCGACCCACACGATCACACGAGGATCGAAAGGCTTGGGGATGATGTAGTCGGGGCCGAAGGAGAACTCGCCGCCGTAGACGTTGTGCACGGACTGCGGGACGTCCTTGCGCGCGAGCTCAGCCAACGCGCGAGCAGCCGCAATCTTCATCTCTTCATTGATTCTCGACGCCCGGACGTCGAGCGCGCCGCGGAAGATGCCGGGGAAACCGAGGACGTTGTTGACCTGGTTGGCATAGTCGCTGCGGCCGGTCGCAACGATCGCGTCAGGCCGGGTCGCCTTGGCCTCCTCGTAGCCGATCTCCGGATCCGGATTGGCGAGCGCGAAGATGATCGGATTGGGCGCCATCCCAGCAATCATGTCGGGCGTCACGAGGCCGCCGCGACTCAGGCCGAGGAAGAGGTCCGCACCCTCAAGCGCCTGCCCCAGCGTGCGGGCCTTGGTGTCACGCACAAACTCAAGCTTGGACTCGTCGAGGCCCTCCCGCTCCGGGTGGAGCGGGCCCTTGCTGTCGCACATGATGATGTTCTCTCGCGAGACGCCGAGCGCCACGTAGAACTTCGTGCACGCGATCGCAGACGCGCCTGCGCCGCTCACCACCATCTTGAGCGTCGAGAGTTCCTTGCCCTGCAGGTGTGCGGCGTTGATCAGAGCGGCACCGCTGATGATCGCAGTTCCATGCTGGTCGTCGTGGAACACGGGGATCGACATCCGGCGCTGGAGTTCCTGCTCGATGTAGAAGCACTCGGGCGCCTTGATGTCCTCAAGATTGATGCCGCCGAAGGTCGGCTCAAGCGCTGCCACCACCTGGATGAAGCGATCCGGATCGGTCTCGTCGACCTCGATATCGAAGACGTCGATATCGGCGAACTTCTTGAAGAGCACGCC
>CAZVEM010000261.1:0-8691 GCA_964626165.1 uncultured Nannocystaceae bacterium
GCCTGCTCGCGCAAGCCACGCTGAACGGTGAAGCGGCGGCGGCGGCCGCGCTGGCGGAATTCTGCCGCCGCTACCGCGAGCCCGTGCTGCAGTTCGTCCGGATGCGCGGTGTGCCGCCGGCCGAGGCGGAAGATCTCACGCAGGATTTCCTGCTGCACGTGATGGAGAAGTCGACCTTGCGCCGCGCCGACGCTGCCCGCGGGCGGTTTCGCTCGTTCCTGATCGGCGCGCTGGTGCGCTTTCTGCGCGACGCCTACTACCAGCGCACGGCGCAAAAGCGCGGAGGCGGGCAAGCGCCGCTCAGTTTCGACGAACCCGACCTCGTGGCCGCGATGCCCACGGTCGCGCCGGACGACGAGGCCACGTTTGACCGCGCCTGGGCCACCCAGATGTTGCAGCTCGCGCTCGAAGGTTTGAAGGCCGACTACGCCAAGGCCGGCCGCGCCGAAGCGTATGCGGTCCTCGCGGCCTACCTGCCAGGCCGGGCCGGGCCGCCCCCGTACGAGGAGGCCGCCGCCAAGCTCGGGCTCGGCCTCGCAACCTTCAAGACCGAGGTGCACCGCTTGCGGGACCGTTTCCGGCAGCGGCTGCGCCGGGAGATCGCGGGCACCGTGACCTCGCCCGAGGAGGTCGACGACGAACTCGCCTACCTCGGCCGCG
Organism: uncultured Nannocystaceae bacterium; assembly: GCA_964626165.1. Taxonomy (GTDB): domain Bacteria; phylum Myxococcota_A; class Polyangia; order Nannocystales; family Nannocystaceae; genus CAZVEM01. The sequence continues at coordinate 661 of CAZVEM010000261.1, forward strand.
TGCTGCAGGGCGCGGCGCGGTGACGCGCGACTTTTGGTTCCGGCACGGCAGAAAATCTGAAACTCGCGCGCCCGCCTCCCTGAGCAGGAGGCATGAACTCGTCGCTTTCCTCCCTTCGCCCGTGTCGCTCCGGGCTGGCGCGCATCGTTTCGCCGGGTCGCACGCGGTGCGTCGTGCTCGCCCTCTGCACCTTGGCCAGCACGGCCGGCGCGCAGCCCGCGCTCTCGAACGTTCGCGCGATCCCCCGGGCCGGTACCAAGCAGGTCGACATCACCTACAACCTCGCGCATCCCGCCGGACGACCCGCCCGGGTGCGGATCGAAGCGTCGTCAGACGGCGGAGCCACGTACCGCCCCGTCGCGGGAACGACCGGCGCCGTCGGTGCAGCGGTGACCCCGGGCGCCAACAAGCTCGTGGCCTGGCACGCCGGTGACGACTGGCTCTCAACGCAGTTCGCCGCCGCGCGCGTCCGGGTCATCGCCGAAGATGACGCCGCCGTCGCGTCCGGATCGATGCTGCCGATCCCGGCCGGTACGTTCACCATGGGCGACGTCAAGGGTGACCCGTTCGGCAGCGACGAGCGTCCGACGCGCACGGTGACGCTCAGCGCCTTTTTTCTCCAGCAAACCGAGGTCACGTTCCCGCAGTGGCGGGAGATCTTCGACTTCAACGCCAGCGGCAACCTGGGCTACGATTTCGCCGGCGGCCAGCGCGGTGCCGGGCCCAGCCTCTCGCCACTGCCGGACACGCCGGAAAACAACCTGCATCCCGTCACATTCGTGTCCTGGTTCGACGTCGTGAAGTGGTGCAACGCCCGCAGCCGGAAGGAAGGCCTCGCGCCGTGCTACTTTACCGACGCCGCCTTCACGAACGAATTCAAGACCGGGACGCCCGCAGCCGTGTTCTGCAATTTCGCCGCCAACGGCTACCGTCTGCCAACGGAGGCCGAGTGGGAGTACGCCGCCCGCGGCGGCCAGGGGAACCTGCGTTACCCGTGGGGCGACACGATCGACGGCAGCCACGCGAACTATGGCGGCGGAGACCATGTCCGGCCGCCCTTCGTCGCCACGTCGCCGGTGGGCTATTACAACGGCCGGCAGCAACCCGCCGGCGTGGACATGAAGAACGGCTACGGCCTGTACGACATCATCGGCAACGTGCGGGAGTGGGTCTGGGACTGGTATGGCCCGTACCCAGCGACGGCCGAGACCGACCCGCGCGGCCCGGACACCGGCACGTTCCGCGGCACCCGGGGAGGCGACTGGCTGCAGAACCAGTTCGCCGCGCGGATCGCGGACCGCGAGCCGTTCACACCCCCCACCGCGCGCGGCGGCGGGCACGGGTTTCGTCCGGCACGCACGTCACTGACGGGGGCGAATGCGGCGACGGCAGAGTCGCCTTCGTTCCCGCTGGACCTGCGGAACCCCGGCGGGATCCCCACGAGCCGGCTGGCCAATCTCTCGGTGCGCACCGCGCTCACCGCCAGCCAGAACCTGATCGTCGGCATCGTCGTCAGCGGCGGCCCGCGCCCGGTGCTTGTCCGCGCGGTCGGGCCGGCCCTGGCGAATTTCGGCGTGGGCAGCGCGATGGTCGATCCGCAGCTCGAGCTCTTTGAGGGCAGCACGCGCGTCCTGACCAATGACAACTGGACGGCGAACCTCGCGCCCACGTTTGCAAGCGTGGGGGCGTTTCCGCTCTCGGTGGGCAGCCGGGACGCGGCCTTCGTGCCGACGGTCAACGGCGCGCGCTCCATCGTGGCCCGCGGCACGGGTGCGGGCATCGTGCTCGTCGAGACCTACGACACAGGCACCGGCAACTCGCCCCGGCTCGTCAACGTGTCGGCCCGCAATCGCGTCGGCACCGGTGACGACATCCTGATCGCGGGCTTCAATCTGACCGGGACCGGTCCCAAGCAGGTCCTCATCCGTGCTGCCGGGCCGGCGCTGCAGGGCCTGGGGGTCACTGGCTTCCTCGCCGATCCGCGGCTCGAGGTCACGTCCGCGGCCGGAGTCCGGCTCGCCGAGAACGACAACTGGCCGGCGAACCTCGCCCCGGTGTTCGCCACCGTGGGCGCATTCGCCTTCGCCAACAACAGCCGCGACGCCGCCCTCGTGGCGGTGCTGCCGCCCGGCAGCTACACGGTCCAGGTGCGCGGCGCCGGCGACACCACCGGCGAAGCCGTGGTGGAGTTGTATGAAATCGCCGACACCGTGACGGTGCGCTAAGGTGGGCGCCCCAGGGCGGGGCACGCGAAAGGGTCGACTTTGGCGGACGAAGTTGCCACGCGTGTCGCCACTCAGGAGCCCACCGCCCCATCCGGTAATCGCCCGCGCCCGCCCCGCTGTCCTGCCGTCGACCACCCCATGGAATGCTCCGCCACCCGCCGCTTCCGGCGCGCGACCCGATGAACGCGACGCCGCCCACGCCCTGCCCGACCTGCGGGCGGCCGCTGCCGGCCGGACATCTCGAAGGCCTGTGCCCGGCCTGCGCGTGGGCGCAGCTGACCGGAGGCACGGACGAGCCCGGGCCGCCGGAACCGCCCATCGCGGCCGGACTCTTTCGCGTGCCTGGACACGACGTGCTCGAGGAACTCGCCCGCGGTGGCGCGGGCATCGTGTATCGGGCGCGCCAATACCAGCCGGCGCGCGACGTCGCGCTGAAGATGCTGCAGCCGCAGCAGATGGGTTCCGATGAGATGGTGGCGCGCTTCCGCATCGAGGCCGAGACGATCGCGGCGCTCGACCACCCGGCGATCCTGCCGGTCTACCTCGTGGGCGTACACCAGGAGATGCCGTTCTTCACCATGAAGCTCGCGCTGGGTGGCAGGCTCGCGGGACGGCGGGTGGCGTACCGCGGCCAGTGGCGGCGGATCGCCGAGCTCACGGCCACGCTGGCCGACGCCGTGCACTTCGCCCACTCGCGTGGCGTGATCCATCGCGACCTGAAGCCCGGCAACATTCTCTTCGACGAAGCGGACCGGCCGTTCGTGAGCGACTTCGGCCTGGCGAAATTCACCCGCGCCGACGCCCCGGTCACGCGCACGCAGACGCTGATGGGCACGCCCGCCTATCTCGCCCCCGAGGTGGCGCGCCTCGGCGCGCACGCCGCGACCACCGCCGCCGACGTCTACGCGCTCGGCAGCATCCTGTACGAACTGCTCGCGCAGCGGCCCCCTTTCGCGGCCGATTCCCTGCCCGCGCTGCTGCGCGCGATTGCCGAGGACGCGCCGGTCCCGCCGCAGCGCACGTTTCCCGACCTGCCCGTCGATCTCGAGGTGATTTGCCTGCGCGCGCTGGCGAAGGAACCCGCCCACCGCTTCGCCACCGCCGCGGAGCTCGCCGCGGAACTCCGCCGCTGGCTGGCGGGCGTACCGATCCTGTCCCGCCCGATCTCCAGCGGCGAACGGCTCTGGCGCTGGTGCCGCCGCCGACCCGCGCTGGCCGGCCTGACGGCCGCACTCATTGTCACGGCGACCGCCGGCGCCGTAGCCCAGTGGTTCAGCAACCGCTCGCTCGCCGCGGCCCTGGTCGCCGCCCGCGCAGCGGAAGCGGCCGCGCAGGTGCAGTTGCACGCCGCGCTCGTCTCCGAGGCCACGCTGCGCAGCAACTCCGGCCAGGCGGGCCAGCGCGACGACGCCCTCGGCGTGCTCGCCCGCGCGTCGCGCCTGCAGCCTGACCTTGCCGTTCGCAGCGCCGTGGCCTCCGCGCTCGCCCGCGACGACCTGCGCCCCGGGCCCGAGCTGCCCGCCTATTTTCCCGAGCCCACGACGCAGCTCGATTTCGCGCCCGACCTCGCGAGTTATCTCACGCCGGCGGCGGACGGCGGCATCGAACTTCGCGACACCGCCGACGGTCGCATCCTGTTTCGCTACACCGGAGCCGGGCGCTCACCGGCCCGCCTGTTCCGGTTCAGCCGCGACGGCCGGCGCTTCGCCGCCCTCCTGGCCGACCGCTCGGTCGCCCTCTGGCGGACGGACCGGGCGGAACCGCTCACCGTGCTCCCGCCGTCCCGCAGCACGGTGGTGGCCTTCGCCCTCCATCCCGCGGAGCCGGTCGTCGTGTACGCCAGCACCGCGGGAGAATTGCGCCACCGCAGTCTCACTGACGGGCAGGAGCGCGTGGTGGCGGGCGGCGGCGCGGCCGTGGTCGCCCTCAGTTTCAACCCCACCGGCCGGCGCCTCGCGGTGGTGCGGGCCGCCACGCTCGACCTGATCGAAGCCGCGGACGGCACCGTCGTCTGGTCCCAGTCCGATGCGGTGCTCGGCCTGCCGCCCGTGTGGTCGCGCGACGGCCTCGAACTGCTGACCGGCAATCGCAGCCGCAACGCGATCGATCTGCGTGACGCCGCCACGGGCACCGTCCGGCAAACGCTCGCAGGCCACTCCACGCTGCCGCATGCGCTGGCCTTCGTGGGCACGGGCGAACGCCTGGCCACTCTGGGCTTCGACGGCACGCTGCGGCTCTGGGACGGTGCCACCGGCCGCCCCATCCTGCAGGTGCCCGCGCGGCCGCGCGGGCTGACGGTGTCGCCGGACGGCCAGCGCATCGGCTTTGTCGGCGCGGGCGACCGTCCTTCCGTGCAGACGCGGGCCGAGGCCCGGGTGTGGCGTGAGTTCTCCGGCCGGCCGCGTCCCGGCACGGTCCCGGCAGGGCTCGCGCTCGCGCCGGACGGACACTGGCTTGCCGTGGGAGCGCTCGAATCGATCCGGCGCGAGAACGCCTCCCACCTCGTGCGCGCGGTGATCTGGGACACCCGGCGGGAGGCGACGGCCGGGCGCGTGGACTTTTGGAGTGAACGCGAGGATCGCGTGACGCTCGCGTTCACGGCCGACGCCTTCGCCTACAGTACGTCGAGCCAGGGCATCCGTCAGCGCCGAATCGAGCGTTCGCCGACCGGTCGGCTGGCCCTCGGGCCCGAGCGCGTCCTCGCGCCGCCCGGTCGCGCGCACCTGCAGTCGATCGGGCGCGACGGTGAATGGATTGTGCGCCTGCCGTCGGACGAGTACAAAGTCGTGCTATGGCCCCAGGGCGATCCCACCCGTGCTGCGCCCCTCACGCTCGGAGCTGCGCCGGCGCCCCCCGCCGCCATCGTCGAAGACCGGTACGTCCTGCTGCGGGACCAGGCGTCGGCTCCGCTCCAGGTCTGGTCGCGCGACGAGGCCCGCCGTATCGGAGAACTGGATATCCAGAGCCCTGGGTGGGCCGGGCTTTCCGCAGTCGCGGGACGCGCCGTGTTCTTGAGCCAGGACGGCTTTCGTGCCTTCACGCTCCCGGCGCTGCAGCCGATCCGCACCTGGACCGCGCGCGAAGACGGCAGCCCGGCCAAAATGTTCGCGTTTTCCCGCTCGGGGCGCTGGTTCGCCAGTGAAGTGGGCGGGAGTGGCCTCGATCTGCGGGACGCCCGCGACTTCTCGCTCCTGCTCCGGCTTGAACCACCCTTCGACCTCGAGATGAACGGACTGGTCTGGTCACCGGACGATTCCCGCCTGTACGTCGCGTTTCGCGGCCCGCGGGTTTTCGTCCTCGATGTGAAGAAGCTGCGCAAAGAGCTGGAAGATCGGGGCTTGAATTGGTAGTGCCGGCGACGTTCCCGCGAACCCCCGCAGTCCGAAAAAAATGCGGCCCGCGGTGAAACTCGCGCCCGCGGAGGCCTGAGAATGGAATGTCATGAACACTTCCCTCCGCCTCTGCCTCCTCCTTGTCACCGTGCTCGCGGCCAGTGCCGGCGTGTACGCCCAGTCGCCCGCGTTCGGTTTCGGCCGCGCGGCTGCATTGCCCGGCGCCGCCCCGGGTCAACTCGTGGCGCTCGACGACCGTCACTCGGTCCGGTTGCCGCCCGGCTGGAGCGCCGAGCGCACCGACGAAGGCGTGCTGGTGCTCCCGCCGGGCGCGACGTTCGACCCGGCGCGGGACGACAATCCCGAGGTTTACCTGTTGAGCGGGCGCGACGACTACGACCCGGCCGGTGAAGCCGAGGTCGCCCGTAATCTCGGCGCCGCGATGATGCGCGGCGGCGGCAGCGGAGGAACCCGGCAGCCGATGACGTTCGGTCACCGTCGTGGCGCCGCGTACCGCTGGTCGGTGCCGCACCAGCGGACTGGGCGGATGCTCGCGTTCGACGTTTATGTCGCGGCCCTGGAGTCACACGCCGTCGTCGCCATTGCGATCGGCGACGCGGCGCGGGTCCGGGCCCACGACGCGACCCTGCGCCAGGTGCTCGCCACGACCACGGCGGCGACGCCCGCCGCGACGCTCTCCGGCGGCGGGTCGCTCGCGGACGACACGTCGCTGGCCCAGCGCTGGCTCGCCAAGCTGCGGGGCAAGACCGTCCGCCAGTTCTGGGCGAGCCAGGGCATGAGCTCCGAGAAGACGCACTGGCTGAACGCGGATGGCACCTATCGCTTCAAGTCGGACAGCATGGTTTCGATCAGCGTGCCCGGGGCCAGCGCCCTCACGACCGACGGCGACAAGCAGACCGGACGCTGGCGGATCCGCGACACGGGCGGCCGCCTGTTTCTCGAGATCACCGCCCGCAACGGTTCCGCGCGCCAGCTGCGCATCACGGAGGACGACCGCAACTGGTACCTCAACGGCGAGAAGGCCTTCGTCGAGTAATGGGAGTTATCCACCGCCGACGCCCATCGTGTGTTCCACCGCCTCCTGAATTTCTCACCATGAAAACCCATGCTCTGATTCTGCTCTGTTTCTACAGCGGTGTCCTCGTCGCGCAGCCCGCTCCCCACCGTTCCGGCTCCGCCGCTTCCGGTGCCCGGCCGCCGTCAGCGTCCGACCTGACGCCGGCGCGCCCGCAGACCGCGGCGGAAATCGGCGCTCGCTACCGGCGCCTCGAGGCGGACCTCGCAAGCCGGTACGAGGCCCAGATCCGGTCGGTCGAGAAAAAGATCCAGGCGCATCTGGATGCGATCCGCCAGGTCGAGCAGCAGCAGACGGCGCTGGGCGCTGAAGCCGACGCGATCCGGCAACGCACGGACCTGGGGCGTGCGCAGCGGGACGAACTGCTGCTCGATCTCACAATCCGTGGCACCAGGCTGGCCGCCGAAATCGAAAAACTGCGGGATCAGATCAACGACTGTCGTGCCACGATACGGCAATTGCGGGAGGAACTGGCGACCCAACTCGAGGCGCTGCGGCGCGAGCGGGACAAGGCGTGCGCCAGGCGAATCACGCGGCGTCGGGCGGGCAGTTCACCCGCTGACCGCACGCGCCGGCCGAACCCGGACGGTCATCCGTCCGGGTCTTCGGCGTTCTACTTGGCTCCGGCAAAACGCGATTCCGGCTCGCGGCGCGACCCGAACTGACGCAGGGTGGGAGATCGCCATGAAAACCCGCCTGCTCTGGATCGCGATGCTCGCCGTCGGGTTCACCGCCCTCTATTTCGGTGTCACCCAACCGCACGTTTCCTCGATTCCGAAGGAGGTGCGGGACCCGTTCGCCGACCTGCGCCCGGCGCCACCGCCGCCGATCGAGCTGCCCACGGTGACGATACCCACGCTGCCGACGCTGCTCCCGCCCCCGCTGCCCGCGCCGGCAGCCCGACCCAGTATGGTGCCCGCCCGGCCCGAGGTGCCGATCCAGAACAACGCGACGATCGATTTCTCCACCGGCTACCCGCACGTGCGCGTGCACGGCAAGGACCAGGACGCACTCGACGCTGCGCTCAAGGAAATCGCCGACGTGGAGAAACGGACGGGGTTCGAGGCGAAGAAACCGTAGGCCCCGCGGAACACCCGGCGCCGCTGAGCCGAAACCAAGGCATCAGAGAGTCTGCCCACGGAACACACGGACTACACGGAAGCGAAAGATTTTTCCGTGTAGTCCGTGTGTTCCGTGGGCCAAATCGCCCGGCCCCGACTTCACCGTTTGCCGGTGAGCATGTCTTCCATCAGCGCGAGCGCCGTCGCCTCGGTGATGTCGCGCACGTCGAACTGCCGGATCACCCGGCCTGCCTGCACGCCCTTGCCGATGATGTCGCTCGCAGCCGCCTGGCCCACGATCGCGGCGTCCTTCAGGC